>JAYTMQ010000074.1:0-32625 GCA_043728355.1 Bacteroidota bacterium
TCTAATTCAGATAAATTGATTTCGATTAATTGGTCAAAATATTGTTCTGGATTGGCATAAACTTCGGCATCGCCAGTTAAATAATCGGCGACTTTATCGGCAGCATCAACAACATCTTGGCGACCTGTTGCAGTAAGATACCTTCTCATCGAATCATCATATCCAAAAGTTGAAGTTGTTGCACCAATTTCGGCACCCATATTACAAATTGTTCCTTTTCCAGTACAAGACATATTAATTGCGCCTTCTCCAAAATATTCTACAACTGCTCCAGTTCCTCCTTTTACGGTTAGAATATCGGCCACTTTCAAAATAACATCTTTTGGAGACGACCAACCGTTTAATTTTCCTGTTAATTTTACTCCAATAAGTTTCGGAAATTTCAATTCCCAAGACATTCCTGACATTACATCTACAGCATCAGCTCCACCAACTCCAATGGCTAACATTCCTAAACCACCAGCATTTACAGTGTGTGAGTCTGTTCCAATCATCATTCCACCCGGAAATGCATAATTTTCGAGAACAATTTGATGTATGATTCCCGAACCTGGTTTCCAAAAACCAATTCCGTATTTATTAGATACTGATGAAAGAAAATCAAAAACTTCTTTGGATTGCTTGTTAGCAAATGCTAAATCTTCGGTTGCACCCGATTTTGCTTGAATTAAGTGATCACAATGCACCGTTGTTGGCACCGCAACTGTTTTTTTACCTGCATGCATAAACTGCAACAAGGCCATTTGTGCCGTCGCGTCTTGACACGCAACTCTATCTGGAGCAAAATCTACATAATCGGCACCACGCTTGAAAACTGCATCTGGCGTTTGAGACCAAAGATGAGAATATAATATTTTCTCGGTAAGCGAAAGTGGACGACCAACCAACTCACGTGCTTTATCAACACGTGAAGCCATATTAGCGTACACTTTTTCAATCATTTTAATATCAAAAGCCATAATAGTTGTTTTTTATTTGTGATGCAAATTTACGAAAACGATGTATGATTTGAAAGTGTTTTGCAATTAACTTTAAAAACAAGCTGTATTTTGCGAATTCATAGATTTTGCACTTAAAAATTATTAAATTGATGATTTATTTAGATTAAAATAGATATTCGGCAATAAATTTGAAATTTAATATTAATTCGGGCGTGCCACCATTTAAAAAAAGGGCTACTTGTGTTATTATTGAGTCGCCCTTTTTTTAAATGCTGTCGGGCTATTCGCAGTACTTCGGTACTTTGCTTCTATCCCTCACGCAAGAAAACCCAATATTTCGGAAACGGATTTTGCCTTTCTTCACAGCCTAGCCACTTCGTACTGCTAGATTTTTTTTTATCAAAATTGTCATAAAACATAAATTATTCCTTATTGGTTTTTAAAATCTATAAGAAAATCGAATTTTTTTAAAAATAAATCAAAAAAATAAACTAATATTTAAAAAAACAATTAACTTTGCAATTCAAAGTACTTTTAATTTAATAAATTATAAAATGAAAATCATCGAAGAAATTAAAGCTTTTACAAACAAAACATTAGTAAAAGTAAGTCTTGTAGTAACATTTTTAAGCACAATAATGCTTACAATTTCGCTAGTTGGTAGCGAGTACGACAGCGACAAACTCGAATTTTTATGCTTTTTTAATATTGCAATAGAGTTTATTTTTGGAATAATTGTAACCTTTAATGTTATCAAAAACAAGCAAAAGTATTTGCATTTACTCCCATTTTTATTTCTGAATTGGTTTATTGGTTGCTTCTCGACCAATGTTTTTATCAATATATTCGAAAATTTGCCAATTTGGGTTTATGTTACTACATTTTTGTTTTGCTTTTCGAATTTTGTCATTTATAATTATAACCAAAATCGTTTTATTTCTGGTTTATCGTTCTTCATAAACGGATTTTCTATATTACTTATTGTCTATTATGTAGTTTATTTATTGCCATTTGCACCAATATCAGCTGTTGGTACTATTGCTTTAGGATTAGGTTTTTATGGATTGGCTCCAATGATTGTTTTAGCAAGTCATTCAACAACATTATATAAAATATTTTCCGAAAACAAGAAAAATATTTTCCCATTTGCAGCAGGAATTGTTGCAACAATAATTGGTTTTATAGCTTTTACAATCTCATTAAACGATGAAAGCAACAAGATAGGAAAATATTCGATTACCAATTCATTTGATAATATAGATAATGATTTACCAAATTATATTACAATTTCTCAAAATTTGCAACCCAATTTCTTGAACGAAATATTGCTCAAAAAAGATATTGTTTATATTTCAACTGATAATTTTTTCGAGTTTAGAGGATTTGATACTTTTGGAAATATGCAACAGTACAACGAAAGAAAAACGCACAATCCATTTATAAATCTTGCTTATTTGTTTTTAAACAGATTGGCTTTAAGCGATGATGAGCGCATAAATATCTTGAAATCGAACTTTGACAAACGTTTAGAAACTGAGGAACAATTGTGGAGCGGTCGAGATTTAATTACCAAAAACATCAAAGAAGATGTGAAAATTTATGCCGATAATCGTTTGGCATACACAGAAATAACAATGGACATTGCTTGTGCAGAGAAATCTTGGGGACAAAAAGAAGCCATTTACTCGTTTCAATTGCCAGAAGGTTCGGTGGCGACCTCGTTGTCACTTTGGGTAAATGGCGTTGAACGAAAAGGAGTTTTGACCACCAAAGAAAAAGCACAAGCTGCTTACAAACAAATAGTTGGTGTCGAAGCCCGAGATCCATCATTAATGCAATGGAAAGAAGGCAACAAAGTTGTGGTTCGTGTTTTCCCGATTAGTTTCGATTTGCCAAGAACTTTCAAATGTGGTTTTACAACGCCTTTAAAAGTTGAAAATAACAAAATGTTTTATCAAAGTCTTGACATAAAAGGTCCAAATATGAACGATGCCAAAACCATTTCAAGAATACAAATGGATGGTAATGAAAAATTTACTCCAAGTAAAGATTTCGAATTAATAAATAATTATTACATCAATAATTCTGAAGGTTTAGACAAATGGAATGTTGAAATGACAATAAATAATGATGCTTATGCAAATGCTTTTGTTTGGAAAAATAATGCTTATGAAATTAACGAAATTCAAACTCAAAAAATCGCATTCACACCAAGTGAAATTGTTCTGGATTTGAATAATAGTTGGACGAAAGACGAAGTAAAAACTATCATAAATCAAAAAGATAAAAAATATTTTATTTGGATTAACAATCAGAAAAAAGCAATAAATATTTCGAATTATGAAAATGTTTTTGCACAATTCGAAAGTTTGACTTATTCGTTATTGCCATTTCATAATTTAAAGGAAAACTCGTTGGTTATTACAAAATGTGCCAATTTTTCAGCAAATTTCGAAGAGTTGGCAAATACTGAATACTTGAAAAAACTGAAATTAAATACCAAACAAAAAAACTTAAAAGTCATTAATATTTCAGAAAATCTGAATCCGTTTTGGCAAACTATCAAAGAGCAAAAATATGTTTCGTACATAAAAAGTGATTTAAAGAACTGTATCAATTTAATTATCGACAATCAATTTTTGGAATTAAAAACTTCTGAAAATATTGTAAATATCGAACCTGCAAATATTGCTATTCAACAAAATCAAGCCAATGCAACTATTAAAAATAATGGTTCTGACCATATATATAGAATGTATGCTTTTGGCAAAGTTCTCGAAGAACAAGTTGCAATTCAAAACGATTCGTTGACACAAAATAAATATGTCGATTTGGCAAAAGACGCCAATATTGTTACACCAATTTCGTCATTAATTGTTCTGGAAACCGATGAAGATTATAAAAATAATGGTATCGAAAAAAATGTTGACACCTTAGGAAATGCATCAATTAATAGCCACGGCGCAGTTCCTGAACCACACGAATGGGCTTTGATAATTATTGGCTTGACAATGATTTTGATTTGTTATCGAAAACTAAAAGTGGCTTAAAAAATTTAGTTTAATTTAACATATAAGTCAAATAAGATTATTTAACCTACACTATTGAGTAAAATCAACTTGAAAAAGAAATAATATTTCTCGTTAATAAACACTTAACTAATTTTAGAGTTACAACTTAAATGAACATATTTGACTTATATGTTTAAAAAAATCTAAATGTTTCAAATGAAAAATTTCTTAATCGATTACAAACTTCAAATAATAATTCTTGCAATAACTGGTTTATTTGTAATGAATTATAATATTTTTATATTTGGTTTAGATTCTGATTTATTTGGCATAATTTTCTCAGTTTTATTATTCATTTTTGGAAGCCGAAAAACCGATTTAAAAGTAAATTATTTATTGATAATTTTAATTTTAATTTTCGAATTCGTGAGTTATCGATTGCATACCAAATCATTGCATTTTCTATCTTTATTACTATTTATATGTTTGATTTATTACGGATTTACTCGAAAATTTTCGTTTATAGCTTTTATTTGTATTTTATTATTTTCGTCAATATTCAATAAATTTTTCGAACATTTGACATCAGAAATCAAGCAAAGTTTGTGTTATGGCGTTTACGCCACTTTAGGAAACTTATTGCATATTGATCGAATTGAAGGCGTAAATTTCTTTATTAAAAACTCCAAAATCACAATCGACACGGCTTGTATGGGTTTGTCAATGTTTAAAACAGGATTGCTAACTGGCGCAATTTTATTGACATTAGAAGAAAGAAAACAACAACGTTTTTTTAGTATTTTTCAGATTATTGGTTTTTGTTTAATAATTATAGTTCTGAATATTATTTCGAATTATTTCAGAATTGTAACCTTAATAATTTTGAATTGCACACAAGAAAACGCTTTGCATCACTCGATTGGATTGCTTTGTTTTGCTTTTTATCAAGTTTTGCCAATGATTTTTATTATCAAATACATCAAACCTAAAATCATTAAAAATATTTCAGATTTAAAACATAAGTCCCAACATTTCGGGATAAGTTCATTTAAGTTTTTGAAAATTAAAGATGTTTTTGGAGTTGTTTTTGTGTTTTTTATTATTTTTATTACTAGTTTAGAAATGAAAAAAGTAAAAAACAATGATTTATTATTGAATTTGAATCCAAAATACAACATTAAAAACGGAAAATGGTTCAGCGAAGAAGTTTTTAAAATAGAAGATTCTGAAAAACTAATTTATATTAAAACACCAATTCATAAACCATTAATTTGCTGGACTGGAGATGGTTACATTATAACCGAATCAAAGGAAATTATCGTTAATAACGAAAAAATTTGGTTCAATAAAATGGAGAAAAACAACATACAATACGAATCGATTTGGTGGTATGAATCGGGCGATAAAAAATACACTTCGTTTATTGAAGTAATGTTCTTGAAACTAATTTATAATGAACCAATTCGATTAATTAATGAAACATCGAAATTATGATGAGCAAGAAAACCTAACTAATACACAAGTATTAATTAAGTTTTTTTATTTATAAGTATAGAATTAAAGTTTATTCTTTAACCTCTACATCTTTATCAGGATACATTATAGAAAGCACTACAGAAATGAACAATACTCCGCCAATAACCATTAACGAAATCAATGAATCAATGTGATAAAACGGAGAAATTATCATTTTTATACCAATAAATGATAATATAACTGCCAATCCATAAGGCAACTTGCTAAATAAATGAATGAAATTGTCTAACAAGAAAAACAAGGCTCTTAACCCTAAAATAGCAAATATATTTGAAGTATACAAGATAAATGGATCATTAGAAATCGCAAAAATTGCTGGAATGGAATCGACTGCAAAAAGCAAATCGGTAAACTCGATTACCGCAACTACTACCAATAATGGTGTTGCTAATTTTTTTCCGTTTTCGATTATAAAAAATTTGTCTCCGTGGTATTTATCGGTAACACTAAACATTTTTCTAATTAATTTGGCTCCACGAGTATTATTATAATCTTCGTCATCGTCATCATCACTTGCAGACCAAGATTTTATTCCTGCATAAACCAAGAAAAGTCCAAAAAGCGTCATTATTATATTGATATCATATTTGAAACCTTCTGCTCCAAAATAACTCAAAATTTTGTTCAAGTAGGTCAATTCTATTAAAAATGCTCCAGAAAATATGAAAATTGCGCGTAAAACTAAGGCTCCAATTATTCCCCAAAATAAAACTTTGTGCTTGTTTTGATTTTCGACATCAAAAAATTTGAAAACTAAAATAAATACAAATAAATTGTCGACAGAAAGTGCTTTTTCTATCCAATAAGCTGATTGAAATTCGTAAAATTTAACTGATCCAGCATAATAATACACCAATCCACTAAAAGCCATTGAAAGTGAAATCCAAACTATTGACCAACTTATTGCTTCTTTATTGGTAACTGTATGACTTTTTTTATTGAATATTCCCAAATCTAAAAGTAGCATAATTAAAACTGCAACGGCAAAAATGCCAATTAAACCTGGATGTTCTGCGTAAATTGGGTGATCGTTCATTTTATTATTTATTAAAAATTAATTATTATTATTATTGTTGGCCATAGTAATTACTACTACTCTACCGCCTTCTTCTTTAGAAAGCAAAAGTTTTTTTCCATCTGTTAATTCAACCATTGCTCCTATTGGAACTTCGACATCGTCGGTTAAATCTTTAAGTGAAGTCAATTTTTGATTGACTAAAACCCATTTATCATTATGAAAAGTAAAATAGCCCACTGGAATTTTTTGCTCATTTGTTATTTTTTCATTTCGTGCAATATTACGATTTACATGCCATTGAAACAAGTATTGGTTGTTATAAACCATTAGTCTATGGTTTTCTGGTTTCCAAACCGATTCTTTAAACTGAAAATATAAATCTAATACTGGCAAAGTTCCTTTATGACTTGTTCCGCAAAATGGACATTTTGGTGTGTTTTTATTGTCAAAAACATACCATTTTTGTTCGCAATACGTATTCATACATTGTTGCATCAAATCGGTAGTTTTTAGCAGCGCCATTTCCCATTGTTCTGCTGTTGGCCGTTGCATTGGATTGTGCAAACCATCAATAAAAACCTTGTCGAACAATTCTTTTAAATACGGTCCAGTTATAGAATAGGGCAATTTATTTATGTCCGCCCAAGGCAAATCCCATTTAGAAACTTGATTTAATTTTGGAACATTGGTTTTATCGATTGGGTGTTCTATAAATAATGCCTTTTCGCCCATTGATAATAAATCGTCTTTTTCGGTATCTAAATCGTGTACTTTTCCTCCTTTTAACGGATGTCTGTGCAACAAAAACATATAAATCAAGATTGGCAAAGCATGCAAATCGGTCAATCTGTTAGGTAATTTTCTATTTGGATCGGTTTTACTTAAATGTTTTGTAGAAAGCACTTCTGGAGCTATAAATTCGGCTGTTCCAATAACCTCAGCTTGAAATAATCCTGGCACAACCAATCCGTCGAGGTCAATCATACAGGCTGATTTTTCTACTGGATCGATTAAAACATTGTTGTACGACAAGTCAGAATGTGCCAAACCCATTGCGTGCATTTTCTTTACGCCACGGGTTAAATTTACGCAAACTTGAAAATAACTCAACCAATCGCCCAATTCTGATTTTGCTAAACGCAAAGGAAACATCGGGTTTCTGAATTTTGGACCAGCAAACCATTTTCCGTTTTTTTCTTTTCCTTGAATTAAATCTCCTGTTTCATTTCCTTTTTTAAAGAAAAATTTTGAATTATATATTGGCACAATAATTCCCGTCAAACCATTGTGTTCTATAACATCGGTTGGCCAACGATACACTTCGTTTAGATAATAATCGCCTGCATCACCATTTTGAATTTGTGGTAAATACTTATTGGTTATTTTTTGTAATCTTTCCTTTTGATTGAAATCGAGTTTTTCTCTAAAAAGCGCTACAACATATTTTCTATCAGGGCTAAAATATACATCTTTTACGCCACCACGCATTGGTTCGCCATTATCAATATATTGATAGGATTTTGTGGTGTCGTTTATAGATTTTACGGTTATCGTTTTCATTAATATATAATTGCTAGCGTTCTGTCGTCGTGATTTCCTGGATTCCAAAAATCCATCCAATTAGAAAGTTGGTTGGCAATTTCTAGGTTTTGATAACTAAAATCAACAGCAATATTGTCATCATTTTTACCTTTTAAATCTTCTAGAAACTCGTTCCAGCTTTCTATTTTTTCCAAGTTTGCTTCTACAACAAATTTTGGATCATAAATTCCGTCTGTCATTAACATCAAATAAGAAAAATCTTGAATCAATTTAAAACCAAATCTTGTAGAGAATTTATCGCTTTGAAAAATTTCTGGCATGGTTATAAATCGAGTTCCGCCACCAAATTCTCCGACATCGAGCCAATTCATTAATTTGATTTCGGATTTGTCTTTATTCATTAATCCAATTGGGCAATCGCCAACTCCAAAAGTTAGAATCGCATAACCAAAATGATATTTTTTTACTAACGCAAATATTAATGTCGAATGAAAATCTTTGAGTTCTTTGTAATTTTTTAATGCAAATTCTTCTAATTTTTTATGAACAAAATGTGCCGCTTTAGATAAATTATTATATACAAAAAGACTTATTTTTTTTTGAGAATCTGCATCAGGATTGGTATTGTGTTTCAATAAAGTTTCGTCAAAATCTTTTAGAAAATCTGTTGTGAAATTTTCTTGAAAATAAGAAATAACCCATTCACAAGCCAACTTAGAACCTTGACGAGATTCTGATGCTGAACCAGCTCCATCGGAAACTGCTAAAATACTCCATCCAGTTTCTGAAAAATTTTCGAATTTGTAATCGTCATCTCTAAATGAGCCAACATTAGCGTGACTACGACCTCTTTTTGACGAAATTACTATTTTTTTATCTAAAAATTTACCAACTTCAGCAACATTATCTTCTTTCCAGAAAACATCATTTTTATCACTATCAATATTTTTCCATAATGATTTTGGGTCGGGATTTATAATTATTGTCATCGGTTTTTCGTGTAAAACAGAATCGTCTGATTCTCCTTCCAAACGAAACAAAAAATTAGTTTTTAAATCGCCACTTGTAAATGGATTTCCTGTAATAATTTCTTCTGAACTGTCATAATTTAATCCTGATGGTTCTAAATTTGTAAATTCAGAAAAAACAATATCGTTCCAACCCAATTTTATAAAATCTATTTTTGATTCGTATTTTTTGTTGACTGTTGCATTTGGCAAGGTTACATATTGTTGAACAATATCATCGACACGATTTTTTAAAGTCCATTTATCTAACATTTTTTTTTGATTTTCTTGAATTTCTTTAACGGCATCGATGTTTTCTGGATCAGAAACAAAATCGTTAAAAAGATTCGTTTTATTAGCATTAATCTTGAATTTGTGCATAGTCAAAAAGGATTCAATATATTTTAAAGTTTCTTTCATTGTTTATCCTTGGGTTCGATTTACATCAAATCCGCCTTCGCCATAACCATAAGTTCCTTGATTTCCACACCATGGACATGTACTAATTTGCTCTTCGCCAATGCAATGTATTTTTCCACAAAGACAAACCGCAAATGCTACTTGATTGCCACAACACGGGCATGTTGGCGAACCAATTAACTCTTCGCTATTAATTTGTGCCGAAAAATTAGCACTGTCCGCCAATTCGAAATAATTATTATCAACTTGATAAGCACCAACTAATCTGTAATTTTTAGAACCTAATTCGACTCCAGCATAAATTGATTGCGAAATCGATTTTCGGTATTTCATTAAATAAGGTCGTTTAGTATTTTGGCATTTACCGTTAAGGACAACAAAATTATCATCTACATAAATCTTGCTTGGTAATGGTTTTGTTAAATCTATTTTAGATAAAGTATCGCCATCTAGTTTAGCCAATTCGAAACCTGTCGAACTATTTTCGACACTAACACTGCTTGTTTTTATTGAGTCGGTAACCCATTTAAAAAACTCTTTGTACGATTGTACATTGGTGTTTTTAAAATGCAAAACATTCTCGGTCAATTCGCCAAGAAGTCTGGTATCGGTTTCTTCGCCAAAAGAAATGGCTACTAAATTTGCAGTTCTTTGCCAATTATCTTTCCATTCTTGAATGGCACTTTTGGTATCATCAGTCGGAACACCATCGGTAAATAAAAATACAATTGGTTTCCAGTCGCCTTTGACTTCATAAGTTGTTTTGACTATGTTTTTTCGAAGTTCGAACATTAAATGACCTAAACCTTTACTCAAAGATGTGCCGCTACCAATTGGAAATTTTGGAGGATAAAAACTCACTATTTCTTGCAATGGCATTAATGTTCTGGGTTGACCAGCAAAAACAATAATCGATACGAAAACTGTTTCTAGCGCGTGAGGATCGGTTTTTAATGCTTGAATAATCATTGCTAATCCCTCTTCAACTTGCTGAATTGGTTCACCAACCATCGATTCTGAAATGTCAATTAAAAAATATATTGGTAATCTTCTCATATTAAAAGTAATTTAGGATTAGTAATAAAATGAACAATAATATAATTTGCGTCATATCAATTGATAAACCAATTCCAACTTGAAATGGTTTTGCAAATGATCTTAAAATATCGAAAATTGGAGAGAAAATCGAATTAAAAAAATCAAAAATTTTCTTGTATTGAGGGTTCAATTTGTCTTTGTATGGCAATAATTTGGAGTATAAAAACAAACCAATTATACTTATATTTAGGGCTAGTTTTAAAAATAAAATCATTTTGACATTTCGTTCATTAATTCTTTAGAAATATTCTGAATCATTAGATTTGTTTCTTGATCTAAATGATTTAATCCGTAAATAATTATATTGTTATTAGCAAAAACATTATTTACAGAAAGATAAACTGTTTTGACTCTAGTAGATTGAATTTTATTGTTATAACTGTCAATAGATGTATATTGTTCTTGAAAAAGTACAATAAAATAAGCGCAGTTTTTAACTTTAATAACTTCATCGACTTTAAAAAAATTAAAATATTTTCCTGAAAAAAAACTTTCAATTACATTAAAATTGAAATTTGGAACTATTGACGATTGAAAACATTTTGTTAAATCTTTATCGTAAATTAATTCTAATTTTTCTTTTTTAGATAAAACTATTTCAGATTCAATATAAGAAGAATTGCTATAATTACTGCTGCTCTCGCTTGAACCTCCATATTTCGAAATTAAATGTATTATTAGCATTACAATTGAAATAATTGTACCTAATGCTTCCATATTTTATTGTTTATTTATATTACTACTGTTATTTCGCTTGGTGGCGGAGGCAATTCCATACTTTCTCCAGTTCCTTGACTTTTGCTTCCTTGTTCTATGGTTTCTGAAACCCATTTAAAAAATTGTTTTAATGTTGAACTATCAGCAGAATCTAAATGAACCACGTTGTCAGTCAATTCTTTGAGCATGTCGTCATTGGCCATGTTTCCTGCAGCACAACCAACAACCGATCCAAAATTCAATGCTTTTATTTGTGGGATTTTTTCTCTATAAAATTGTATATCAGAAGGTTTTCCATCAGTAAAAACAAATAAAAGTGGTTTCCAATCTCCTTTTTGATTTGGTGTACTTTTAATTACATCGACATTAACTTTTTTGATAATAAAATCTAGTCCTGCGCCAGTGTTGGTCGGACCACTTTGTGGACAGGTAATTTCGGGTAATTGAAAATTAACCAACTCGGTTAATGGAACAATTTCACGAACTTCTCTATCGAATGTTACAATACTAATCCATAGAGAATCAAGCGCTTGTGCATCAGATCGTAATGTATTAATCATTCCACTTAAAGCGTTGTTAAGTGCTTGAATTGGTTCGCCATACATTGAACCTGATGTGTCTAATAGAAAATATACTGGTAATCTTCTCATAATTTTTTATTCAAAAAAGTTATTTATTCTAAAATAAAAATATATTAAACCACAATATTCAATTCTGACGGTGGCGGTGGCAAATCTTTCAAGTTTGTTAACTCAATTCCAGAATCATCAACTTTGGTTGAACTTACACCAATTGATGCCGTTACCCATTGAAAAAACTGACCAATACTTGCACTGTCTGCATTATCTAAACTTACAACGTTATCGGTAATTTGTTTTAAAATATTGGTATCAGCTCCTGGACCAGCAGCACAAGCAACTGTAAAAGAAACTTTTTTAGATTTGAATTCTGCCAAGGCACTTTGCCAATCATCGGTAGGGATTCCATCAGTCATTATAAAAACAAGTGGTTTCCAATCTCCTTTTTGTTCTGTTGTTGTTTTGGCAACTTCGGTATCAATTTTATGACTAACCAGTCGCAATGCATCGCCAAGAGCAGTAACGCCAATAGCTTTAATATCGACCATTTGAAAAGATGCTAAATCTGTTAACGGAATAATTTGCTGGGCAACACTATCAAAAGTTATAACACTTAAAAAAGCAGTTTCAATAGCTTGCGGATTTTGACGTAATGAACTAATCATTATTTGAACTCCGTTTTTTACGGCTTCAATTGGTTCTCCTGTCATTGATCCAGAAGTATCTAATAACAAATATACGGGTAATCTTCTCATTTTATTTTGAATTTAATTGTGAGGAAATATTGAAGAAAATGATATTTTAAATCCTGTAAATTCTATTTAGAAATTACAGGATTTTTTATTTTCTTATAAATAAGAAGCCATAATTTTGTGAATAGTTTGACCTAAAAATGTATCATCAGTTGGATCTCCAATTGCGCTAAATTTCCATTCGTCGTTGCGTTTGTATAATTTTGCCATAATAATTGAACGTTTGCCAACATATTGTGCTTCTGCAGAAACATTGTATGATGCAAATTCTGAAACCACTCTTGTTGGTGTTCCTTCATACATTCTGATTTTTGCATACGGAATTTGAGAAAAATCTTCGTTTCCAGCATTGTTCAAAAAGAAAAATATTTGATTTACATTCGAATTAATTTTTGATAAATCTACTGTAATAATTTCATTATCTAAACCATCGTCGCCTCCAGTATCTCCAGCTAAATCATCGCCTGTATGTTTCAATGCGCTGTCTGAAGTTAATAGTTTTCCCATTGGTAAACCAAATTGTTGCAACACTTCTGGACGGTATAATGGAGAATATAAATGATCACAAATTGTATTGTTGTGGTCAATTAAGACACAACTTAAATCTAAATCTATATTGGTAATTTGTTTAGATAATCCGAATAATACTTTTTTCTCGATTGCGCCCCAGTTTACTCCAATACAAAAATTGGTTAATGTTTCTCCTGTTGATTTTCTTAAATCTATTTTTTGACCTTTGGTTAAATTAATTGCCATATTTATTTAGTTTTTGTTGGTTAAATATTAGTTTTATTAGTTAAATTTATTCAAATAATCTTGTAATCCACCTTTCATTCCTATTCCTACTGCTTCAAATTTCCACTCGTCGTTGCGTTTGTAAATTCTTCCAAATTCGACTGCAGTTTCTATTGAGAAATCTTCATCAAGTTCGTATTTTACTAATTCTACATTAGATTCGTCTAAAATTCTGATGAAAGAATTTCTAATTTGTCCGAAATTTTGTTTTCTAGTATCTGCGTGATGAATGGTTACTACAAACGAAATTTCGTTAATATCTGCTGCTGCTTTTGATAAATCTATTTGAATTTTTTCGTCGTCGCCATCGCCATCGCCAGTTAAATTGTCGCCAGTATGAATCACTGATCCGTCTGGAGATTTCAAATTGTTATAATACACAAAATGATTGTCGCTAGGAATTTTACCATTTGCTCCAACCAAAAAAACCGATGCATCTAAATCAAAACCTTCACCAGTACTACTCGAATTGCTATCCCAACCTAAACCAACTGTAAATTTTGGTGCGCCAATGCTTTGTCTTTGTCCTTTTTCTAAATTAATTGCCATTTTTAATTGATATTTATGTTTAACATTGTTTTTAAAATATTGGTTTGCTCGTCAACATTATGCAAATCGTCAGTGAAATTTGTTGATGAAATTTTGTCTAAATAATTTTTCAAAACTTCTTTTACAGTTTCAGAAAGACTTGTTTTAACGGTTTCTAATGATGTTTTTAAATTTGTATTTTTAGAATTTAACTCAAATAACACTTCATTTTTAGTAGAACTATTTTTCGATAAATCTATTCCTTTTGCGTTTTCTGGTTCTAAAAAATAGAACGATTTATCGTTTCCAACAAAAATAAATTTATCATTAGAATCTCTAAATTCATAAACTTCGATTACTTGATGGTTGCAAACCAATCCGCAAAGAAATTTAATTCTAAATTGGAGGATATTTAATCTTCCTAATAATTTTTTTTCGAAAATTGCTTTTTTATTTTTGTAAACATTTCTGTCAACAAGCATAAATTGTCCGTATTGATCGATATTTATTTCTCTATAATATTTAGAATGAATGCTGTTCGAGAAACTCATAATTTCGTTCCAACTAAATAATTCTAACTTATCTGTAACAAACATTTGATACAATTGTCCAATTTTTTTGGACATTTCTTGAGCGTGTAATTTCGATTTTTCTGGAAAATCAGATTTTCCAACTTCTGTTTTTAATTTAGATATTATTTCGTCATTAATATGTATCTCGTCCGAAACCAAAAGATATTGCTGTTCTTTTGCTTTTTTTAATTTTTGAAACAATTCTAAAACACTATCAGTAAATTGCAAATGAAATAATTCTAATTTATTACAATCTAAAGAACGATTTTTCTGAAAAAGGTTGTGAATAATTTTTGTTTTTATAACAACATTGATTAAATCTTTGTTGTTAAAAAAATTAGACACTATTTGTAATGTTAGTAATCGTTTATTGCTGTCTTTTATTATTTGAACAAATATGTGTTCTTCCTCTTTCATTTATCAATTTTGTTCTTAACTAACAACTCCCTTTTTTAGTTCGATTTCAAGATTTTGCAAACCAGCATCAAGTTCACGACGGGTTTGTGTTCCTTTTTCGTGAATTTGTTTTACTTCGGTTAAAGTATCTATTAATGATTTTGTTGTGTTTTTTAATGTTTCGAAAGATACGATTGTATTTTCGTTTTCTTTGGCAACTTCAATGCTATTTTGTTTCAACATTTCGGCATTTTTCTGCAAAATTGTATTGGTTGTTTCCGATACTTTACGCTGTACTTCAATGTTTTGACGTTGTCTTTGCAAAGCAACTGCCAATGTAAGTTGGTTTTTCCAAACAGGCATTGTTGTGGTCAAAATAGACTGTGCTTTTTCGGCAATTGATGTATTGTTGTTTTGAACAACACGAATTTGCGCCAGCGATTGCAACATTATAAAACGAACAATTTTCATATCAGCCAAACGCTTGTCCAGTCGATTGATAAAGTTTCTCTTGTCAGAAATTTGATAATCTTGATGTTGACTACTATTGGTTTCCATCAACACAAGTTCGTCACTCAATTCTTTAAACCTGATTTGTCCGCCAACAATGTGGTTTTCCATTTCTTTAATAAGACCAACATTTCCATCAAACATAGTTTGCAAAGCACTATTGTCTTTGACAGAATTGATCATTCCAGCTTTGACTTTATTGCTTATTTTATCAATATTGACAGTAATTTTATCGTATTGTTGAAATAATTTTTTTACATCGACAACCAATTTATTCAATAATGGAACTTTAGACAAAAACTTCTTAAATGGACTTTGATCCAATTGATCAATGTCTACATAATTCAATTCGGTCAACAAATCGTTTATTAACGAACCTACTTCACCAGAATTATACGTTCTTACATTTGTTAAAAAAGTATCGCTTTGTTTGGCAATTGAGTTTTGAATTTCTGCACCATAATTCAATATAGAATTGGCATCGTTCTCGTTCAACTGATTAGATATTGATTTAAAATTCGCTAATTCTGATTCAGAAATTGTTGCTAAATTTACATTTCCATCTTTATCAATTAACCCATTATTTGGCTGAGTTACTAATTGGTTATCTGTCATAATTTTTTATTATAAATGATTTTGTTGGATTGTAATCTCTGTTTGTTCGATTACTTTATCCTGAGTTGGTACACCAACTGCATTAAACTTCCATTCGCCATTTTTTTTATAAAAAACTCCTAAAACCATCGTAACGTTTCCTGCAAAATTCTTGTCGTTTGCAATGTCGTATCTAGCAAATTCCTCTGTAACTCTTGTTGGAGTTCCTTCGTAAATTCGGATAGATGCAAACGGAATATCTTTGAAATCTTGACCTTGAAAACTGTTTACAAAAAAAGCAATATAACTTGCATTAGCCGAAACTCTTGATAAATCTACTGTAATCACTTCATTGTCAAGTCCGTCATCGCCGTTTAAATCGCCAGTTAAATCATCGCCACTGTGTTTTATTGACCCATCATTAGAATTTAGTTTTCTGAAATTTATTGAGTCAATTTTATTTTTATTTTCGTCATAAATGGCACAACTAGCATCTAAATCTACTGCTTCTTTTTTGGTTCCGAAAAGTCCTTTTTTCTCGATTGCACCCCAATTTATACCTACACAAATATTTTGAAGTTTGCTACCGTTGGATTTTTCAAGATTTATACGTTGTCCTTTTTCTAAATTAATTGCCATTTTATTAGTTGTATTTTGTTAAGTAATCTTCTAATCCACCTTTCATTCCTGCACCAATTGCTTCGAATTTCCATTGTCCGTCTTTGTTATAAATTCGTCCAAATTCTACAGCAGTTTCTATTGAGAAATCTTCTTCTAATTCGTATTTTACTAGTTCAGTGTTATTGCTATCGTCAACAATTCTAATGTAAGAATTTCGAACTTGACCAAAATTTTGTTTTCTCACATCCGATTCGTGAATGGTTACAACTATGCAAATTTCTTTGCATTTATCGTCGATTTTAGTCAAATCAATTTTGATTTGTTCGTCGTCGCCATCACCATCGCCAGTTAAGTTATCGCCAGTATGTTCTACTGATCCATCTGGAGATTTCAAATTATTATAAAATACAAAATGCGAATCGGTGACAATTTTTTTATTATCTGCTAGAATAAAAACTGATGCGTCTAAATCAAAATCTACTCCTGTGCTGCTTGCATTTGTATCCCAACCCAAACCAATTGTAAATCTTGGTGCATTGATGTTTTCTCTTTGTCCTTTTTGTAAATTAATAGCCATGATTGATTTTTTTTAAATTATTGAAATTTATTATTTGATTTTTTTTAAATTATTTTTAGTTTTAATGTGATTTTTTAGAATATTCATGTTTTTTTGATATTCGTCAATTGTATGATAACTGTTTCCAAGAGCCATATTATTTAATAACGAATTAAATTTATTGGTTTGAATTTGAATGAATATTTTGAAAGCATTCGAATCATAATTTAATAAATATTTTACGATTCGAGTATTGATTTCGAATCTGTTACTTTCGATGATTTTTTGCAAATCAAATATAGATTTTATTTGATAATAATTCAAATAATTTTCAAAATTTGGATTTATAAATTCATTAGTTAATTCTGCAAAATAGAGAAGGTAAGTGTCATTTGGAATTTCAAATTCTTCGATCATTTTGGTAATCATTCGTTCGTGACTACCTGTTATTCTAATATCGTCAAGAAAAATCAGAGTTTTGTTGTCTAGAAAAGATTTATCGATATGAAAATGATCGTTACTGATTAATTTCATTCGGTCTTCGGCACTTAATTCTCCATAATCTTCTTTATAAGTAATTGTTCTATGAATTTTAGTTTCTTGAACAACTGGCAAATTATTTTCGGACAACCATTTGTTTAATTCGTAAACAAAATAATTTTTCATTGCAAAAGTAGCCGTCGGAATAAACGAATATGGGCTAGAAATAACTACAATTTGTTTGCTAATCTTGGTTTTTATTAAAATTTCTTGAATAAATCCTTTGGCTAAATCATGTCCAAATTGTTCCGAGATTTTATCATCGCCATATTTAAATTTGCTGTAATCACTTGGATTAAAACCAAAGCTATCTGTATTATCTATTTTATGTAAAGAATATCGTGTTTGCATTAATCTAGAATATTTAAAATGTTTTTATTATTGCTGTTGATTAAAAATGTTTGTAATCCCGCAGTTTTTGCACCTTCAATATCAGCAATTTCATTGTCGCCAATATGCATTATTTGTTGTTTTGATAAAACAATATCTTTTCTATGAGTTTTTATTTTTTCTAAAAGTAAATCAAACATTTTAGTATTTGGCTTAGAAAAACCTACTTCGTCTGAATAAATTTGAAAATCAAAATATTTAGAAATATTTAATTTGTCTAATAACTGTTTTAATGTTGAACCTTTTATAAACGCTGTATTGCTTAAAATATTTAACGAATTATCACTATTTTCTTTTAAATTATCTAAAACAATAATTGTATTTTCGTCGAATAAAATTGGTGCATATTTAAAAAACAACACTTCCATTTTTGAATACAATTTACTCAAATTCAAATCATTAAAAAAATTATTAGAATTATTTATTTGATAAATTACCATCAAATACATTTCTTCAGAATCGACATTTCCTCCAGTTTTTTCGTTAATTGCATTACACATTAAATCTACATTTCGAAATGCTTTTTCTACAAATTCTAAACTTTCATTATTTATATTATAATTTTCATAAAAATAGATTGCTCTTTTTTTCTTGAAAATTGGATTTGATTTAATTAAGGTCAACCAAAGATCGAACGAATAATGTTTGATTTCTAAATTCATTAAAACCTATTTGATAATTTCGCCCGAAAAATATTTTTCTAAAAAGAAACCTAAATCTGCTTTATAGCCAATTCCAGATGCTTCAAATTTCCATTGGTCGTTACGTTTGTATAAACGTCCGAATTCTACTCCAGTCTCAATAGAAAAATCTTCATCAAGTTCATATTTTGCAATTTCTTGACCAGATGCATCATCAACAATTCTAATGTACGAATTTCTTACTTGACCAAAATTTTGTTTTTTGCGTTCGAAATCTTCTATCGTTACTACAAACAATATTTCGCAAACTCTTGGGTCAATTTTAGATAAATCAACTTTTATAGCTTCATCATCATCGCCATCGCTATTGCCACCAGTTGGATCATCGCCTGTATGTTCTAACGAATTGTCTGGTGATTTTAAATTATTGTAGAATATAAAATAATCTTCGCCAAGTAGTTTTCTTTGGTCATTAATCATTATTGCTGATGCATCTAAGTCAAAATCTGAACCTGTTCCTTCGTTTGGATCCCAACCTAAACCAACTGTAATTTTTGATAATCCGATATCAATTTTTTGTCCTTTTTGTAAATTTATTGCCATTATTAAATATAAATTTTGTTTTTAATATAATCTACAATAATAATGAATTTCATTAAATTAACATTAAAAATACAATTAAATTTAAGTAAACTTTATAAATAATCAAATCTTTAGACTCAATTTAATATTGTTTCAAATAAACATTATATATAGTATTCATTGCTAATTGATCAAGAACTTCATTGACTTCGGTTGGCATAAAGTGACGCTTAAAAGCCACAATTGCATCAGGTAGATTTTTAGTATTGTAACCTATTAATCGCAAAGCCAATTCTGAATTAAAATCTTTTGGAGCATCGATAAGATTTTCGTCAGGAAAAACTCCGAATCCATTTTCTGATAATTCTTTCCAAGGAAACAAAACACTTGGATCGTTTTTTCGAGATGGTGCAATATCCAAATGTCCAATAAAATTTAATGTTGGAATGTTGTATAATTTTTTTAATCTCGTTAAAAGATGTATCAAGCTTTTAATTTGTGGCTTCGAAAAAGGTTCAATTCCATCATTATCAAGTTCGATTCCGATTGATGCTGAATTAATGTCTGTGTTTTTGCCCCAAGATGCATTGCCTGCGTGCCAAGCTCGTAGATAATCATTCAACATTTGAATGACTTTTCCGTCATCTGCAATCACATAATGTGAACTAACTTGCGTTTTTTGTAACGTGAAAGTTTTGATAGTTTGTTGCAAAGAATCTTGCGCCGTATGGTGAATAATCACAAAATTCGGTTTCCTTAGATTGAAGTTTACAGTATTTATCCATTGCGAATTAATGCCAATTGTATCGTTTTTAGAAATAGTTTCTTTAAAAACTTTTAGTTGACTTCGATATGATTTTTCAGAAAATTTATAATGGTTTGTTGCACAGGAATACAATATGATTACAATAAAAATTGAAGCAATTTTTTTCATTTTATAAGTTTTTAAAGAGTAATATTAAACAAAAAATCCCAACTAATTTAATAGTCGAGATTTTAATATATTTTATTGAATCTACATCAACTTTGCAATAATCGCCTCAATTGTAATTCCTTCGGCATCGGCTTTGTAATTTTTAACGACTCTGTGACGTAAAATTCCAGTTGCAACAGCTTTTACATCTTCTATATCTGGTGAGAATTTTCCGTTGAAAGCCGCATTTGCTTTAGCAGCCAAAATCAGATTTTGAGATGCTCTTGGTCCTGCGCCCCAATCGATATAATTTTTTATGAATTCGTTTGATAATTTATTTTCTGGTCTGGTTTTGCTTACCAAAGTTACTGCATATTCAATTACATTATCAGCAACAGGAATTCGACGAATAAGGTTCTGAAAATCGATAATTTCTTGTGCTGTAAATAACGGATTAACAGTTACTCGTTTATCAGAAGTTGTACTTTTTACAACATCGACTTCTTCTGCAAAACTTGGATAATCTAGTTTTATAGAAAACATAAAACGGTCTAATTGTGCTTCTGGCAACGGGTAAGTTCCTTCTTGTTCAATTGGGTTTTGAGTTGCTAATACAAAATAGGGTAAATCTAACTTGTAGTTATGTCCAGCAATTGTAATGGCACGCTCTTGCATTGCTTCTAACAAAGCAGCTTGTGTTTTTGGTGGCGTTCTGTTGATCTCGTCAGCAAGAATTATATTCGAAAATATTGGTCCTTTTATGAATTTGAATTGTCTGTTTTCGTCTAGAATCTCGCTACCAAGAATGTCCGATGGCATTAAATCTGGAGTAAATTGAATTCTTTTAAAATCCAATCCTAATGCTTGTGCAATTGTGTTGACCATCAATGTTTTGGCTAATCCAGGAACACCAACCAAAAGTGCGTGTCCACCCGAAAAAATACTTAACAATATTTCATCAACAACGGCTTCTTGACCGACAATTACTTTCGAAATTTCTTTTTTTAATTCTAATCTTTTTTGAACTAAATTTTCTATTGCTGCTACGTCTGACATTGCGATTTATGATTTTAGATTCCAGATTTTAGATTTCAGATTTTACTGAAAAATAAAAACTTAAAAACTCAATTTTTTTACTAAACAATCTTAGCCGAATGCCTAAAACTGATTATTAAAGACTTCTTATTTAACCCATTTATTAGCAAATTCACAACCTTTGTAATCTGTGTTAATTTGAATATAGGTTTCCTTTATTTTTTCTTCAGTCCATTTTCCAATGGCTTTTATTTGCTTTTCTTTCAAAGCTAATTCTTTGATTTTGATATAATCTTTAGCATAATCAGCAATGTGTTCTGGAATTTTATTAGTAACAACCATTAATTTATAACGTTTAACTTGCTTTTGATCTTCATCTACAAAAGCATTTGTAATTTCGTTGTCCTTTAATGTAGAAACTTGTGCATACATAACAGGATCCATTTTTGTCATTTCAAAATGAGTATCCTGAGTTCTTGGATTTACCAATTGTCCACCATTTGCTCTGGTTTCTTTTTCGTCAGACATTGTTCTTGCAGCATCTGCAAACGAAATTTCTTTGTCAACAATTCTTTTTCTGATTAATTCAGTTTTCTCTTTTGCTTCGGTCAAAGATGCAGTTGTAACTTTTGGAGCCAATAAAATATGACGCAAATCAACTTCTTGACCTCTAATTTTCTCTACCAATATTATATGATACCCAAAATCGGTTTCGAAAGGTTCTGATATTTCGCCTTCTGCCAGTGCAAAAGCCACATCTTTAAATTCTTTTACAAATGGAGTTTTTCTTGTCATTTTATAAAAACCACCATTAGACCTTGAACCTGGATCTTCAGAATAAAGGACAGCTTTACTAAAAAAGCTTGAGCCACCTTGAACTTCTGTTTTAAAACCGTTTAATTTATCAATAACTTTCTGTTTTTCATCTTGCGTTACTTTTGGAGTAATTACAATTTGTGCAACTTCCATTTCAGCTCCAAACAATGGCAATTCGGCAGTTGGTATTTTCTTAAAAAAAGTTCTCACTTCTTCAGGAGTAATTTCTACTGCATCAACAATTTTCTTTTGCATTTCAGAAGTTAATTTATTTTCTTTCAGAATTTCAAGAAAATAAGATTTAAAATCCTCTTCGTTGTCTTTTTTATAATATTTCAGGATTTTTTCCATCGAACCCGTTTCCTTCAACATATAATCTATTCGTTCGTTCATCATCGATTTTACTTCGGCATCAGAAACAACAATACTGTCCTGAATTGCTTGATGAGCATATAATTTATCTTCAAGAAGTTTGCCTAACATCTGACAACGGGTAATATCTTTGATGGAATTTCCTTGGCTTGAAATCTCAATAAATGACTTATCAATATCAGAATCTAAAACAATATAATCACCAACTGATGCAATAATTCCATCAATTTTTTGTCTTCCTATAAGTGGTTTTGGTTTTACTGTGTCTTTAACAACTTCTTGACCATTTGCAAAAGCAACAGAGAATAAGAAAACTAATAATGTTTGGAAAAAATTATTTTTAAAATATTTCATTTTATTTTTTTTGGGTAATTTCTTTTTTGATTTTCTCAAAAACGTCTTGATTTACTTTAACAGTATAATCTTTTTTTAGATTCGAAACCCAGTTGGCTTCTAAATCTTGTTGGTAATCGTTAATAGCTTTTCCTTTGCATTCTTCAATCGTTTTATTTCCTGCTGGTAAAACTTTATTTACTAATGAAACAAAATAATATTCGCCTTGTTTAGTTATTTCTGAAACTCCAGTTTGCATTTTTGTTCCTTTCGGAATAGCGTCATTTCCTTCTTCATAAACACCTTTGCTTGACATTACATCAATTTTTTCTTTGGTATTTAATTTTTCTTTAATAGCCTCAGGAGTTGCGTTTTCTTTCAACATTTTCATTGCTTCTTTCACAACCGATTCTTTGGTTGACGAAGCAACTGTTATGTCCAAACGTGTTTTCCAATTGTATTTATCTTTGTTAATATCATAGAATTTTTTTAAACCAATTGTGTCAGTTTTAGATTTTTCCCAGATTTCTTTTTCCATTAAATCAAATAATAACAAACCATCTCGGTATTCGTCCATTACATTTGCAAATTCAGGAAATTCTTTTTCTAAATTGTCATTATAGTAATTATTTACTTTTTCGTCTTCGAATGATTTGTATAATTTATCGACCAATTTAGTTACTGGTTTCAACTTGATTCCAGATTTTTGTTGATCTTTCACATAATTCAAAAACGATTCTTGCGAATTATTACTTTCTTGAACTGAAACTAAATTTCCTGAGAAATCTTTAATGTTAGTTGGCAATTCCCATTTGCTGTCATAAAAAGCATCGGTTACTGTTTTTTGAACATTTGCGAAAGCTTTAGCATCTTTTTTGATTGTGTACTTTTTTCTTAACTTTTCGTTTAAAGATGCAGTAACCAATCTAGAACGCTCATCTTTACCAATTTTTTCTTCTAATTCTTTCTTAGAATCTGCCATTGATTTTGGTAAATGTTTCTCGATTAATTGAACAATATGCCAACCAAAAGCCGATTTTATAGGTTTAGAAACTGGACTTTCTTTAGTTAAAGAAAAAGCAGCATCTTCGAATTCCATCGAACTCAATTGACCTGAACCAAATTTATTTAAAACACCACCTTTTGGAGCCGATGCTTTGTCTTCTGAATATAATTTTGCAAGAGCATCAAACTTTTCGCCAGCCTGAAATTTTTTGTAAATATCATTTATAGTAGCTTCAGCTTTTTCTTGTGTTTCTTTTGTATCAATTGTAGGTTTCATAACCATAATATGAGCAACTGTAACTTCTCCACGATTGTCACGATTGTCAATTACTTTAATTAAATGATATCCAAAACGTGTTCTAATTGGGTTAGAAACATTGCCTTTAGCAGTTTTAAAAGCTGCATTTTCAAAAGCATAAACCATTCTAAATGCAGAGAAATATCCTAAATCGCCTTTGTTATCTTTTGCCGATGGATCTTGAGAAAATTCTTGAGCCAATTTCCCGAAATCTTCACCCTTATTTGCTCTTTCACGAATGTCTTTGGCTTTATTAAATGCAACTAAAGTATCCGCTGGACTTGCATTTTCGTCACAATTAATCAAAATATGCGAAGCTCTAACTTCCTTCAAAGAACGTTCGTATCCTTCGTTAACCAAAGCATCTGTAACTTTCGAATCCGTAAAATAATTCTTAGAAAGTTGCGCTCTATAACCTTTTAATTCGCTTGTATATTTTTCGTTTTTTTGCAAACCTAAATCGTTTGCTTTATTGACTTTTAATTTATATCCAATAAAAAGTTCTAAATATTGAGTCAAATCTTTTTGAGATTCGTCTTTTACCAAATCGATATTTTTATTGTAAACTCTTTTAAATTCGTCAGTGTAGTAAGGTTTGTCGCCAATTGTAAACAAAACATCTTTTGAGCTTTTTTGAGCAAAAGTCACAAAATTCAAAACTAAGAAAAGGGTCAAAAAAAACTGTTTAATTTTCATTCTTCAAAAAATTTCTGTTAGTATATATTAAGGTATAAATTTTAAATTTCAGTTCTAAAAACTGATTATTTTTAACAATTCACAAAAATAACAATTCAAACGCATTATGCAAGTATGAGTTTGACTATTAACAAAAAATTATTAGCAGACACAAAATAAATGCTTTGAGTCGACACGAATTTATCTATTTTAATTTTTAATTGTCATTTAAATAGTATTTTTGCAGACCATTTACAAAAAATATGACTTTTTTAGAAGAATTAAATCGACGCAGAACATTCGGAATCATCTCGCACCCCGATGCAGGTAAAACAACATTGACCGAAAAATTATTGCTTTTTGGAGGTGCAATTCAGGAAGCTGGAGCTGTAAAAAACAATAAAATCAAAAAAGGTGCAACTTCCGATTTTATGGAAATCGAACGCCAACGTGGAATTTCGGTTTCGACATCGGTTTTGGCATTCAATTACAAAGACAAAAAAATAAATATTCTAGATACGCCAGGTCATAAAGATTTTGCTGAAGATACTTTTAGAACATTAACCGCCGTAGATAGTGTAATTGTTGTTATTGACGTTGCAAAAGGTGTCGAAGAACAAACCGAAAAACTAGTTGCCGTTTGCAGAATGCGAAAAATTCCGATTTTGGTTTTTATCAATAAATTAGATCGCGAAGGAAAAGATGCTTTCGATTTAATGGACGAAGTCGAGCAAAAACTTGGACTTCACGTAACGCCAATGAGTTTTCCAATCGGAATGGGTTATGATTTTAAAGGAATTTATAATATTTGGGAGAAAAACATTAACCTTTTTAGTAGCGACAGCCGAAAAAATATTGACGATGTTGTCGAAATTTCTGATGTTCAAAACCCTGAACTTGAAAAAATTATCGGTCAAAAACCAGCCGACGATCTTCGTGAAAACCTTGAATTGATTACAGAAGTGTATCCTAAATTTGATCGTCAAGATTATCTTGACGGAAAATTGCAACCTGTGTTTTTTGGTTCGGCTTTAAACAATTTTGGAGTTCGAGAACTTCTTGACTGTTTCGTAGAAATTGCACCATCGCCAAGACCAAAAGAATCAGAAACAAGATTAATCGATCCGAAAGAAGAAAAAATGACAGGTTTCGTTTTCAAAATTCACGCCAATATGGATCCAAAACACCGTGATCGTTTGGCGTTTATTAAAATTGTATCTGGAACTTTCGAGCGAAACAAACCTTATTTGCACGTTCGTCAAAATAAAAACCTAAAATTTTCGAGTCCAAATGCTTTTTTTGCCGAGAAAAAAGAAATTGTTGATATTTCTTATCCTGGAGATATAGTTGGTTTGCATGATACTGGAAATTTCAAAATTGGCGATACATTAACCGAGGGAGAAATTACAAGTTTCAAAGGAATTCCGAGTTTTTCTCCGGAGCATTTTAGGTATATTAACAATGCCGATCCAATGAAAGCCAAACAGTTAGACAAAGGAATCGACCAGTTAATGGACGAAGGTGTTGCGCAACTTTTTACATTAGACTTAAATAATAGAAAAATTATCGGAACCGTAGGAGCTTTGCAATACGAAGTTATTCAATACCGATTGGAACACGAATATGGTGCAAAATGTTCTTACGAAAATTTCCCTGTTCATAAAGCTTGTTGGGTAAAACCTGATGATGCAAAGAGTGAGGAATTCAAAGAATTTCGTCGCATAAAACAAAAGTTTTTGGCACACGATAAATACGGTCAATTGGTTTTTCTTGCTGATTCTGACTTTACGATTCAAATGACGCAAAGCAAATATCCAAATGTAAAATTATTTTTTACCTCAGAATTTGATTAATAATGTTGTGAAATTTTACAGTTATTAGCATTTTTATTATTCATTTTCAATTGGTTTTAATCTAAGGTAAAATGATATTTGATTTTTTTTGACTTTAGCCAAAATAAGAGTTAGTTTAGGTTAAATCCAAAAATTCATTTTAGTGAAATTTTACAACTAGATATTAAAAACAACAATAAAGTAAATTGAATTATATATTTTTACAAATTAAATTCAATTTACTAAAAATGTCTCAAAAACGCCTTTACCTTCTCGATGCCTACGCACTTATTTTTCGTGGCTATTTTGCTTTTATAAAAAATCCAAGAATCACTTCGACTGGAATGGACACATCTGCCATTATGGGTTTTATGAATGCCTTGATGGACGTTATCAAACGCGATAAACCTGATCATTTGGCAGTTGCTTTCGACAAAGGTGGCAGCGATTATCGTTATGAAATGTACAAAGAATATAAAGCACATCGAGACGAAACGCCCGAAGCTATAAAAATTGCTGTACCTTATATACAAGCAATTTTACGTGCCATGCACATTCCGATTATAGAAGTTGCTGGTTTCGAGGCCGATGATTTAATTGGAACAATTGCCAAACAAGCTGAAAAAGAAAATTATCAGGTTTTTATGGTCACGCCTGATAAAGATTTTGCGCAGTTGGTTTCCGAAAATATTTTTATGTACAAACCAGCCAGAATGGGCAACGACATCGAAATTTGGGGAATTCCAGAGGTTTTGAAAAAATTCGAAATCGAACGACCTGAACAAGTAATCGATTTTCTTGGAATGATGGGTGATGCTGCGGATAATATTCCAGGATTACCAGGCGTTGGCGAAGTTACAGCCAAAAAATTATTGAAAGAATTTGGATCAATGGAAAACCTTTTGGCAAATACCGATAAGTTAAAAGGTGCATTAAAAGTTAAAATCGAAGCCAATAAAGAAAAAGGAATTTTGTCAAAAAAATTAGCAACAATTTTGCTTGATTGTCCAGTAACTTTCAATGAAAAAGATTACGAATTGTCTCAACCCGATGTTGAAAAAACTGATGCTTTGTTTCTAGAATTAGAATTTAGACAAATGAAAACGCAATTTGATAAACTTTACCTCACCCCAACCCTCTCCGAAGGAGAGGGAGCCGAAAGTGGAAACACTACAACAAAAAAAACTCCTGCCAAGAAAACCAATGATGAACAATTCGATTTATTTGGGTTTTATGAAGATTCGAGCTCAGCTCCTTCCCCTTTGGGGAAGGCTGGGATGGGGCTTGCAACATTAGAAAACACTGAACATTCTTATCAAACAATTCAAGGCGAATTGGGTTTGAAATTGCTTTTGCAAAATCTACAAAATCAAACTTCGGTTTGCTTTGATACAGAAACTACTGGAATCGATGCTTTAAATGCCGAATTAGTTGGAATGTCTTTTAGTTATGAAAAAGGGAAAGGTTTTTACGTTCCGTTTCCAGAAAATCAAGACGAAGCACAAATTTTAATTGATAAATTTAAACCATTTTTCGAAAATGAAAACATCGAAAAAATTGGTCAAAACATCAAATATGATTTAAAAATACTTTCGAATTATGGAGTTGTCATAAAAGGTAAATTATTCGATACTATGATTGCTCATTATTTGATAAACCCAGATATGCGACATAATATGGATGTATTGTCTGAAACTTATTTAAAATATTCGCCAAAATCTATCGAAACTTTAATTGGAAAAAAAGGAAAAGGTCAAAAATCAATGCGTGACGTTTCACTAGAAGAAATCAAAGAATATGCAGTCGAAGATGCAGATATAACCTATCAATTGAAACAAAATTTCGATCCTATTTTAGACAAAGCCGAAACCAAAAAACTATTTGATGAAATCGAACTTCCGTTAATTCCAGTTTTAGCATCTATGGAAATGGAAGGAATCAACCTCGATGTGCCGTTTTTAAAATCAATGTCAATCGAAATGGCTATAGAAAGCAATGCTTTAGAGCAAAAAATATACGAAACTGCTGGAGAAAAATTTAATTTGGCTTCTCCAAAACAATTGGGCGATGTATTATTTGAGAAATTAAAAATTGGCGGAACGAAACAAAAAAAGACCAAAACGGGACAATATGCTACTGGCGAAGAGGTTTTGAGTTATTTAGCAAACGACAATCCGATTGTAAAAGACATTCAAGATTGGCGACAAATGGTCAAATTGCAAAGCACTTATATTGATGCTTTGCCCAACCAAGTCGATGCAAAAACGGGTCGTGTTCACACCGATTATATGCAAACTGTTGCGGCAACAGGTCGCTTGAGTTCTAATAATCCGAATTTACAAAACATTCCCATTCGAACCGAACGTGGTCGATTGATCCGTAAAGCATTTATTGCTCGAGATGAAAATCACACCTTGGTTTCTGCGGATTATTCTCAAATAGAGTTGCGAATAATTGCAGCACTCTCTGGAGAAGAGAATATGATTTTAGCATTTAAAAATAACGAAGACATTCACAAAAGTACAGCTGCAAAAGTTTTTAATGTTCCGTTAGAACAAGTTACTAAAGAACAAAGAAGCAATGCCAAAACGGTTAATTTTGGAATAATTTATGGCGTTTCTGCGTTTGGACTTTCGAATCAAACAGCACTTTCTAGAAAAGAAGCTGCCGAATTAATTGATGCTTACTATGCCACTTATCCAAAGTTAAAAGCATACATGTCGGGTCAAGTTGATTTTGCTCGTGAAAATGGATTTGTGCAAACTGTTCTCGGTCGCCGCCGATATTTAAAGGACATTAATTCTGCCAATATGATGGTAAAAAGCGGTGCAGAACGCAATGCTGTAAACGCACCAATTCAAGGCTCAGCGGCAGATATTATCAAAATCGCAATGATAAATATTCATAAAAAATTGAGCGTGACGAATCCCGACGGTTCGGGTTGGAAATCTAAAATGCTTTTGCAAGTTCACGATGAATTGGTTTTTGATGTTCATAACGACGAATTAGAAAAAATTCAGCCTATGATAAAATTTGAAATGGAAAACGCATTCAAAATGGATGTTCCGCTGGATGTTGAAATAGGAATGGGTAAAAATTGGCTGGAAGCGCATTAATATGTATTTTATTTTTTAACTAATGTTTTAGTAAGTCAAATACATAAATATTATAAATTTATAAAAATTAAACATTTGCAATCACTTAAAACAATATTGTACTTTTCTATTTTTAGATATCCATTAACCTTGGAGGAAATTCACGGTTACACGAATAACGTAAATATTGATGATACAATTATTGAATTGTCAAATTTAATTTCAGAAAAAATTCTGACTAAA
The DNA here is from genome assembly GCA_043728355.1 of Bacteroidota bacterium. Taxonomy (GTDB): domain Bacteria; phylum Bacteroidota; class Bacteroidia; order Flavobacteriales; family Flavobacteriaceae; genus Flavobacterium. The sequence continues at coordinate 29,963 of JAYTMQ010000074.1, forward strand.
GTTGATGATTTTTATGTTTATGCTAATGATTTAGAAAGTGTTAGCAAAAGATTAAAAGGAAATCTTCACGCATCAAAAATGCTTATAAAAGCCAATCAAAAAGCTAGTTTTATAGCTAAATTTCCTTATGTAAAAGCAGTTGGAGTTTCGGGTTCATTATCTAAAGGATATTATGATAATGAAAGTGACATCGATTTTTTTGTGATTACAAAACACAATAAACTCTGGATTTGTAGAACATTATTGATGCTTTACAAAAAGGTTTTTCTACTTAATTCTCGAAAATATTTTTGTTTGGGATATTTTATTTCTGAAAATCAATTAGAAATTGAAGAAAAAAATCGTTTTACAGCAACCGAATTAAAAACTCTAATTCCAATGCAAGGAAAGGTAATTTTTGAACAATTTTACATTAAAAATAAATGGGTTTCTGGTTATTTTTCGAAATTTTATCCAGATACAAATGCTGTTTTGGATACAAAAAAACCAATGTTAACCGAAGTTTTAGAATTTATTTTTGATACAAAAATTGGTAATTATTTTGACTTTACTTTTAAGAAAATTACACTACAAAAATGGAAATCCAAATTTGATTATTTAACTGAAAAAGATTTTGAGATTGCTTTGAAATCAACCAAAAATATTTCGAAACACCATCCATCTAATTTTCAAAAAAAAGTGCTTTTGGCTTTGAATTCTAAAATAGAAGAAGTACTAAGCAATTTTAATATACAATTACAAAAAGAGCATGTCTAAAATACTTTTCTCGCATTCGTATTATTACAAACTAGACGCAAAACAGTGGAAAAACAAAATGCCATTTCCTCCGTTAGGCACTTTATATGCTGCTTCTTTATTGCGAAAAAATGGTTATGAAGTCGATTTATTCGACACCAATTTGCGAGATAATCCGTTTGAAATTGAACCCGTTATAGAAAAAAACAAACCAAATTATTTGGTTATTTACGACGATGGTTTTAATTATTTGACCAAAATGTGCTTGACCAAAATGCGTGAAGCCTGTTTTGAAATGATTAAAATAGGAAAAAGAAATAATTGTATTATTGTTGTTTGCAGTTCCGATTCGACCGACCATTATGAGGAATATTTAACAAAAGGAGCCGATTTTATTATTCAAGGTGAAGGCGAAATAACGCTTTTAGAACTTTTGAATACATTAGAAAAAAACGAATCTTTTGAAACTATTGATGGATTGGTTTTCAAAAAAAATGAAACTTTTCAAGTCAATAAAAAACGAAACGTGCTTCAAAATCTTGACGTATTGCCATTGCCAGCTTGGGATTTGGTCGATATAGAAAGTTATAGAAATGTCTGGAAACAAAGTAAACAAGAATTCACACTCAATATCGCTACTACTAGAGGTTGTCCTTACAAATGCAATTGGTGCGCCAAGCCCATTTATGGCAACCGATACAATGCGCATTCGCCTGAATATATTGTCAACGAAATTGCGTTTCTGAAAGAAAAATTTAGCGTTTCTCGTTTTTGGATGTGCGATGATATTTTTGGATTAAAACCCAATTGGGTTCAAGAATTCAATAAAGAATTAGATAAAAAACAACTCAAAATCAAGTATTTTATTCAAAGTCGGGTCGATTTATTGCTTAAAGAAGATACAATTGATGCTTTAGCAAAATCTGGACTCGAAGAAGTTTGGGTTGGTGCCGAAAGTGGCTCACAAAAAATTCTTGATGCTATGGATAAAGGTACAAAAGTGGAGGAAATTGCAGAAGCAACTAAACTCTTGAAACTTAAAAAAATACGAGTTGCTTTCTTTTTGCAATTTGGTTATTTAAATGAAAATCAAGAAGATATTATCAAGACTATTGCAATGGTCAAAGAATTGAAACCTAATAATATCGGAATTTCAGTTTCGTATCCATTGCCTGGAACTAAATTTTACGAAAAAGTAAAAGACGATTTGAAATTGAAAGCCAATTGGACAGATTCAGACGATTTTGAAATGATGTTTAATGGAACATTTTCGTCTAATTATTACCGAAAACTGCAAAGACTGGTTCATAAAGAATTCAGGAAAAGTCAAGGAATTGACAATTTGAAAAACTTTACTTTTTCGAAAGAAAAAATAAAATCAATCTTGAAATTATGTTATTATTATCCGAGTAGTTTTGTAGATAAAAAATCATTAGGAATTTGACAAAGTACGCTTGAATCTTTGTCAAAGTTTAAAACTTTGACAAAGTTGTATTTAAGTTAGAATTATTTAAAAAACGAGTAAAATTATTGAATTACAAAAACCACTATTAATCTTTGTCAAAGTTTAAAACTTTGAAAAAGTTGTGTTTAAGTTAGAATTATTTAAAAAACGAGTAAGATTATTGAATTACAAAAACCACTATTAATCTTTGACAAAGTTGTGTTTAAAACAAAATTATTAAAAATATGGACATCATCCGAAATCAAATAATTGAACCTGATTGTTTTTACCATGTATACAACCGTGGAATTAACGGAGGAAATATTTTTCTTAACACAGATAATTATCATTTCTTTTTAAATAAATTTTCAAAATATTTGAATTCAGGTAACTATTCAGCCTGCAATTTAGCGATAGTTTTAAAAGCAAACAATATATTTTGTCCATTTTTTATGCACGTATCAGTTACCGAACGAATGATTGC
>JAYTMQ010000075.1:0-8636 GCA_043728355.1 Bacteroidota bacterium
GAAAAAACTTTTTTCTAGTTTTTTCATTAAATGGTGGCACGCCCAAAAAATTTATTGAAATCTAATCGCTTTGATGGGCGATATTTTGGTTATTATATAGGAGGGGATTAATAAAACTATCAGGCAAATTAGTATTGTGCCGATATTCAATAATAATATGTAACCGAGATCGAGGTAGACTGGTGCGGTATTGACGTAATAATTTTCGGGTGGAAGTTGGATGACTCCTGTGAATTTTTGAATTAGGATTAATCCGATTCCGATTAGGTTTCCGAAAATTAAACCTCTGATTATTAGATAAGATGCATTGTAAAGGAAAATTTTCCGGACTGACCAATTGTTGGCTCCGAGTGCTTTGAGTATGCCTATCATTTGGGTGCGCTCAAGAATTAGAACTAATAATGCTACGACCATATTGATGGTGGCGACGATTATCATTATGATTAGAATTGTGAAAATATTAAAATCGAATAAATGAAGCCACTCGAATATGGCTGGAAATTTTTGGATGATTGTTTTTGTGTCTAAGGTTGAGCTGGTTTGTTTGTAAACTTGTTCACCTTTGGTCTCGATTTCGTCGAAATTATCAATAAAGACTTCGAATGAACCAACTTGATTGGGTTGCCAACGGTTTATTCGTTGAATGTGGCGAATGTCACCTATTATATACGTAGCATCGAATTCTTGAAAACCTGAGTTGTAAATGCCTGTTATTTTAAATCTTCGCAGATTTGGAAGCTTGTTTCCAGTCTCTTTCATAAAAAAAGTGTTGAAATTGTCGCCAACTTTAAGATTGAGTCTGTCTGCTAGAAATTTGGAAATGATTATTTCTGGATTTATTTCTTGTTTGAGATTGGGTACTTTTCCTTCAACTAGATATTCATTTAGGTTATTGAAATCGTAATCTTTGCCTACTCCTTTGAAAATTATTCCTTCGAAAGCTGTTTCGGTTCTAATGATTCCTGCTTTACTAGCGACTGCTTGAATGTGATTAATACCATCTACCGATTTGAATTTAGGATAAAAACTTTGATTAGCCGAAATTGGTTTTGTGCTAACTTTAGATTGGTTATCGTCGAAATTAGAAATGATAATATGTCCAGAAAAAGCCGCTAATTTTTCTCGTATTTTTTGCTGAAGTCCGATTCCTGTTGCAACAGAAACTATCATCATTGTCATTCCGATTGCAATTGCTGAAATTGCGATTTTTATTATTGGAGAAGATATACTACTTTTATGGTCTTTGGTAGCGATTAGTCTTTTGGCTATGAAATATTCTATATTCAATGTGATTTTAAGTTTTTGATTAACGATTCTTGAATTAAGATTTACAAAGTGCTAAAGTACTAAGAATTTTTGACACGAATTTCACGAATTTTCACGAAATAAATTTTGACACAGATTTTACAAATTACACAGATTGATTATTGGTGTAAAAAAATTATACGAATTTTTAAAATTAAAAATTTTGACAAAACTTACATCGATTCAACAAATTATTTATTAATTACAAACTTATATTTATAATGAAATATTTTATTAACTCTAGTATAATTTTTTTTATTTACTTATTTATAACTAGTTCATGCGGTCTAAATAAACCTCAAAATGATATTGTTGTTGTAAAGTCTAAAGAAATTTCGATTGAAAAACCATTGCTTGTTCCGAAAATAATAACGGGCGCAGAAAATATTGAAGCTTATTTGCCTTTATTGAAAGATAAAAAAGTTGGAGTTGTTGCAAATCAAAGTAGTCAAGTTTTAAAAAATGCATCGGCAGTTAATGTCAACGTAGAAATCATTAATGCAACTGGAGTTAGAAAATTTCATTTAGTTGATTTTTTAACGGAAAGTAAAGTTTCAGTACAAAAAATATTCGCTCCAGAACACGGGTTTAGAGGCACTGAAGACGCTGGAGAATTGATAAAAGACGGAAAAGACTCTAAAACTGGGTTGCCAATTATTTCGCTTTATGGAGACAATAAAAAACCAAAACCAGAACAATTGGCAGGAATTGATATTATGGTTTATGACTTGCAAGATGTGGGAGCGAGATTTTATACTTATATTTCTACGCTACATTATATTATGGAAGCTTGTGCCGAAAACAACATTCAATTAATAGTTTTGGATCGACCTAACCCAAATATTAATGTAGTTGATGGACCAATTCTAGAAAAAGAATTCTCAAGTTTTGTTGGAATGCACCCAATTCCGTTGCTTCACGGAATGACAATTGGCGAATATGCAAAAATGATTAATGGCGAAAAATGGTTAAAAAATGGCATTCAATGCCAATTGACAGTTGTTCCTTGTTTGAATTACAATCGAAAATCAGAATATTCGTTACCTATAAAACCGTCGCCAAATTTACCAAATGACCAATCAATTAATCTTTATGCAAGTTTGTGTTTATTTGAAGGCACAAACGTTAGTGTTGGTCGTGGCACAGAAACTCAATTTCAGGTTTATGGTTCTCCGTTTTTGCCGAAAAGTAATTTTAGCTTTGTTCCAATTCCAAATTTTGGAGCTAAAGAACCTTTGTATAAAAACGAGATTTGCAATGGCGAAATTTTGACAAGTATTCCAAAAGTGAATAAATTAGAATTAAAATGGTTAATAAAAGCTTATAATTCGACTACTGATAAATCTAAATTTTTTAATTCGTTTTTTACTAAATTGGCAGGAACCAAAAAATTACAATCGCAAATCGAAAAAGGCTTTTCAGAAACAGAAATTCGTAAAACTTGGGAGAAAGGTTTAGAAGATTTCCAACAAATGAGATTTATGTATTTGATTTATAAATAAAAAAAATCAATTTGAACTCAATGCCTTCTTATGCCAAATTTCAGACAATTCATCATAATCAACTGGGCTTGCAGATTGTTGTGCTGGCAATCTACCTGAATTAAAAGCTCGAAACAAAATTGTTTCAATTAAATAATCTTCGTTTTCAGATAATGGTTCGAACTTGGTTTTCAAGTTAATATCGAATAATCTTGCGGTATTGTTCGACCAAAAAGCTTTCCAACCGCTTTTGTAGTCTTTTATAAGGTCAAATGTTGTCGAACCAGTCTGCCTGTGAATCAATTTTACAAGAATTTGTCCTTGTTTGCGAGATAATTTTTTTAATTGAGAAGTAAATTCGTTTTCTAAATAATTTTCAACAATCTTCAAATATTTCTTTTTCTCTTTGCTGGTTTGCATCAAAGCCATATTTTTATTGAGAGCAGTTAATCTATCCGCTGCAACTTTAGCATAAGGATAAACTCGTAAAACTCTGTTTTGAAGAATCAAAAATTGTTTTTTGGCTTCTGGGTCAAGTTTTTCCTTGCTAATTACAACTTCTTCTAATAAGACTGGAGCAGCAATTAAACTATCATTTTCAGGTAAAACGTAGCCCATTCTTATGGTATCTTTTACTTGAACTTGTGCATTTAATGAAACCGAAAACAGAACTGTAAAACCTAAAATTTTTAAAAACTTCATTATTGAAAAATTATTTTGTGCAAAATTATACATTATACATACAACTCTAATGCCAATTTTATAAATTCGCAAAAAAAAATATTTTTATGAGTACTAAATCCATTTTAAAAAAATCATCACTAGAATTTCTTGAAACTTATTTAAACAATGCTTCACCTACTGGTTTTGAGGCTTCAGGTCAGAAATTGTGGATGGAATATCTAAAACCATATGTCGATACTTTTATGACCGATACTTATGGAACGGCCGTTGGAATTATTAATCCAAATGCAAAATTCAAGGTAGTTATCGAAGGTCATGCTGACGAAATTTCGTGGTATGTTAATTATATCACAGATGAAGGTTTGATTTATGTCATCAGAAATGGTGGTTCAGACCATCAAATTGCACCTTCGAAACGTGTTAATATTCATACTAAAAACGGAATTGTGAAAGGAGTTTTTGGTTGGCCAGCAATTCACACACGTGGTCGCGCCAAAGAAGAAGCAGCAACTTTGCACAATATTTTTATAGATTGTGGTTGCGAAACCAAAGAAGAGGTCGAAAAATTGGGTGTTCACGTTGGTTGTGTAATCACATATCCTGACGAATTTATGATTCTTAATGAAAATAAATTTGTTTGTAGAGCGATTGATAACCGAATGGGCGGATTTATGATTGCCGAAGTTGCCCGATTGTTGAAAGAAAACAAAGTCAAATTGCCTTTCGGATTATATATCGTTAATGCAGTTCAAGAAGAAATTGGTCTTCGAGGCGCCGAAATGATTACTCAAACAATCAAACCAAACGTTGCAATTGTTACCGATGTTTGCCACGATACTACCACACCGATGATTGATAAAAAAATCGAAGGAGATCTCAAAATGGGAAAAGGACCAGTAATTGCTTATGCTCCAGCGACTCAGAATATTTTAAGAGAAATGATTGTTGATACTGCAATCGAAAAAAAAATTCCGTTTCAACGTCACGCAACCTCGCGAGTTACTGGAACAGATACTGATGCTTTTGCGTATAGCAATGGCGGCGTTCCGTCTGCATTAATCTCATTATCATTGCGTTATATGCACACAACTGTCGAAATGGTGCATCGTGATGATGTCGAAAATGTCATAAAATTGATTTATGAAACTTTATTAAAAATTGAAAATAATCACGATTTTTCTTATTTCAAATAGTTTTTTTTGGAGCCAATCTCGCTGTCATTCCAAAAATTATTTTTTCAATTGCTACGGCTTTAAAGCCGTAGCAATTGAAAAATAATGTTTTTCCCTTCCATCAAGGCTAGGGCTTTTGTTTATAAATCAAAATTAGATTTAAGAACTAAATTAGATTTTTTAATTAACTTTGATAAAAAATAGAAAATATGAAAATCATTAAAAGAGTTGGAATGGTACTTTTATTGGTATTAGCAATTATACTTGTATCAGGATTATTCATTGAAAAAGAATACACAATAGCCAAAGAAGTAACAATCAATAAACCAAATGATAGTATTTTCAAATACATCAAATATTTAAAAAACCAAGATAATTATAGCGTTTGGAATCGAAAAGATCCAAAATCTATAAAAACCTATGTTGGTCAAGATGCAACTGTTGGTTTTTTATCAAGTTGGGACAGTCAAGACAAAAATATTGGAGCAGGAACACAAGAAATTACAAAAATTGAAGAAAACAAACGTTTCGATATGGACATTCGCTTCAAACGACCGATGGAATCAACCTCGACAGCATTTATGTCAACCGAAAAAATATCAGAAAATTCAACCAAAGTAAAATGGAGTTTTTCTGGAAAATTCGATTATCCAGTCAATGCAATTATGCCATTAATTGGTGTTGAAAAAATGTTGGGAAACGATATGCAAAAAAGTTTAGATGATTTAAAAGTCCTTTTAGAGAAATAATTTTTTATTAGATGGAAGAGATACAAACTTATATAAATTCCATTCCAACAGAAAAAAAAGACTATTTTTTAAAACTTCGAGAAACTATTTTAAATAATATTCCAACTGGTTTCGAAGAAGAATTTAGTTATGGAATGGTTGGATTTGTAGTTCCAAAAACCATTTATCCAAAAGGTTATCATTGCAATCCGAAATTACCATTACCATTTATTAGTATTGCTAATCAAAAGAATTTTATTGCCTTGTATCATATGGGAATTTATATGATACCAGATTTATTAAATTGGTTTGCTGCCGAATTTTCAAAATATAGTGACCAGAAACTAGATATAGGAAAAAGTTGCATCAGATTTAAAAAAGCAGATAAAATTCCGTTAGAATTAATTGCTGAATTGGTCAAAAAAGTTTCTGTCGAAGATTGGATTCAGACTTTTGAATCTAATATTAAAAAATAGAATTTGATTCCAAAAAAATTCCGAACAGGTATCGAAACTTTTTAGAATAAATAATTTTAGATTCAAAAAAATCTACCTTTTCGCTAAATATTCTAAAACATTTTTTTCGATTCGTTCATTGATATTTGATAAATCGGCTTTCTCGAATTTTTCACCAAGAATATTTTCATACAATTCGATGTATCTTTCTGAAACCGAAGTGATGTATTCTTCGTTCATATCAGGAATTTGTTGACCTTCTAAACCTTGAAAATGGTTTTCTATTAACCAACGACGCACGAATTCTTTAGACAATTGTTTTTGTTCTTCGCCCAATTCTTGGCGGTCATTATAACCATAAGCATAAAAATATCTTGATGAATCTGGTGTGTGAATCTCATCAATCAAAACAATTTTACCGTCTTTCGTTTTTCCAAATTCATATTTGGTATCAACCAAAATTAATCCCCGAGATAATGCAATTTCGGTTCCACGTTGAAATAAATCTCTAGTATATTTTTCTAGAATCAAATAATCTTCTTCAGAAACTATTTTGTTTTCTAAAATTGCTTCTCTCGAAATATCTTCGTCATGGCTTCCATTATCGGCTTTGGTCGTTGGCGTGATTATTGGCTCAGGAAATTTGTCATTTTCTTTTAAATTTTCTGACATTGCAACACCACAAATTATTCGTTTTCCTTGAGCATATTCGCGAGCAGCATGACCCGAAAGATAACCACGAATAACCATTTCAACTTTAAAAGGTTCGCACAAATGACCAACTGCTACGTTTGGATCAGGAGTTGCAATTAACCAATTTGGAACAATATCTTTGGTCAATTCCATAAACTTTGTAGCAATTTGATTCAAAATTTGTCCTTTATATGGAATTCCTTTTGGCAAAACAACATCAAATGCTGAAAGTCTATCTGTGGCAACCATAACCAAAAGTTCATCATCAATATTGTAAACTTCTCTAACTTTGCCTCGATAAACTGATTTTTGATTCGGAAAATTGAAGTCGGTTGTAGTAATTGTGTTCATTTTTTGTTGTAGTTGTGATATGCAAAAGTAAAGAAAATTGTAGAGAGTTACTAATTGGTTTTTATTTTAATTTGGTTTAAAAAAAACACCTAACAGTACACATTTAGCGTGACTGTTAGGATATTTTTTACAACATTTTTAAAAATATTTTTTCTACAAAGTTGACCAAACTGAATATCCGTTTGGAGGACACTGAATTTTTACATATTTGTCTCCTTGTGTTGTTGGTTGCCAAGTCGAATTTCCTGTATAATCTTTTATTTTAGTATTTGCCCAATTGGTCGGAATCCATTTTTCTTGCCAAGTATTTGAGTTATTTATATAAACAATCAAACCTGGATTTCCGTTGTAACCGTTTCTTCTAGCAATATATTCGTCATTATCTGTCCAAAGATTAGAAGTGTTTCCGGTTGCTTTATTATTATGAATCCAAATTAAATTGTTTAGTTTGGCTTTGTCTAACCATTCTTCATAATCTCTATAAAAAATTGTAGGATAACCTTCGTGAGTTAAAATATAAGCATAAGCCAACATTTTCTTGTAAATAATATCAGTATCGTGATTAGCAACAAAAGTTACCGCTTTGTATGGATTTCGTTTCCAAAGCATGTCACCACTCAATTTGTTTAAATCATTGTTATCAAACGCTTCATCCATTTTGTAATAAGTCGCAAAATCGAATGCGGTACTGTTGGCTGCATTTGCCCAATTTTCGAGTACTACTGCATTCCCGTCCCAAATTTCTCCAACCGAAAATCCACCAACATTTGCATTCCAATCTTTGACAACCCATGGTCCAAATCCTTTGACATAATCGAATCTCCACCCGTCAAATTTCATTGTGTTTTTGTAGTACTTCCCTACTCCATCAGTGCGTTTCCAAAGCCAATCTTGTACATAAGGAGTTGCGTGACACAAATCAGGAAAACCGCCAAATGCACCTTCATCATTATTACCATAAGAATTTTTATAGAAATCATTATATGTTCGTTTGAATATTCCAGAAGCTACTCCATTAAAATTTGTATAAGTACTAGTTCCTGTAAATGGATTGGCTTCTGATTGACCACCACTATTATGATTAATTACAATATCTGCATATACTTGAATGTTTTCAGTATGTGCTTTCGTGATTAATGACACCAATTCGGTTTTAGAACCAAAACGAGTTTCTAGTGATCCGTTTTGATTAAAATTCCCAAAATCGTAGTAATCTGTTGGATCATAACCCATTGAGAATGCTCCGTTTTGTGCTTTAGATGCTGGTGGCAACCAAATTGCACTAATTCCTGCATTTCCCCAAGCGGTAACTTTTGTTCCGATAGTATTCCACCAAGTTCCTCCAGCAGGACAATCCCAATAAAAAGCTTGCATCATTACTCCACCACCTGGGCCAGCTGTATATCTAGAACTTGGACCTGAGACTTTGTTCAAGTTTGTACTAAATGGTTCACCGCTGTGGGTTGTTACTTCGACAGTTTTCGATTGATTTTCGATTGCAGAATTGTTAGCATTATCTTCGTTGTTACACGAATAATTGCCAATTATCATTGCAAATAATGATAATTTGATAATTTGTTTTTTCATAAAAAATGTTAGTTAATTTGATTATATTTTGTGAATTTGGTTGATTTGGTTGATTTCACATTATAAAATTATTAAAAACATATGTAACTATTCAGCCTGCAATTTAGCGATAGTTTTAAAAGCAAACAATATATTTTGTCCATTTTTTATGCACGTATCAGTTACCGAACGAATGATTGC
>JAYTMQ010000076.1:0-37430 GCA_043728355.1 Bacteroidota bacterium
GTTGGGAATTATAAGCAAAAATACAATTTAGAAAGCAATTCACAACAGAATTTCTGATTGGAATTACACAGAAAAGTTGGGAATTATAAGCAAAAATACAATTTAGAAAGCAATTCACAACTGCAAACAAACAAAGAATTTCTTAAAATAAGTTGGGAATTATAAGCAAAAATACAATTTAGAAAGCAATTCACAACAATATTATGAAAAAACATAATCAAGAGTGGTTGGGAATTATAAGCAAAAATACAATTTAGAAAGCAATTCACAACTTTGTTGGACAGTTTAAAGATTTTTACGAAGTTGGGAATTATAAGCAAAAATACAATTTAGAAAGCAATTCACAACTAATTTCATTAGATAAATAAAAAAATCGTTGTTGGGAATTATAAGCAAAAATACAATTTAGAAAGCAATTCACAACTTCTCCACTTTTAATAATTCCTTTTTGTTTGTTGGGAATTATAAGCAAAAATACAATTTAGAAAGCAATTCACAACAGTCGCCACCCAAAGGCATCATTTTTGAATGTTGGGAATTATAAGCAAAAATACAATTTAGAAGAGACTAGACAATATTTTGTGTAAACTCTATTTTATTGTTTAATGTTCAATTTTACATCTATCTCCAAAGATAACTAAAACCTGATCATAATCTGTAATCATTAAATTATTTGTGGAAACATCTATTAAAGTTGCATTTTCGAATTTTATTTTAGCACTGTAATATGGTTGATTTAAACATTCAACTCTTAGATTAGATTGAGGAGTATCATTAATGATTTCACCATTTAGAATCAAAGTAAATTTATCTCCATCTTCAGAAAAAATAGTCACACTTCCAGAATTAGCGGTTTGCGCATTTGAAATAAATAGTAAAAAAGTTAAGTAATAAAGTAAAAAATAATTTCATTTAGTAATGTATTTAAGTTAAATTAGTCATTTTTTCAAAAAATAATGCCAAAAAGCAATATTAATTTGTTCTGCAAATAATTAAAAAATAGAAATTTGAACTAAACCTACTTTTTTTGTTTTATGACTAGTAACTCCAAAAACTTTTAACTACTTTTACTTTTTTAAACTTCAAATATATTTATGTCTGATATTTTTATATTCCTTTTAATTTTTATAATTGCGCTCAGCATTGGAATTTTTCTAGGCAAAATATTGTTATCATCTAAAACGAATGCCGAAAAGTTAATTCTGGAAGAAAAGAACTTTGGTTTAAATGGTACTATAAACGATTTAAAAGCTCAGATTGTTAATCAAAAATTAGACTTTGAGAAACAATTATATGATTCGAATTCAGAAAAAGAACAAATTCGCAAAGAAATAAACAACATTCGAAACGAAAAAGAAGCCATAAACATTCAATTGACCAAAAAAGAAGTCGATTTTGAAAATTTATTCGAGCGCAATAAAGAACAAAAACAAGAAGTCGAACAATTACAAGAAAGATTTACAAAAGAATTCGAAAATTTAGCTAATAAAATTCTTGACGAAAAATCGAATAAATTTACCGAGCAAAATAAAGAAAATATGAAAAATATCTTGTCACCATTGCAAGATAAAATTCAACTATTCGAGAAAAAAGTCGAAGACACTCACAAAGAATCAATAGATTATCATGCAGCATTGCGCCAACAAATTTTGGGTTTGAGCGAAATGAATGCCCAAATGAGCAAGGAAACGGTCAATTTGACCAAAGCTTTAAAAGGTGATTCGAAAATGCAAGGCAATTGGGGCGAATTGGTTTTGGAACGTGTTCTTGAAAAATCTGGATTAGAAAAAGACCGTGAGTATTTTGTGCAACAAAGCCATACCAATGATGATGGAAACCGAGTTTTTCCTGATGTTGTGATTAATCTTCCAGATGGAAAAAAGATGATTGTCGATTCAAAAGTTACGCTAACAGCTTATGAGCGATTTATCAATGAAGATGATGATGATTTAAAATCTCATCATTTAAAAGAACACGTTTCGGCAATAAAACGCCACGTTGATGATTTAGGAAATAAAAATTATCAAGATTTATATCACATAGAAAGTCCAGATTTCGTCTTGCTTTTTATACCTATCGAACCTGCATTTGCATTAGCATTAAACGAAGATACCACATTGTACAACCGTGCATTCGAAAAAAATATTGTTATAGTGACTCCTTCTACCTTACTTGCAACTTTGCGAACTATTGATAGCATGTGGGCAAATCAAAAACAACAAGACAATGCGCTAGAAATAGCGCGTCAAGCTGGAGCTTTATATGATAAATTTGAAGGGTTTTTATCAGATTTAATCAAAATAGGTAAGAAAATCGATGAATCTAAGGTAGAATATTCTGGAGCAATGAACAAGTTGGTAGAAGGAAACGGAAACATTATTGTTAGCATAGAGAAATTAAAAAAAATGGGAGCAAAAGCTAAGAAATCACTTCCTGAAAGTATAATTAATAGAGCAGAAAAAAACGAAAACAAATTATTAAATTTAGAATAAAATGAGAAAAATTATCGGAATTGTAGTTGGTGTATTAGCTCTAGGAATAGCTTTGTATTTTACAGCAATGTATTATGCCACTTTTAGTGAAGGCATTCGATCAGGAGAATTAATTAAAATAAGTAACAAAGGTATGGTTTTTAAAACCTGGGAAGGCGAATTAAGTCAAGGAATTGCAGGTGCTCAAATTTTTAAATTCTCTATTTTAGACAGCGATGACAAAATAATTGCACAAATGAAAGAAATGCAAGGCGAATATGTAAAAGTCACTTATATAGAACGTTACAGAACTTTTCCGTGGTGGGGAGACACTTCTTATTATATTACTGAAGTTGTAAAAGAAGATTCGCCTTTTAAAGTAAAGCTTGACAAATAAAATGAGTTTTAAAACAGTTAGAGCATCTAAAGTTACAATTTCTGAATTGATGTTGCCTTCGCATTCAAATTTTTCAGGTAAGATACATGGTGGGTATATTTTATCATTATTAGACCAAATTGCATTTGCTTGCGCTTCGAAATATTCTGGTTTCTATTGTGTCACAGCTTCAGTAGATACAGTTGATTTTTTAAACCCGATAGAAGTAGGAGAATTGGTTACTATGAAGGCTTGTATAAATTATGTAGGAAAATCGTCTATGATAGTCGGCATTCGAGTCGAAGCAGAAAACATTCAAACTGGCAAATCTAAACACTGTAATTCGTCTTATTTTACAATGGTTGCCAAAGATAATGTTGGAAATAACGTTCAGGTTCCTGGTTTGATATTATCTAATCAAGATGACATCCGTCGATTTTATAATTGTTTAAAAATGATTGATACTCGAAAAGAGAAACAACTTCACGAAGCCGTTTTTGATTATAATTCAAAAGAAGCTATTTTAAATTTAAGCAAATTTAATGTCAAATTGGATTTAAAACCGCAATGAGCTAAATTTTCACGATGCTAAAGTCAATGTTTTTTAGTTAGTTAGCGGTTATTTTTAACAGTTCATCGAAAAAATACTTTTTTTCAATAATAACTACATTTTACTAATAATTTTTTTTTATACTTGCATTTATTAAATTAAGTTAGTAAATTAATTTTATTAAAAATCCCCTAAAATGAAAAAAATTTCAAACATTTTGTTGTTATTTATTCTTGTGCAATCTTCCAATTTATTTTCACAAAATAACATTGTTGTTGATGGAGTAATTATTCCAAGATCTGTAAAGTTTTCTGATAAAGAAATAACATTAAACGGTGTTGGAAGCAGAACTAAATTATGGTTTGATGTTTATACAATAGGATTGTATTTATCAAAACCATCTCAAGACCCAAAAGAAATATTAGAGAGTAATTCTACAATGGGAATGATATTTTATATTACTTCTGGGTTAATAAATTCTAAAAATTTTACAAAAAACGTAAGCAAAGGTTTAAAAGAATCTGCTGGAGAAGAATTATGGCTCAAATTTCAGCCAGAATTAGCAATGCTAGAAGAGTTTGTAAGTAAAGAAGGTATAACAAAAAATGATGTTTTTAATCTTGTTTATAATAACACCGACAGCAATATTTGGGTTTTAAGAAACGGAATTCTAACTGGAAAAATTCCAGGTTTCGAATTCAAAAAAGCACTTTTCGGAATTTGGTTGTCCGACAAACCAGTTAAAGAGTCTTTGAAAAAAAGTCTTTTAGGGCTAGAATAACCCAAACTTTAAAATTATCCACAAAATTATATTTAAAAAAAATGAAGCATAAAATTGTAATTTTTCTGTGTGTAATAATTTCAAATATTACATTCTCACAAACCAAAACTGATTTTTTTGATCAAGCCAATGAGTTTTTTAAAGACAACGTTACTTTAGACGGAAAAGTAAAATATGCAGCTTTCAAAAAAAGTCCAGGAGAATTAATGTACATTTTAAACAATATTGAAAAACTAAAATTAGACAATGAAGAAAAAGATACAAAAATAGCATTTTGGATAAACGCATATAACTTATTGGTAATTAGAAATGTAATTGAAAATTATCCGTTAAAATCTGTTAAATTTGTTACTGGTTTTTTTGAAAAAAAATTCCAAATTGCAGATAACGAATATTCATTGAACGAAATCGAAGAACTTTTGTCAATTTTAATGAAAGATCCAGGATTGCATTTTGTATTAGCAAATGGAACTAATGGAGGAAATAGATTGCTTAATTCAGCTTATTTGCCTGAAACGGTTATGTATCAAGTTTCTTATCAACTAAAATCTTCAATAAATAAATCTGGTTTTATAAAAGTAAATAAAGACACCAAATCGGTAGAACTTCCTTTGATTTTTGAAACACATAAGTCAGATTTTGTGACCCAATACTACAATCAAATTGATTTTTTAAATGTATTTCTAGACAAAAAAATTGACAATAAATCAGCAATTAATTTCACTAAATTTGATTGGTCATTAAATGAAATTAATTAATACTTAAAATCATTAATATTAATTAGTTACAAAAAAATTGTAGTTAATATTTTTTGATTATATTTGTTAAATTTTTATTCAAAACATGAAAAAATATTACCTTTTTGTTTTCAGTTTTTTACTTTTGTTTTCAATATTAATTATTATTTCTTGCTCAAAAGATCAGGATGAAATTTATACGCCAGTTCCAGATAATTTGCCAATTGCAACTGATGATGTTATAAATAGTACATTAGAAAATATTGTCGAAATTCCTGTTTTAAGTAATGACAAAACTGGTGACGAAATTTTACCAAATTCAGTAAGCATTATTGGTGGGACAGATACTGATAACAACGGTACTTTTGACAAATTGGTAGTTACTAACCAAGGAATTTGGACTGTAAATGCAGTTTCTGGAAATATTACTTTTGCATCTCAATCGAATTTTTTAGGCAATCCAATTAAAATTTCTTACACAGCCAAAGATGTTCAGAATAACGTTACTAATATTGCAAATGTTATAATTAATGTTTTGCCAATAACCATTGTTAATGAAAATTTAGAGCCTTTTCAAAAACTATCAGATTATAAGTTTTTTGTTGGAGTTATGAAAGACCAACATCCAGCATTAAACGTTGTTCCATATGAACCAGCAAGTTCATTATTTACAGATTATGCAAAGAAAAAGAGATTTGTTTGGATGCCACCAAATACCAAAGCAACTTACAACAGCGACAATACTGTATTAGAATTGCCTGTTGGGTCCGTTTTAATAAAAACTTTTTACTACGAAAATGTTCAACCTGATAACACAACTAGAGTATTAGAAACTCGTTTAATGATTAGAAAATCTACTGGTTGGATTTTTGCAGAATACATCTGGAATCCTGATCAAACCGAAGCAAATCTTGATTTAAGCGGTAGTACATTACCAATAATTTCTTGGAAAGATGAAAACAATGTAATAAAAAGTGTTAATTACAAATTTCCTAATCAGGTACAATGCATAATTTGTCACAAAAACACAACCAACGGAATAGTTTCTCATACACCAATTGGAATAAAACCTCAAAATTTAAATACTAATTATACTTTTAGTACAGAAACAAAAAACCAATTATCTAAATGGATAGAATTGAACAATTTGAACAATTTTAGTTTACCAAGTCAAGAAAATTCTACGGTTAATTACAAAGATATAACTAAATCAATTGAGTCTAGAGCAAGATCTTATGTAGATATTAATTGTGCGCATTGCCACCAAACCGATAAATTTTGCGAATATAGACCCATGAGATTTGCTTTTTCAGAAACTGCACCAAACAAATTATCTGGAAAAACAAATATGGGCGTTTGCGTAAACACCTTTGATGTTCAAGGGTCAACATTATCAAATTACACAAAAATAGTTTCAGGTAGAAACATAAACCAATCAATGATGTATTTTAGAATGAACACTACCGACGAAACTTACAGAATGCCATTGCATGGTCGAACAATAATTCATACCGAAGGTGTTGCATTGATCAAACAATGGATCAATTCATTAGAACAATGTAAATAATTAATACTATTAAAATGAAAAAAAAATCAAACAAAAACAATTTCCGGAATTTAGTATTTGCTGCATTGCTTTTTTTTAGTTTTTCGCAAATTAATGCTCAAAACACATGTGCAACAGCAATACCAATTGGTGTAGGAACAGAAACTATAACAATAATTGACGGTACAAATTTACCGACAGGTTGTACTTTTGGAGAAAATGCCGAGTGGTATGTTTATACTCCAACAGAAAATCATACTGTTACAATAACCTCTGACTTAGTAGCAAATATTTGCAAAGACACTTATTTTAATATTTATAAAGGAAACTGCAACGGATTAATTTGCTTTCTAAATGATGATGATTCAGGAACCATACAATGTAATGTAGGAAATGTTTTTAGTTATTTATCTAAAAAAACTTTTGATGCTTTTGTAGGAACAAGTTATTATATTGCTTGGTCTAATAAGTATGAAAATCAAGGGTTTGATTTCCAGTTAATAGAACAACCTTATGTAGCACCACCTTGTATATTGGCAACCGCAATAACTGCTGGAATCACTAATATTTCTGTAATAAACGGAACTAACACAACAACAACTTGTTCGACTGGAACTGCAGCAAAATGGTATTCTTATACTGCAACTAACGATTTTAAAGTAACCGTAACCTCAGATTTACCTTCAAATCTTTGCAAAAACACTAATTTGATTATATATAAAGGTACTTGTCCTACAATAAATTGTTTTGCAACCGATGATAATTCTGGGGTTTTAAATTGCAGTACTGCTAATCCAACTTCGTTATTGTCTAGCAAAACTTTTGATGTTGCCACTGGCGAAACCTATTATATTGTTTGGGATAATAAATGGAGTACTGATGGATTTGATTTTCAATTAACGGAAACACCAATAGTTTTTCCTGTAAGATATTCAAATCAAACCATTCCAACAATAGACACAGCAACTGGAAATTATAATATATGTGTTGTTGATATGAATAACGATTATAAAGACGATATTGTAGGAATAACTAATGGGAATATGAAAATTCATTATCAAAATCCAAATGCAACTTTCACTAAAAACACATTCAATAATTCAGGGAATTTATTACCAAATTGGAGTTTAGCAGCAGGAGATTACAACAAAGACGGATTTAACGACATAATGATTGGAAACGGAAGTGGTACCTCTTTTCTGAAATCTAATCTTACAGGAACATCTTATTCAGTTGACACACCTGGTCAATACATTTTTTGTCAAAGAACCAATTTTATAGATATTAATAATGACGGAAACCTAGATGCATTTTCTTGTCACGATATTGCCCCTAATGTATATTATATGAATGATGGTGCAGGAAATTTTACTTACAATCAATCAGGTGTAACACCAAATTCATATTTGCTAGGTACTTTATCAAGTGGTGGAAATTATGCTTCACTATGGACCGATTATGACAATGATGGCGATCAAGACATGTTTATTTCCAAATGTTCTGGACCACCAAGTGAACTTCATAGAAATGATGGCAACGGTGTTTTTACTGATATTTCGGCATTAGCTGCTATAAATGTAACGCCAATTCAATCATGGTCATCTGCAATTGACGATTTTGATAACGATGGCGATATGGATATAATGATTGGAACAAATGGTTCAGTGCCAAACAGATTGTTCAAAAATAATCTCGATAAAAACAATACAACCGAAGAAGCTTTTACTGAAATAACTGCTGGTTCTGGATTTGATGTTAATATTTCTGCCAATAGAGATTATGTTTCATACGATTTTGATAATGATGGAAAAGTTGATATTCTAGGTAGTGGAAACAAAATAATGTTCAATCAAGGAAATTTTGTTTTTGCTCCTACAAATTATAGTTCAATTGAAGTCGGCGCAATAGGCGATTTAAATAACGATGGTTTTCTTGATATTCAACTTGGTAATACTATAAAATTCGCAATTCCAAATGGAAATAATTGGCTGAAAATTGCCTATAATGGTGTGCAAAGTAACAAAAACGGAATTGGCGCCAGAGTTGAAATTTATGGTGCTTGGGGAAAACAAATTCGTGATGTTAGAAGTGGAGAAGGTTTTGAATTTATGAGTTCGTTGAACACACATTTCGGAATTGGTACAGCTACAGCAATTGAAAAAGTTATAATAAAATGGCCTTCAGGCAAAGTTGACGAAATATTAAATCCAGCAATAAATCAGACACTTGTTATTCTTGAAGGATCTACTAATTTAACAAACAAAGATTTTATTTTATCAAATTTTAGAATAAGTCCAAACCCTGTTATAGATCAGTTGCAATTTTCTTTTAATTACAATTCAAATGAAATAATTGCAGCAGAAATAATTGATGTTTCTGGTAAACTTGTTTCGAAACCATCAATAAACAATAATTCTATTGATGTAAAACAGCTAACATCTGGTTTTTATTTCTTGGTGTTAAAAGACAAAGATTCTAAACAATTTACTTCTAAATTTATAAAAAAATAAGAAATAAATTTAAATTTTTAAGTGTATAAAAAAAATCCCATTTCTTTCGACAAATCGAAATTGAAATGGGATTTAATTTATTTATTTTTCATTAAGACTTCTTCAAATATTCCCAAGGAACCATTAACATTCCAAAATTAACACCTTTTTCTTTTCCTTGCACTTTATGGTGCAATTTATGAGTTCTTCTTACTGCTTTAGCATAACGATTATCAGCATTGCGAAACATCTTAAAACGTTGGTGAATAAAGATGTCATGCACAATAAAATAAGCCCAACCATAGGCAAAAATACCTAAACCGATTGATAATCCTAAGTCGAAAATACCGTTTTTCCATAAATAGAAAAAAGTCATACTAATAACAGCATAAACAATAAAAAAAGCATCATTTCGTTCAAACCAAGAATCGTGGTCTTTTTTATGATGGTCTGCGTGCAAAACCCATAAAAAGCCATGCATTATGTACTTGTGACTGAACCAAGCCATAAACTCCATAAAGAAGAAGGTTGCCAAGAAAACTAAAATATATAACCACATAAAGTTTAAATAAAAGATTTTAAATATTTGATATTTGTTATTAAATAATATTCAATTTATAACTAAAATAACACTTTGCAAAAAGACCATATTTTTGATAATCTGGTACTCTAATCCTTGTATTTTTTATTTCTGCCGAAGGCGTTTTGCTCAATCTGTATAACAATTTTTTATAATATGAATAAGCAGTATAAACTCCAAGTTTGGCTTCTAAAGGCAATTTTACAATTCCTGCATATCCAGCTAAAAAATCATCATTTATTTCGTTAATAATTTTTTGTTTGGAAATTTCGTCTAACTGATTTAAATCAGTATCTGGAAAATAAGTTCTATCTAAACCTTCGAAATCGGCTTTTAAATCTCTCAAAAAATTCACTTTCTGAAAAGCTGAACCCAATCTCATTGCTGAAGCTTTCAAGTCATTGTATTGTTGATCGTTGCCTTTAACAAATACTTTCAAACACATTAAACCAACAACATCGGCAGATCCAAAAATATATTCGTTGTATTCTTCTTTCGTTTTATATTCTTTTTTTGTCAAATCGAGTTTCATGCTTTTCATAAAAGCCTCAATTAAATCCTTAGGAATTTTATATTTTGTAACCGTATGTTGAAATGAATTCAAAATTGGATTCAAACTAATTTTATTTCTTAAAGCGTTTGCCAAATCAACTTCGAAAATATCAAAAAGCTCTTCTTTATTATAATCGTGAAAACTATCGACAATTTCGTCTGCAAAGCGAACAAAACCATAAATATTGTAAATATCCTGTTGAATACTAGTACCTAGCATTCTAACAGCCGAAGAAAAAGACGTGCTGTAAGTTTTGGTTACATTGCGGCTACAAGCATAAGAAACATCGTCAAAAATAGATTTCATAAATAAACTTAAATATGTTTTTCAATTAATTCAGAAACCAGTTTACCAGAAATCAATGCTGGTGGAACTCCTGGTCCAGGAACAGTCAATTGTCCAGTAAAATATAGATTTTTAACTTTTTTACTTTTCAATTTTGGTCTTAAAAAAGCAGTTTGTAATAGCGTATTAGCCATTCCATAAGCATTTCCTTTGTAACTATTGTAATCTGAAATAAATTCGTTCTTACAAAATGACTTTGTAAAGATAATATTTTTTCTTACATTTTGTTGCGTCAATGCTTCAAATCTATTAATAATTTTATCAAAATAGTGTTGTCTTAATTCTTCTGTATCTTCAATTCCGATAGCCAAAGGTATTAAAAAAAAACCAGATTCCATTCTATCTGGCGCTGCAGTTTTATCTGTCAAAGAAGGAAAATTAGCATAAAATAACGGTTCATCAGGCCATTTTGGTTCATCATATATATCTCGGGCGTGTTGATTAAAATCGACATCAAAAAACAATGCGTGGTGCGAAATATTGTCTATTTTCCTATCAAAACCAACATAAAACAGCAATGAAGATGGAGCAAAAACACGACTTTCCCAATATTTTTCTGAATATTGGCGGTAATTTTTATCTAACAATTTTTCAGTGTGTGCATAATCTGCGCCACTTAAAATAGCATCAGAAAAAATTGTTTTTCCATTTATGACAACTGACTTAGTTTTATTATTTTCTACATTTATTTTTTCTACATTAGAATTTGTATGAAAAACAACACCTAATTCTTTAGCCAAAATTTCCATTGCACGAACAACATCGAACATGCCAGTTTTTGGATGCCAAGTTCCTAATCCGAAATCGGCATAATTCATAAAACTATAAAACGAAGGCGTGTCTGATGGTTTTGCTCCAAGAAAAAGAACAGGAAATTCAAGAATCTGTATCAATTTTTGATTGGTAAATTTCTTGCGAACATCTTTACTTATATTACTAAAAAATTGACCTACTTTTTTAGCAGTTTCGACAGTAATTAATTCTAATGGTGAAACCCCAGGACGATAAACCAAATCTAAGATTGCAATATCATAATTGCTTTTTGCATCGGCAATAAAATTTTCTAAAACTTTACCAGAACCGTTTTCAATTGATTCAAATGTCGCTACAATTTCAGGCAAATTATCAGCAATTGTTATAAAATCATTAATTCCATAATAAACTCTGTAAGCTGGCGAAAGTTTTATTAAATCATAATAATCAGAAGTTTTTTTACCAAAATCAGCAAAAAAACGGTCAAAAACATCTGGCATCCAGTACCAACTTGGTCCCATATCGAACGTAAAACCATCTTTTTTGAATTGTCTGGCTCGTCCGCCAATAGTTTCATTCTTTTCGTAAACATTGACTTTATTTCCTGCTTTTGCTAAATAACAAGCTGCTGAAAGTGACGAAAATCCTGAACCAATAATTGTAATTTCTTTATTCATTATATATTCAAAAACCTTATTTTATAATTCATTAACCAATTCGAGAATCGAAGGAAAAACTTTAGAATTTTCTTTAATATTTGTCTCACATATATGGTCTGTCATTTTCCCAATATACCAAATCTGAGAATCGTCATCAAGGATTTCTTTGTTTATGGTTTGTACATAATTATTAACCTCTTCTTTATTTGGTTCGACAGTAATGTAGGATATATAAACAATATTATTAAAATAACGTTTCAAATCTTTTAAACTTTCAGTTGGAACACTTTCGCCCAAATAGATAGATTGATAACCACTTGACAAAATTTCGTAATTCAAATACATTAATCCTAATTCATGAATTTCGTTGTATGGCAAATATAAAACAAAAACTCTATCAGTTCGAGTTGGCTGTAAAATTTGTACTTTTTCGGTATTGATCAATAGTTTTTGCTTGATCAGATATGTTATAAAATGCTCGTGCGCTGGAGTGACTGTATCTGCTTGCCACAACAATCCAATTTCGGTCATTAATGGAATGAAAACGTCATAAAATACTTCTTTGAATGTTTTTTTAGACAACAAATCGTCATATGTTCTAATGAATTTTCCTTGATCAAAATTCATCATTGCCATTTTAAAATCGCTAATTGCGTGACTTTTTGCACTTTTGGCAGATACAATTTCACGAACCATTTCTGGGATTTTATCTACAGGATATTCTGCAATTTTGGATATTTTATACCCATAATTGTGTAATAAAGTTATGTTTAACAACTTTTGCAAACTTGCCAAATCATAAGTTCTTATGTTGGTATCTGTTCGCATTGGTTGCAAAACATCGTAACGTTTTTCCCAAATGCGAATGGTGTGCGCTTTGATACCTGAAAGATTTTCGAGATCCTTGATACTAAAAACATTTTTTACGTTGTTCATCATTTTATCAAATTAGTTAAACAAAAGTAAACATAATATTTTACTTAAAATTAAAATAATCAAAAAAACTTCTAATCTAGAACAATTCTATCGAAGGAATTGAGTTTGTCTAATTCTAAGATTGTCTTAGAACTGTCGGTATTAGTATGGTACATCAATTGAAATTTTGCACCATAAATAAATTCTTTAAATGAATAGGAAGAGCGAACCGAAACCATACTACTAAACATTTCGTCAAAAGCTTTTACATATACAATAATTTCGCCTTTTGTATTTTGATAATCGTTTTCTGAAAATTTAAACAAAGGACTTTCCTCATCAATAGGGTGCACCAAAGTCCAACTAATTGCCAATGCAGCAATTTTGTCAAATTCGAGTTTTAAAGGAAAAAATTGATTTTTCTCAACTCCATTTTCTTCAACTACCAATGCCAAAGTTATTTTTGCTTCAGCATCTAACAAATTGGTATTTTTGAAAGGTGCCATTCTCAGCATTAATGCTTTACCATTTTGATAAGGTGAAACCAAAGAGTTTTCAGAAAATTTGATGTGCGCTGTTGGTTTGCTAAATCTACCATATAACAAACCTGTCGCCAAAGCAAATGCTAAAAGTCCAAAAAGAGCTTCGGTTGCTGCTATTGTACTGGTTAAAAATCCTACTGGACTGATGTGTCCATAGCCCACTGTCGTGAATGTTTGAGCGCTAAAAAAATAGGCTTGACCAAATTTTTCGAGTTCGGTAGTTCCAGTAATTCCGTTCAAATGTTCTACTCCTATTATATAGTAAATAAAAGCGAAAATTAAATTAGCAATTATAAAGAATAAGATAACGACCAAAATAAATTTCCATCTTGGTAAGGACAACATAGTGTGAAACCAACTGATTTTATCAAGCCAAGAAACGCCTCTTTTCTCAAGATTAGAGCTTCCGTCTTTGTTGACTAATCGACCTCCATTATTCGAGGCATTGACACCAAAACCAGTATTTGAGTCGGTTTGTAGTTTTTTATAAATTTTTTTAGACATTTTATAAATTTCAGTAAAAATAATGAACATAAAAGGATTCATCTAACGCTTTGAGAAAAAATTTATGAAAATATTTTGTTTAATCTTTATTGTTATTAGTTAAACATTACATACCTTTATACTCAAATTAAAAATAAACAAAATGGCAACCAAAAAAGCAACATTGACCAAAGATAAAATCGTTTCTATGTATATGGATTATACTTTAGAACATAACGCCAAGCCAACAAATGTATATCATTTCGCAAAAAAGAATGATTTTACAGAATCAGAATTTTATGAATTTTTTGGAACTTTAGATGTAATCGAAAAAACAATTTTCGAAATGTTTTTTACCAAAACTATCGGTTTGCTCGACAAAAATCCAGATTATGAAGGTTATGATATGAAAT
Source organism: Bacteroidota bacterium (assembly GCA_043728355.1). Classification (GTDB taxonomy): domain Bacteria; phylum Bacteroidota; class Bacteroidia; order Flavobacteriales; family Flavobacteriaceae; genus Flavobacterium. The sequence continues at coordinate 14,194 of JAYTMQ010000076.1, forward strand.
CAAAAATGCTGAGTTTCTATTTTACATTCTTTGAATTGTTAACTGCAAATAGAAGTTATGTGGTTATGACGCTAAAACAACATCAAAATCAATTAAAAAATTTAGCCATTTTATCTGATTTTCGTAAACATTTCAAAAACTATGTTTCAGAAATAATTACCGACGATTATCGAACAACAACCGAGCGTTTTCAAGAATTTCAAGAGAAAACTACAACCGAAAGTTTCTGGTTTCAGTTTCTATTAACAATGAAATTCTGGATTGACGACACTTCTGCGAAATTCGAAAAAACAGATATTTACATCGAAAAATCAGTAAAAGTTTCATTCGAATTAATGAATGTAACGCCTATTGATAGTTTATTAGATTTCGGAAAATTTATTTTCAAAGAAAAAATTTACAGCAAATAATTTTTAATTTTTTATGGATATTTAATATTTAATATCTGAATTCTAATATTTCTAAATGAAAACCATAGACTACATTCCAACTTCCAAAATTGAACGGGCTACAAAACTCGTGCAAACTGGAGCAAAAATTGGAGTAAATTATATAAAATATTACGGAGAAAAAATCATTAATTCTGATTTATCACGGGATAAACTCAATGAAAATAACGCCGAAGACATTTACGACGGATTAAAATCATTAAAAGGATCTGCCCTGAAAGTAGCTCAAATGCTTTCGATGGATAAAAATTTTCTTCCACAAGCTTATGTAGAGAAATTTTCGTTGTCACAATTTTCGGTTCCGCCATTATCTGCACCATTAGTTTTAAAGACTTTCAAGAACAATTTTGGCAAAACACCTTACGAAGTTTTCGATGAATTTAATGCTAATTCAATCAATGCAGCAAGTATTGGTCAAGTTCATTTGGCAGTTAATAACGGAAAAAAATTAGCTGTAAAAATTCAATATCCAGGCGTTGCCAACAGTATTTCTAGCGATTTGGCACTGGTTAAACCCATTGCAATTAGAATGTTTAACTTGCAAGGAAAAGATTCTGATAAATATTTTAAAGAAGTTGAAGATAAATTGGTCGAAGAGACTAATTATATACTAGAATTAAAACAAAGTCAAGAAGTTGTAAACGCTTGTAAGCAAATAGATAACATTGTTTTTCCTGAGTATTATCCAAAATATTCTTCTGAAAAAATTATCACAATGGATTGGATGACAGGAATTCATTTGTCTGAATTTACAGCAATTAATAAAGATTCAGCAGTTGCCAATAAAGTTGGTCAGGCTTTATGGGATTTTTATATGTATCAAATTCATATCCTAAAGAAAGTGCACGCAGATCCGCATCCAGGAAACTTTTTAGTCAATGATAAAAAACAATTGGTAGCATTGGATTTTGGTTGTATGAAAGTTATACCTAATGATTTTTACATTCCTTATTTTGAATTAATTGATAAAAATGTTATCAACGACCATAAATTGTTTAACGATAAATTATTTCAATTAGAAATTTTACGTAAAGACGATAAACCCAACGAAGTTAAATATTTCACAGAAATGTTTCATGAATTATTATCCTTATTTACAAAGCCATTTCAAGAAAAAACTTTCGATTTTTCAAATGAAGAATTCTTTGGAGCAATTGGAAAATTAGGAGAAAAATTTGCAAAAGACACTAATTTACGAAAAATGAACGGAAGCCGTGGCTCAAAACATTTTATATATATGAACAGAACATTTTTTGGTTTATATAATTTAATGCACGATTTGAAAGCAAACGTAGTAGTAAATCAATTTGAAAAATATAAAATTTAACTAATATGATAAGATTAATGTCAAAAACACAGAAAATTATAAAGTTGATTAGGTTTACTAAAAAAATTATAAAAATTAATGAAAAACGTAAAAAAATCAAATCTACCCTCAAAAATGTGTATTGTTTGCAATAGACCTTTCGATTGGCGCAAAAAATGGGAAAAAGTTTGGGAAGAGGTAAAATATTGTAGCGAAAAATGCAGAAGAACAAAATAGGTTTAGTTTGGTTTAGAAATGATTTGCGAGTTGCCGATAATGCAAGTTTAGCAAATGCAACAAAAGAATGTGAAAAAGTAATTGCGGTTTATTGTTTTGATCCAAGACAATTCGAGCAATCGAAATATGGAAACTTCAAGAAAACAGAAAAATTTAGAACTAAATTCAATATCGAATCCGTTCGAGAATTGAAATCGAATCTCGAAAAAATAAATATTTCGCTTTTGGTATATCATCAAAATCCAGAAGAAATTATTCCAATTTTAGTTACTGAATTTGACATAAAAACAATATATTTTCAGGAAGAATGGACAAAAGATGAAGTTCGTGTTGAAAATGAGTTTAAAACAAAAGTTGATAATTCAATAGAGTTCAAAACGGTTTACGACCAATTTTTGTTTCATCCAAAAGATATTCCGTTTTCGATAAATGATATTCCAAATGTTTTTACACAATTTAGAAATAAATGTGAAAAATCATCAAAAATCAGAACAGAATCAGTTGCAAAAGCGATGACAATTTCTAATTTAATTGAAAATAAGACAGTTGTTCCAACATTAAAAGATTTGGGTTTTGAAGAATTTGTTTCAGATTCAAGAACTGCATTTCCGTTTAAAGGTGGCGAAAATCAGGCTTTGAAAAGAATGGAAAATTATTTTTGGGATACAGAAAATCTAAGTTCCTACAAAATCACACGAAATGGTTTAATTGGTGCCGATTTTAGTTCTAAATTTTCGCCTTGGTTAGCAAATGGCTGTATTTCGGCAAAAACTATTTATTGGCAAATTTGCGAATACGAACAACAAGTTGAGAAAAACGATTCGACTTATTGGTTGATTTTTGAATTAATTTGGCGTGATTATTTCAAATATATTTCAATGAAATTTGGTCAAAAAATATTTAAAATCGGAGGAATTTTAGACAAAGATTACGACTGGAAATCCAATAAATCCGCAATCGATAATTGGATAAACGGAAATACGCAAGAACCATTTGTAAACGCTAATATGATTGAATTGCAAAAAACGGGTTTTATGAGCAATCGTGGTCGTCAAAATGTAGGTTCGTATTTTGCAAAAAATTTGCTTTTGGATTGGAGAATTGGTGCTGCTTATTTCGAATCGATGTTGATAGATTATGATGTTCACAGTAATTACGGAAATTGGATGTACGTTTCTGGAGTTGGAAATGACCCACGAGACCGAAAATTTAATATAAAATTACAAGCCGAAAATTATGATGGTGAAAATAAATTTCAGAATTTGTGGTTGAAATAACTTGACACAGATTTCACAAATTTTCACAGATTTAATTTTTATTAATAAATATTTTTTTAAAAGACTTAATAGATTATTAAGATTTACTTATTATAATATTCAAAATATAATCTGTGAAAATTTGTGAAATCTGTGGCAAATAAAAGATGAATACAAACAGAAAACATATTAACGTAGTTTGGCTCAAAAGAGATCTTCGGTTGCACGACAATGAAGCAATTTCTAATGCAATAAATTCAAATATTCCTACCTTATTATTATATGTATTCGAAAAGTCATTAGAAAACGACAATCATTATAGTTCACGCCATTGGAATTTCATCAAACAATCATTAGTCGATATTAATTTGCAATTGGCTAATTTCAATTCAAAAGTTTTGTGTGTTTCTGGGGAAATTCTTTCGGTATTCAATTCATTACAAGAAGAATACAGAATCGATAACGTTTATTCTCATCAAGAAACTGGCATAAAAATAACCTATGACCGCGATAAAACGTTCTCTAGATATTGTAAAAATAATTTCATAAATTGGCAAGAAAATATAAATAACGGAATTTTCAGAGGATTAAACGGACGAAAAAATTGGGTTCAGAATTGGGAAAAATATATGAATTCCGAACAATTTATATTCAATCCAAATTCAGAAAGTCTTTTAAAAACTGATGAAATTGAATATTTAGAAAAATCATTTGAACTTAAAAATTTAGTAACATTTCCAGATAAAATTTTCCAAAAAGGTGGCTCAACAATGGCTGGAAAATATCTAGGAACATTTTTTTCTGAACGTTATTTTTCCTATAGTTATCATATTTCGAAACCATTATTAGCAAGAAAAAGTTGTAGCCGATTATCCCCATATATTGCTTGGGGTTGTGTTTCGTCAAGACAAGTTTTGCAAAAAACAGCCGAATTCAGGTTGACTTGCAAAGATAAAAAACAAATAGATTCGTTCGTTTCAAGATTGACTTGGCAAGCCCATTTTATTCAAAAATTCGAAATGGAAGAAATAATGGAATTCGAAAGTGTCAACAAAGGATTCCATACATTAAAGAAAAAAATAAATCCAAAATATATTCTGGCTTGGCAAACCGGTCAAACTGGTTATCCTTTGGTAGATGCTTGTATGCGATGTTTGAATGAAACTGGCTATTTAAACTTTAGAATGCGTGCAATGGTTGTGTCATTTTTCACACATAATTTGTGGCAACCTTGGCAAGAATGCACCAAACATTTATCGCAAATGTTTTTGGATTTCGAACCCGGAATTCACTATCCGCAATTGCAAATGCAGGCTGGCGAAACTGGAATTAATATGTTACGGATTTACAACCCAATAAAAAACAGTATTGAACACGATCCAAATGGAGAATTTATAATGAAATGGGTTCCAGAATTGGCAAATGTTCCTGTTCAATTTATTCACGAACCATACAAAATGACCTTTTTGGATCAAAAATTCAATAATTTTGAAGTCGGAGTAGATTATCCAAGTCCAATTGTAAATATGGAAAAAACTAGAAAATTTGCAAGCGATTTTCTTTGGGCAATGAAAAAAAATCCGGTCGTAAAAGCCGAAGGATTAAGAATTTTAGGAATGCACACAATGGCAAATGTTGGAGATTCTGATTAAATTTTCAATAACAATTTCAATGACAATATCAATAAATAAATGAATATAGAAAAAAAAGAATTAACTGATTTAGAAAAAGACCGAGTAATCGAAATGGCTTGGGAAGACCGAACTACCTTCGATGCAATTTTAATGCAGTTTGGACTCAAAGAACAAGAAGTCATCAACTTAATGCGGACAGAAATGAAAGCATCGAGTTTCAGATTGTGGCGCGCAAGAGTGCAAGGTCGAAAAACCAAACACGAAAAATTGCGAAGTTATGATCCACAAGAATCTCGTTTCAAATGCACAATGCAAAGACAAATAAATAATAACAAAATTTCTAAAAGATAAATTGAGATAGCAGGTTGTAGATTTCAGATTTAAAATCTCTGTGAATCTTTTTAAACTCTGTCAATCTCTGTGTAAAAAAAAATATGAAAAATATAGTAATAATTGGCGGAAGCAAAGGAATTGGTTTTGAAATTTTGAAACAACAATTAGCAAATAACAATCAGGTTTTTAATATTTCTAGAAATGCTCCAGAAGTATCCAATCCAAATTTAAAACATTTCGAATTGAATGTTTTGACAGATACCTTACCAGAAATTGATAGCATAGATACATTAATATATTGTCCAGGTTCCATAAACCTAAAACCAATTGGCAGTTTGAGTGTTGACGATTTCAGAAACGATTTCGAAATTAATGTGATTGGAGCAGTAAAAGCCATTCAGAAATATTTACCAATACTAAAAAAAGGCAACGATCCATCGATTGTACTTTTTAGCACAGTTGCGGTAAAACTCGGAATGCCATACCACGCAAGTGTTGCAACAGCAAAAGCTGGTATCGAAGGTCTAGTAAAATCCTTGGGTGCAGAATTGGCGAGTATCGTTCGAGTAAATGCAATTGCCCCAACCATTACCGAAACAACTTTGGCGGCAAACATTCTTCGGAATGACAGAATGAAAGAAAATATGGTCGAACGTCACCCAATGAAAAATTATTTGAAACCCGAAGAAGTTGCCAATATGGCAAATTTCTTGATTTCAGAAAATGCAAAATCTATTTCGGGACAAATTTTCGAAATGGATTATGGATTGGTGACTTTTAAAATGTAAAAGCCCCTTAACCCCTGAATGGGAAATTTTAAGCAACTATTAGAAAAGTAAAACATTAACTTTCGTTCAAGAACTATTATCAAAAACGTTACTTAAATTTGTTAAATTATTCAAAACAATTAAAATCATTAATGAAGAACTACGAAAAAATTGAAATTTACAATACCGAAAAATTAGAACATATTTCTAACGGTTACAAAGCAATTATTGAAAATCTTGGCGAAGATACAAACCGCGAGGGCATTCTTAAAACACCAGAAAGAGCAGCAAAAGCAATGCAGTTTTTAACACAAGGTTACGATTTAAATCCACTAGAAATTTTACGTTCTGCAATGTTTACCGAAGATCACAAACAAATGATTGTGGTAAAAGATATCGAAGTTTATTCTATGTGCGAACACCACATGTTACCATTTTTCGGAAAGGCTCACGTTGCCTACATACCAAATGGACAAATTGTAGGATTGAGTAAAATTCCAAGAGTTATTGATGCCTTTGCACGAAGAATGCAAGTTCAAGAGAGATTAACAGACCAAATTAAAGATTGCATTCAAGAAGCATTACAGCCACTTGGAGTTGCAGTAGTTATAGAAGCGCAACACATGTGTATGCAAATGCGAGGTGTACAAAAACAAAATTCTTATACTACAACTTCATCTTTTACGGGTGCGTTTGAAAACGATGTTACTAGAAGAGAATTTATAAGTTTGATATCTAATAAGTTGAGTTAATTTTTTAAAACTAACTTAATGTGATTTGATTAAAAAAAAAGCCAATTCTTATAGAGTTGGCTTTTTGTGAATAATATTTAAATAGAATTTATTTTGCGACACCACAATTTTCATTATAAAAAACTACTATTTTTGAAATATCTTTTTTTCTAAAATTATCTTGACCTATTCTTTCAACAAGTGAACTACAATCAGAAAAATAATCTTTAGCGGTTTCGTCGAAATTTTTTGTAATTCTAAAAACTAAATCCTTGTTAGATTTTGTTTCCAAAAAATAAACAGTAGATGCTGATTTTTCAAAATAATTAGAATTATAACTAAATCCAATATTTTTTTCATTAACATTTGAAATTCTGAATAATTTCATTTTACCGTTATTAACTAATTCCATTAATTTAGGTTTTGTTTTACCTTCTTCAGTTTTAAAGTATAATTCTACTAAATTATCATTCATCCAAATTTTAATACCATTTAACTCTTTTTCATCAACAACTATTTCTTTAGCTCTCGTATCATTTTCTACATATCTGATATTTTCTCCAGATATTCTCGCCATACAACTTAGTTGGGTTCCGTCTCTAAATAAAAGTGTTGCTTTTTTCTTTTTGGCCTGAGAAAAAGTAAATGTTGCCAATAATAAAAACAGTAATGTATAGATGTTCTTTTTCATATAATAAATATTTACAATTACAAATAAACAAAAAAAAATTGAAAAAATTACTTTTCAATCTTATTTTTAACATTTATTTCTAGTGATTAGAATCTGTAACCCACAGCAAATTTTCCAGTAAAGTCAACTCCTATTTCAATATTTGCGTTATAGTCAGAATTAGAATTAGTAAAAGTTCTTGATTCTGAAAATGGACGACCTAAACCAGCTCCTAATTCAATAAGAAGACCTGAGTCAAAAAGCCATTTTTTACCAAATTCAACTCCACCAGCAAAAATGCTTGATTTATAGTCGCTTGTAGAATTTAAAGCATCGTAAGTTAGATTTAAAGATTCTTGTCTAACATATATACCACCATACCATCCATCTCCACCTTCGTCAGGGTTAAAATAGTATTTTGCAGAGCCTTTAACACCAAAACCTGATTGTGTAGGAACTTCTGAACCATTAACTGATAATCCAGATGATTTACCAAAAGCAACTCCAAGAGTTAATTCAACACCAAAACTATCAGAAACGATATATTCGCCTGAAATTTCTGGTTGACCAAAAAGTGCTCCAAGTGGATTGATTTTAGCTTCAATTTTTTTCTGTGCACTTGCTAATCCAAATGCAAAAACTACTAGTGTAGTTAATAAAATTCTTTTCATTTTAATTTATTAAGGGATTTATTTTTGCAAATATAAATATTTAATTAACATTATGATTATTACAAAAAATTATTATTAAAAATCCATAGAATTAACTAAATTATTAAATAATTATTAATTATAATATAAGTATCAAAACGTATTCAGTAAAAAATTATTAGTTTAAAAAATTAAAAATTAAAAAACCTTCTAAAAAATTAGAAGGTTTTAATATTAAAAAGAAGTTTGAATTTAAAAATGCAATACAAAACCTAAATTAAACTGTAAAACACTGGTGTCAACACCGCCATTATCATCTTTGCTTAAAAGACCATAATTATAACGAATTCCTGGCTCTAAACTAACCATGTCACCGAGAAAAACTGCATATCCAGCTTGTAAACCTATCCAAGAAGGTACTTTAGCACCTGATGGTGTAGCAGAATTAGATGCTCCATTATAAGATACCTCAACAGGAATCATTCCTGAAACATAATACTTAGCCCCAATTTTATAACCAAAAACGGACTGACTATCTCCTCCTTTTGGCGATACAGAACCATATCCTAAACCTACTTTGAGTGCTAAATTATCCATGATAAAATATCCACCTTCAGCACCGATATTTAGTGTTGATACTCCATCGTATGAAGTGAATCCTAGAGCAGTTGAACCAACTGCTGCACCATCACCAGCAGATGAACCTCCAAATCCCGTGTTTACTTCTACCAATAATTTACCACTTTTTGTTTGTTCTTGCCCATTTGCAATCCCCAAAGCAAATACAGCCGCAGCTGTTAAAATTAATTTTTTCATTTTTAATTTATTTAATTGTTGAATACCAAATTTAGTAAGTTTAAAAATTACATTAACTTTCTTATTTTTAGATTATTAACAAATTTATTAACATTTATTAACTAAAGTTCAACAATAATTAAATGTAAACTTCGTTAATTATTTAATCAATAATTAGTTAAAATTAAATCATCATGAAAAAAATCAATCAATTTATAATTTTATTTCTTGTTTTAAATCATGTTTGTTTTTCTCAATCAGTAAAATTCGGAGTAAAAGCTGGTCTGAATTATTCAAATGTTACAGGTTCTGAAATAAAAACCGATGCAATTACTAATTATCACGCTGGTCTTGTCACCGAAATTAATTTAACAAAAGGTTTTGCGATACAACCCGAATTGCTTTATTCTACCCAAGGTGCAACTTATAAAACTGCAACCGAAGATTTCAAGAATGAGTTGGGTTATATTACTATTCCAATTATGTTAAAAATCAATCTTTCGGATAGTTTAATGTTGGAACTTGGTCCACAAGCCGGATTTTTATTGAGCGAAAAAAATAAATTTGACGCTAATAAATCTAACACTTTCGATTTTACTGCCAATGCTGGACTAGGTCTGAAAATCACAGAAAACCTTTTTGCACAAGCTAGATATGGCTTGGGTTTGACCGAAATAAAAACTGATTCTAAAATTAAAAATTCGGTTTTTCAATTGTCACTCGGTATTTTGTTTTAGTAATAAATTCATAATAATTTCAAAAACCGTTCTATTTATAAGAACGGTTTTTTATTTTTACTGAAAATCAATTTTATGAAAATTATTATCATCAATGGACCAAACTTGAATCTTCTTGGCAAACGTGAACCTAGTCTTTACGGTAATGAAACTTTTGAGGATTATTTCGAAACTTTAAAAACGAAATATCCAAATGTAAATTTAAAATATTTTCAGAGTAATATTGAAGGTGAATTGATTTCAAAAATTCAAGAAGTTGGTTTTACTTATGATGGAATTATTTTGAATGCAGCTGCCTATACACACACTTCAATAGGCATTGGCGATGCAGTCAAGGCGATTTCAACTCCAGTTATAGAGGTTCATATTTCGAATACTTTTGCCCGTGAAGATTTTCGGCATCAATCGTTCATTTCGGCAAATGCAAAAGGTATAATTGTGGGTTTTGGAATGCAAAGTTATGAATTAGGAATTTTGGCTTTTTTGTAGTTTTTTGACGCAGAGATTCGCAGAGGAAAAAGAGATTCTCAGAGTTTTTTTTAATTTAAAGTTTATAACTAATTAAAATTAATACAATGGAAATGAATGAATTAACATCAAAAGTTATTGGATTTGCTATCGAGGTGCACCGTCATCTTGGTCCAGGATTACTCGAATCGGCTTATCAACAATGTTTGATGTATGAAATTGAAAAAAGTGGGCTTTTTGTTGAAAAAGAAAAAGTGTTGCCAATTGACTATAAAGAAATTACTCTCGAAAAAGCATATAGAATAGATTTAATTGTCGAAAATAAGTTGGTAATTGAAGTAAAACATATTGAAGAATTTAAAGATGTTCATTTTGCTCAAATTTTAACTTACTTAAAATTTGGCGAGTATTCCACTGGATTACTAATAAATTTTAATGTTAAATTATTGAAAAACGGAATAAAAAGATTTAAAATGTAGTTTTTTGACACAGAGAGTCACAAAAAAAAGAGGTTTTGTTTTACTTAATTCAAACAAACCAAATTAGAAACTCTGTGTATCTCTTTTTTTCTGTGAATCTCTGTGTCAAAAATTTATTTTACCGCTAAAAATAAAAAATATTAAGATGCGACTTTTCTTTCTTAAATTGCGTCTATACAATAAACATCTAATATGAAAAAAGTTCTAATCGTAGTTATTCTTTTATTTTCAAATATCAATTTCGCACAAATAAAAGGTAAAATCGTTGACGAAAAAGGCAACGATTTACCATTCGTCAATATTTTTGTAGAAAACACATACAACAGCACCGTTTCTAATGAAAAAGGGAAATATGAATTAAACATTCGTAAAACCGGAGAATATGTAATTATTTTTCAATATTTGGGTTATAAAACTAAAAAAGAAACCATTAAAATAAAACAGTTTCCTTTTGAATTGAATGTAAGTTTAGCCGAAGAAAATTTCACGCTAAACGAAGTCGTTGTCAACAAAAAAGACAATCCAGCAATTACAATTATTAAAAATGCTATTGCAAATCGTAAAGAAAATTCTGAAAAAACTTCTAAATATACTGCAGATTTTTATTCGCGTGGAATGTTGAAAATCAAAAATCTTCCTAAAAAAATAATGGGAATGAAAATCGATTTAGATGCAGAAACTGCATCAAATCTCGATTCGACAGGTTCTGGAACGGTTTATTTGTCCGAAACAGTTTCAAAATTGACTTACCAAAGACCAGCCGAGTTAAAAGAAATTATTATTGCATCGAAAGTAGCGGGCAACGATAAGGGCTTTAGTTATAATTCAGCTCGAAATACTGATTATAATTTTTATGACAACACCATTAAATTTAATCTTCAACTAATTTCTCCAATTGCTAGTAATGCTTTTAATTATTACAAATACAAATTAGAAAGTTCTTTTTTTGATGATAATAATCAATTAATCAATAAAATAAAAGTTATTCCTCGTCGCGATAAAGAACCTGTTTTTGAAGGTTATATTTACATCGTTGATGATTCTTGGGCAATTTACGCTTTAGATTTAGACATTAAAGGTTACAGAATGAGTACAGAATTTATTGAAACAATAACCTTAAAACAAAATTTTAATTTTAATACTAAAACCAAAATTTGGGCTAAAAACTCACAAAATCTTAATTTTATTGCTGGTGGTTTTGGTATAAAATATCTTGGAAACTTTAATTATGTTTTTTCTAATTACGAATTCAAAGAAAGTTTCGAGAAAAATACATTTAGTAATGAAATTGTAACGTTCGAAAAAAACGCCAACAAAAAAGACGATAGTTTTTGGTCAATCAACCGACCAATACCTTTAACAGACGAAGAAATCGAAAATTATTTTAAGAAAGATAAAATGCAAGTGAGACGAGAATCTAAGCAATATCAAGATTCTATGGATGCAAAAGGCAATAAATTCGATCTCACTAAATTATTGACTGGTTACAAATACAAAAATAGTTTCGAGAAATATTCAATAAGTTATGAAGGATTAATAAAACCAGATAATTTCAATTTTAATTCAGTTCAGGGTTATGCAATAAATTCTGGTTTTTCATTTAAAAAATGGAACGACCAAGAAGATGAGGGCAAATATTATAGTTTAAAGACAATTTTTGATTATGGATTTTCAGAAAAAAGATTAAGAATTTTAGGAATATTTAACCATCGATTTAATAGTCAAAATTATGCTGATTTGACAATTTATGGCGGAACCAAAGTCAATCAGTTTAATAATTCCCAACCAATTAGCAATTTAATAAATACAATTGCAACTTTATTTTTCAAGGATAATTATATGAAATTGTACAATTTAGAATTTGCCGAAATAAAATATTCTCAAGATATTGCAAACGGTGTAAACTTGAATTCTAAATTAGAATATTTAAAACGTAAACCATTATTCAATACTACCGATTATTCTTATTTTAAACGCAACGATATTTTTTCGTCGAATAATCCAACCAATGAATACAATTTCTTGAATGCTGGTTTCGAAAAACACAATTTGATGAAATTTTCGACCGAATTTAAAATCAATTTTGGTAATAAATATATGTCTCGACCAGACGAGAAAATCAATATTCGAAACCGAAAATTTCCTACCTTATATATAGGTCTCGAAAAAACATTTGCTGCTAGCGATAAAAAATACGATTTCACTCATATAAACTCTAGGATTTCTTATGATTTAGGATTGTCAAATAAAGGTAGAATCGGAATGAATATAAAAGCAGGAAAATTCTTTAATGCAAAAAATATTTCATTCATCGATTATAAACATTTTAATGGCAATCAAACTCACGTTGGAACATCGATTCGGTATTTGAATGTTTTCAATTTCTTGCCCTATTATTCGAATTCAACAAATGACGCATATTTAGAATTTCATTCAGAATATGATGACAACGGATTCATTATGAATAAATTGCCGTTATTAAGTAACTTAAAATCAAATTTAATTATTGGATTTCATTCATTAACTATTCCAAGCAAAAAACCCTATTCAGAAGTTACAGTTGGTTTAGATAATCTAGGTTTTGGAAAACTCAAATTATTCAGATTAGATTATATTCGTTCATTCCAAAATGGCATTCAATCTGATGGCGTTATTTTTGGATGTAAATTCTTGAATTTTTTGGAGTAGGTTTCAGGTTTCAGGTTTCAGGTTTCATAAAAAAAGCCAATTTCTTTCGAAATTGGCTTTTTTTTATAATTATTATCGTTTAAACCCGAGCTTTATTGCATAAATTATTTTCAATATTAATCTATGCGTAATCTAAATAAAATACTAAATATTTTTTACAAAAACAAACTCAAAATGACATAAATCAATCCAGCCAATAGTGCAGAAACTGGTATTGTAAGCACCCAAGCCCAAAGTAAGCTAACAGTCACGCCCCAACGAACAGCCGAAACACGTTTGGTCAATCCTACACCGATTATAGAACCTGTTATTGTATGTGTAGTCGATACTGGAATTTTTAAATGTTCTGTAAAATATAACGTCAAAGCGCCCGCAGTTTCTGCAGCTACTCCTTCAAACGATGTTACTTTTGTAATTTTAGAACCCATAGTTTTTACGATTTTCCAACCTCCAGAAAGCGTTCCAGCTGCAATTGCAGTGTAACATGCTAATGGAATCCAACCAGGCATTGCACCTTTAAAATCGTCTTTTGGTAACATAACATTTAACCAATCTGGCATATTTTCTTGAGCTAAACCGCTTGTGTGAATATAAACTGCAACCGAAGCTGCAATAATTCCCATAACTTTTTGAGAATCGTTTCCACCATGACCCAAACTAAATGCTGCTGACGAAACCAATTGCATTTTTCGCAACCAATAATCTGATTTTGCGAGACTTAAACTGCTGAAAATCAAACAAAAAATACTAACTGTAAAAATTATTATTCCAACCAAAAACCATTTTATATTGTGTGGCTCGACTAAAACTGCAAAAAAATGCGAATCAATTTGGTATTTATTTTCGATTTTATCATAAAAATGCATTTGAGAATAAATAAACCAAGCTGTTAATATCATAAGCGAAAATGTAAAAATCTTTGGAAGAATAGTTTTCTTAGAAGATGCCATCAACCAAATAGAAATCAAATAAGAAATTAATGCGCCAACAAGAGGTGCCAGTACTATAAATGCCAGTATAATTAATACTCCCGATGGCATTCCACCCTCTTTTCCTGGTTTGTACCAACTCACTATATTGTACCAATATTTTACAACACCTTCATTATCAACATAACTCGAAAATCCTCTTACTGCAATTGCGTGAGCAATAGCTGCTCCTGCAAATCCTCCAATTAATGTGTGCGAAGAACTGGACGGAATGCCAAGCCACCAAGTTAATAAATTCCAAATTATCGCTGCAATAATTCCTGCAAGTATCACTACAAGTGTAATGTCCATTGTGCTAGCAGTTTTCGCAACTGTATCTGCAACACCAAAACCAAAAACCCAATAAGCCAAAAAGTTAAAAAATGCAGCCCAAACAACTGCCTGAAATGGCGATAAAACTTTGGTAGCGACAATAGTTGCAATAGCATTTGCAGCATCATGAAAACCATTAATGTAATCAAAAATTAACGATAAAACAATAATAACAATAAGTAGTGTAAACATAAATAAAGTTTTAAAAAATTAGTTATGTTATGAGTTTTTGACTGCTATTGATTCCAAAACTGCAGCAACACCTTTACATCTATCAGTAGCCGATTCAAGAACTGATAATACTTCTTTGTACTTAATTATATTTTTGGCATCTGTCTCGTTTTCAAATAGTTCGAAAACCGCTTTATCATAAACATTATCCGATTTATTTTCTAGTTTATTAATTCTAGAACAAGCATCAGTTATGTTTTTCATTTTTTTCAAATTTCGCAATTCTCTAACGGCTTGATCTATATTTTGGCAAGCTTCAAGATTAATTTCGGTCAATTTTCTAATTGATTTTGTAATTTTATCAACCTGATACAACTTCATTCTGCTAGATGCACCGTGTATATTATCTGCAACATTATCTATCGAAGTAATCAAAGCATGAATATCTTCTCTATCGAAAGGTGTAATAAAATTTCGACTTAATTCTAAATTTGTTTGTCTGGTTATTTCTTCTCCACGTTGCTCTAATTCATCAATTTTATTAAAAAAAACTTCTCGCTCTGGCATTGAAACATTAACAGCTTCGTGCAAAATTGTTGCAATTTGAATTAAATTACTACTAGCTTGCTCAAACAAAGGGAAAAATTTTTTTTCTTTAGGTACTAAAAATTGAAAAATACTGTTTAATGACATTTTTTATCTTTTAAAATTTGATGCAAATGTAAGAATGTAATGTTAAGCGAATATTAAATCATAATAAAAACTTTTAAAAATTTAGAGAATATTTGGGCGTGACCCAGCAAGAAAAATGCTGTGTCGTGCTGTACGTTCCCGCTTTTTTTATTTTTTATTACCATTGGTTTAAACCCACTGGTAATTGAAAAATAAAAAAGAGCGCCACTTCCATCACTCACGCAAAAAAAGAATCAATTACAATATTTATTGAAAATCTATACTAAACAAAAAAATCAAATTTTTTTTTAAATAAATAAATGAAATCGATTTCGTAAATTCGCAAAAATAATTTTTTACAACAATGGATTTGAACTTCAACAAAAACGAAGACCACAATAAACTTTTATTATCTGATTTAAAACAACGATTTGCTAAAGTAAAACTTGGCGGTGGATTAAAAAAAATTGAAAAATTACATCTCGAAGGCAAAATGACTGCTCGAGAACGCATTGATTATTTACTTGACGATAAATCTAAATCTATAGAGATTGGTGCATTTGTTGGCGACGGAATGTATGCCGAACAAGGCGGTTGTCCGAGTGGTGGCGTTGTAGTAAAAATCGGTTATGTTTCTGAAAAACTATGCATCGTTGTGGCTAATGATGCTACTGTCAAAGCTGGTGCTTGGTTCCCGATTACTGGAAAAAAGAATCTTCGTGCTCAAGAAATTGCCATGGAAAATCGTTTACCTATTATATATCTTGTCGATTCCGCTGGAGTTTTTTTACCAATGCAAGACGAAATTTTTCCCGATAAAGAACATTTTGGTCGTATTTTTAGAAACAATGCCATTATGTCTAGCATGGGAATTACACAAATTTCGGCAGTTATGGGAAGTTGTGTTGCTGGTGGCGCTTACTTACCAATTATGAGCGACGAAGCAATGATTGTTGATAAAACTGGTAGTATTTTCTTAGCTGGAAGTTATTTAGTTAAAGCAGCAATTGGAGAATCAATTGATAACGAAACCCTTGGTGGAGCAACAACACACTGCGAAATTTCTGGAGTTACAGACTACAAAGCCAAAGACGACAAAGATGCTTTAAACAGAATAAAAAATATTGTCGGAAAAATTGGTGATTTTGACAAAGCAGGTTTCAATAGAATAAAGTCAGCAAAACCAGCCTTAGATGAGCAAGATATCTATGGAATCCTTCCAAAATCTAGAGCAGAACAATATGATATGTATGAGATCATTAATCGAATGGTTGATAATTCAGAACTTGACGAATACAAACCCGATTATGGTAAAACACTAATCACAGCTTATGCCAGAATCGACGGTTGGGCTGTCGGAATAGTTGCCAATCAACGAAAAGTTGTTAAAAATGCAAAAGGCGAAATGCAATTTGGTGGTGCAATCTATTCTGATTCGGCAGATAAAGCCACACGTTTTATAGCCAATTGCAACCAAAAGAAAATTCCGTTGGTTTTTGTGCAAGATGTAACAGGTTTTATGGTTGGTTCAAAATCCGAACATGGCGGAATTATTAAAGACGGAGCCAAAATGGTAAACGCCGTTTCTAATTCTGTGGTACCAAAATTTACTGTTATCGTAGGAAATTCTTATGGTGCAGGAAATTATGCAATGTGTGGAAAAGCTTATGACCCAAGATTAATTTTCGCTTGGCCAAGTGCCGAATTGGCAGTAATGGGTGGCACACAAGCGGCAAAAGTATTGGCGCAAATAGAAGCAAGTTCATTAAAAGCAAAAGGCGAAGTTGTTGATGAAGCCAAAGAAAAAGAATTGTTTGATAAAATAAAGGCAAGATATGACGAGCAAGTTTCGCCTTATTATGCAGCTGCTAGAATTTGGACAGATGCAATTATCGACCCACTTGAAACCAGAACTTGGATTTCGTTGGGAATCGAAGCAGCAAACCAATCGCCAATTGAAAAGAAATTTAATTTGGGTGTAATTCAGGTTTAGATTTAATAGTTTTTCTAATTTTTTTGTACAAAAAATAAACGAGTCCGAGTAAGATAAACACAAAAACAATAGCAATAATAGGTGCGAAAATTGCTAATGCACTCATTACTGTTGCTGTGCCTGTTTCAGCGGTTGCGACTATTGGGTTGCCAAGTCCAGCAGTTTTTAATGATGATGCTAATCTAGTAACAGATGTCATTCCTTGCATAGCACTTGCTGTACCACCTCCAGCAATTAATGCAAGAATCCAAGTCATTTCGGTAGGCAAATTAACCAATGTTGATGCCATAACAACTGTCCCAGCAACTGCTGCAAGAGGTGTTGCTATTGTATCAAGCAAATTATCTATAAATGGAATATAATATCCAAAAACCTCAACCATTGTTGCTATTCCCAAAGTTATTAATGCAGGTAAACCCGCAATGAACTGAAAACTTTCGTTGAGTTCGAAAACTTTAAAGTAAGATGCCAAACTCATTGCAAACATTGGCAAAAACACTCGAAATCCCGTTGCCGAAGCTAAGCCAATACCTAGAAAAATACTTAAAATAGTTTCTGTCATTTTTATTTTTGATTTAATGTATAATTCAATAGAATAAATAAATCATCTTATCCCAAAATTAACTTATTTAACACTAAAAAAATATTTTTGTTTAAAATAAATTCTTTAAGTTTAAAGAATTGAATTTCGCTTTTTAAAATTTGATTAATAAATTAATAATCTAATCGTCTGCCAAATCGCTCAAATGCAATCTCAATGCTTCGACAGATATAGAAATTTCCCAAAATGATATCGCCAAAGAAATTAACAAGCATAATAAACTGGAACCAAATAAATAAATTCCGAAAATTTGTAGTTCAATAAACAAAAATAACATCGCAAAAACTGATAAAAACAAACATAAAACACCAAACAACTGCATATATCGAATTAGTGTTAATCGCAAATTCAAATTTTTTATTTGAAGAAAAATTGATTTATTATGGGCTTCATCATAAGTTTTTTTTAAGCTTCTAATTATTTGAGCAATAGTCAAAAATCTATTTGTATAAGCCAAAAGTATTAATGATGTTGCAGAAAACAACAATGCTGGAGTTTCTATGGTTAAAGTCATAAGATTATAGATTATAGATTAACAATTTTTGATTTATTTAAAATTATGTTTGAAATTGAAATTGATTTTTGAAATTATAATTTGAAATCCTTATCTCTTCAAAGATTCAAATATAGAAATTGCACATTTTTCTCCATCAATTGCTGCAGAAATTATTCCACCAGCATAACCTGCGCCTTCTCCGCAAGGATACAATCCTTTTATTTGCAAATGTTCTAACGTAATGTTGTCTCTAGGAATTCTAACTGGTGACGAAGTCCTCGATTCGGGTGCGTGCAAAATCGCTTCATTTGTCAAATAACCTTTCATAGATTTTCCAAATTCTGAAAAACCTTCACGCAATATTTGACTTAAAAATCTTGGAAAAACTTGCCCCATTTCGACTGATGTTGTTCCAGGAACGTAAGACGTTTTTGGTATATTTGATGTTACTTTATTTTGAGTAAAATCTACCATTCGTTGTGCAGGAACTTTTTGAGATTCTCCAGCTAAATGCCACGATTTTTGCTCAATTTGTTTTTGAAATTCTAACCCTGCTAAGGCTCCAAATTTTTTATATGGTTCAAAATCTTCGAGTTTCAATTCAATAACAATTCCAGAATTGGCAGTAGCTTGATCTCGTTTAGATGGCGACCAACCATTGGTCACCACTTCACCAGGACTTGTCGCACAAGGTGCAATCACGCCACCTGGACACATACAAAATGAATACATACCGCGACCATTAACTTGTTTTACAATAGAATATGGCGCTGGAGGTAAATGTTCGCCTCGATAATCGCAGGAATATTGAATTTGGTCAATCAAACTTTGGGGATGTTCAGCCCGAACGCCCAAGGCAAATGGTTTGGCTTCGATTAAAATCTTTTTTCGGTCTAACAATTCAAAAATATCTCGAGCAGAATGTCCAGTTGCCAGAATAATTTTATTGGCATTAATAATAGTTCCGTTTTGAGTTTGAATTCCTTGAACTTCGTTATTTTTTATTAAAATATCAGTTACTCGGGTTTCGAATAAAACTTGTCCGCCAAATTCGATAATTTTGTCTCGAATATCCTGAATAATTTGTGGAAGTTTGTTGGTTCCAATGTGCGGATGCGCTTCAATTAAAATATCTGATGTTGCTCCAAAAGCTACTAAAAGGTTTAGAATTCTGTCAATATCTCCACGTTTTTTTGAACGAGTATATAATTTTCCGTCAGAATAGGTTCCTGCGCCGCCTTCGCCAAAGCAATAATTAGAATCTTCGTTGACAATATGGTCTACGTTTATGGCTTTTAAATCACGACGGCGACCACGAATGTCTTTACCACGCTCTATAATTATTGGTTTTAGACCTAATTCTATGAGTTGTAATCCTGCGAAAAGTCCTGCTGGACCTGCACCAATTATTATTACTTCTTGTGCATTTTCTACATTTTTATAAACTGGAAGTTCTAATTTTTGGTCAACTAAATCTTCATCTTGAAAATATATATTGACTTTCAAGTTGAATTTTATTGCTTTTTGTCTAGCGTCAATTGAACGCTTTAAAATCGAAACATGTTTTATTTCATTGACAGCTACTTTTATTTGTTTGGACAAATGTTGTTTTAGCAAATTTTCGTTATTTGCAATTTCTGGCGTAACTTGAAGTAAAAGTTCTTTGGGCATTTTATTGAAAATATTTTTGCAAAAGTAATAAATAGCCCGTAATAATTAGTTAGATTACATAGAACAAAATTTGTAAATTTGCATAACTATAATTTTTAAAAATGTCAAGTAAAATCAAATTAATCTGGGATTTTCGCGGTCAAGCTGCTGCCAAAACTTCGGAACATCACGAATTTCACCTTAAAGAATACATTGCAATCAAAAAACTGGCAATCAATATTACAGGTTTTCAAGTATTGAATGATATGCATTCAATAGCTTTTATGGTTGTTAATGATGAAACAATGATTCAAGTTCGTGATACTTTAAAACCGCATCGTGGCGAATTATTTGAAGAAAATAGTCAAAATTAAAAAACCAAAATTTATTATTTTTCGTAACTAACATTAACATTAAAAAACTCAATATAAATGTCAGTTTTTATTAATATTACAGTCAAATATAAAAACTAATTATAATGAGCAATTATTACGATTCAGCAGATTTAGGAAAATTCGGAAAAATAGGAGAATTTCAAAAAGAAATGTCCGACAAATTCTTTAGTTATTACGGCGAAGTATTTGCCGAAGGCGCATTAACAGCAAGAGAAAAATCGTTAATAGCACTGGCAGTTTCACACGCAGTTCAATGTCCATATTGCATTGATGCTTATAGTTCTGATGCTGTCGAAAAGGGTTACAGCAACGCCCAAATGATGGAAGCCGTTCATGTTGCAGCAGCAATTCGTGGTGGTGCAACACTCGTTCACGGTGTTCAAATGATGAATAAAGTTAAGAAAATTAGTTTGTAAAATTAATGAGTGAATTCAAAAAAGTAAAATTAAAATCGTTGAAATCCAATGACAATTCGTTGTCAAAAGTTGCCAATCAGATTTTAATTTTAGAACAAAATCCAGAGTTAATAACGCCATTTAAATGGCAACTCGAAAACATAGGAATCAAGCAATTAAAACCAACGCAACTTGAAGTTTTTCAGGTTAATTTGGGTAAAATGTGTAACCAAGTTTGTTCGCATTGTCACGTCGATGCAGGTCCAGACCGCAAAGAAATCATGACAAAAGCAACAATGCAATTATGTTTAGAAGTTCTAAAAGCCAACTCAAGTTTCAAAGTTGTCGATATGACTGGTGGCGCACCCGAAATGAATCCAGATTTTAGATGGTTTGTCGAAGAAATTTTGAAATTAAAAATCCACATGATTGTGCGTTGTAATTTAACAATAATTACAGCCAATAAAAAATACAACGATTTACCCAGTTTTTTCAAACTTCATAACATCGAAGTCGTATCGTCTTTACCATTTTATTCTCAAGATAGAACAGACAAACAACGTGGCGATGGCGTTTTTAAAAGTTCTATTAAAGCATTGCAAATGCTGAACGAAGTAGGCTACGGATTGCCAAATTCTGATTTGAAATTGAATTTGGTTTACAATCCAGCAGGAGCATTTTTACCACCAAATCAAGACGCTTTGGAGAAAGAATTCAAAATAAATCTCAAAAAAGATTTCGATATCGAGTTTAATAGTCTGTATGCAATCACCAATTTACCAATAAGTCGTTATTTAGATTACTTGGTTTTATCTGATAATTATGAAGATTATATGATAAAATTAGTCAATGCATTCAATCCAACTGCGGCATTGAATGTAATGTGTCGCAACACAATTTCGGTAAGTTGGGACGGGTTTTTATATGATTGCGATTTTAATCAAATGCTTGAAATGGCAGTTTCTTGCCAAGATTCCAAACATTTATCTGAATTTCAAAGTGAAAAATTATTAAACAGAACCATAAAATTAAACAATCATTGCTACGGTTGCACTGCTGGTGCAGGAAGCAGTTGTGGTGGAGCAGTAGCTTAATTTTAAGGTAGCAGATTTCAGATTTACATTATACAATTTACATAATACAAATTTTAAAAATGAGCAATTATTTAGACGCAACCAACGATTTATACAAAGCAGCAGCATTGACACCCGATGTTGGTTTGTGCTGCACAACAACTCCAATTTGGAAATTCCCTGGATTAGAAATTCCAATGATAATGCAAGAAATGAATTATGGTTGTGGCAGTACTATTTCTGCGCAAGACTTGATCAATAATCCAAAAATTCTCTATGTTGGCGTAGGTGGCGGAATGGAATTGTTACAATTCTCCTATTTCTCACGTCAAAAAGGTGGCGTTATTGGTGTTGATGTTGTCGATGAAATGCTAGAAGCATCACGTCAAAATTTTAAAATTGCAGAAATCGAAAACGATTGGTTCAAAAGCGAATTCGTAGAACTCAAGAAAGGTGACGCACTAAATCTTCCAATCGAAGACGAAAGTATTGACATTGCTGCACAAAATTGCTTGTTCAATATTTTCAAAACCGATGATTTGCGAAAAGCACTTGAAGAAATGTATCGGGTTTTAAAACCTCGCGGCAGATTAGTCATGAGTGATCCAACTTGCGAGCAAGAAATGAATGAAACATTAAGAAATGACGATCATTTGCGAGCATTGTGTCTTTCTGGAAGTATTCCAATTGCAGATTATATCAAAATGTTAACTGATGTTGGTTTTGGAACTATCGAAATTCGTGGTCGCCGACCATATAGAATTTTAGATACAGAAAACTATCAAACCGACGAGTTAATCTTTATAGAAAGCATTGAGGTTTGTGCCATAAAAGATTCAATGCCAGAAGATGGACCTTGTGTTTTTACTGGAAAAGCAGCCATTTATTATGGGAAAGAATCGTTTTTTGATGATAAAAAAGGTCACGTTTTAATGAAAAACCAACCTTTAGCAATTTGTGATAAAACCGCTGGAGCGATTTCCCGTTTAGGCAGAAATGATATTTTTATTAGCGAATCGACCTATCATTATAATGGTGGTGGATGTTGTTAATTTCAGATTTTAGATTTTAGATTTTAGATTTTAGATTTTAGATTTCAGATTTCAGATGGTTGATAGCAGATTTCAGATGGTTGATGGCAAAAGGCAGATGGCAAAACGAATATGCCTGGTGGCGGATGTAGCTGACTGTCGCGGACAACTTGCAACTTGCAACTTGTGGTTAGGGGCTGGGGGTTAGGGTGGGCCGATGAAAATACAAGCCCGACGCGTAAGCGAGTGATGATTCCGG
>JAYTMQ010000077.1:0-2856 GCA_043728355.1 Bacteroidota bacterium
TTGCCAAGTCACGAATTAAATGCAAACCCAAACCTGATTTAATCCCTACAACTTCGGTATCGTCATACAAAGCTTTAAATTTTTCTTGGCTCGAGCCTGAACCATTATCGGTTATTGATAAAAATGTTTTGCCGTTTTCTGAATAAGCTTTCCAGATTATGGCTGGATTTTGTCCATCGACTGCGCTCGGGTAAACAATTACATTTATAGCATTGCTAGTCAAGTTCCTGATAATTGTTTTTAGGTAATTTTCATCAGTAAAAATTTCAAGATTATCAGGATTTTGGTATTCGAATTTTATTTTTAAATAACCCGAAAACACTTTTTTGGTATCTTCGAACAATTGATTTACAGATACATTTTTTGGTTGCGGTTTAAAGTTTTCCATTTGCCCTTTGCTCCACAACAATATATCTTCCATAGAAGACAATAAATTTTCGGCACCAGTTATGGTTTTGGATTGCATTCGGGTTTTAGTTTCTTCGTCAAGCAATTCTGGATTGTCTTGTTGCAAATGCAAAAAGTGAATCAGGTTGGCCACTGGACTTCGCAAATCGTGATTCAAAATACTAAAAAATCGTGTTTTGGTTTTGTTGGCTTGGTCTAAATTTTGGTTTAACGTTTCGAGTTTCGAGTTAATTTGTTTGCGTTTATGGTTTTGATAGAACAACAAACCTCCAAGAATTGTAAGAAAACCAATGCCCAAAATATAAAACCATTTTTGTTTTTGATTGGCTTCTAGCGACAATTTATTGATTTTTAATTCTTTGTCTCGCAATTCGATTTCGCGTTTGTCTTCGAGGTTTTTGATGGTTTCTTTGTTGTTTGTATTAGAAATGGAATCTTTGTAAATTATTACCTGTTTTAGTGATAAAACGGCTTGTGTGTCTTTATTTAATAGATTTTGTGCTTTTGCCAATAAAAAATAGTTTTCGGAAGTTTTTTCTAAATCATTTGTTTTTTTATTATTTGTTATAGCGTTATAAAAATTTTTTTCGGCTTCTAAAAATAAATTTTTAGAATTTTTTCGTTCTCTATTTTCAGTTCCTTCTTTTAAGTTAATTTTTCCTAGCAAAGCATAATCTTCCTCAAGATATTCGTGATTTTGTGATTTAGTATTGCTTTCAATTGCTATATTTAGGTTTTTTCTAGCATCATTATAATTATTTAGACCAAAATTAGCTTCTGCAATTCCAGAATAACAAATCGGAGCATTAAAGAAATCATTTTCTTGTAAGTTTATTGCTAGTGCTTTTTTAAAATTTTGTATAGCTTCTTGATATTTTTTTGCAGCTATACAACAAGAACCCAAATGTCCATAAGCATCAGATAAATCCAAATAGTTTTTGTTTTCTTTGCAGTTTAAAATTGCTTTTTTGTAAGAATTAATTGCTAAATCGAATTTTTTTGATTCTTTGTAAGCATATCCAATATTTAAATGAGTCAAATATACTGTGTAATTATCTTTTATACTTTCTGCAATTTTATTTGAGGTTTTGTAATATTCAATAGCTTTTTGATTTGATTTAAGATGCGAATAAATATTTCCTAAAGTCATATAACTATTTATTTCGACTCTTTTTAAATTATTTTCTTTACTTAGTTTTATACAATTATTTAAAATTTCAATAGCTTTTTGATATTGATTCATTTTGTAATAATTGATTGAATTACTATGTAGAGCATTTAGAATCTGAAGAGGATTTTTTGTGTATTTTAAAGAAATATCATTGTTTTCAATTGATTTTTTAAATTGAGAATCATTTGAATAAATTGCGCCAAGCGTATAATAAGATTTCGAAATACCTTTAAACCACTTTAATGATTTTGATAATTCTATTGCTGCATTTGCATATTGATAACTTTTTTTTGGATTCACCGATATATAGCTTTCTGCAATCTGTAGCAGAGATTTGACTTTGAGCGAATCAGCTTTCAACTTATTCATTTCTACTAATAAAGAATCAATTCTGACCTGACCTTCTTTTTTTTGAGAAAATCCTGCAATTGAAAAAAGTAAAAAAAGCAAGTAAATTTTTTTCATAACATCAAATTCAAATTGTTTTTGAAACTGCGACCAAGCGGAATCATAACATCATTGTTGAGTTGTAAATCGTGTACGTTTATTTTTTTGACATATTGTTTTTGAACAGCAAAACTTCTGTGAATGCGCACAAATGATTGAAAATGAGCTTCTTTTAACAAATTGCCAATACTAGCCAAAACGCAATGCCTTTTATTATCGGTTACAACCAAAGTATAATCTTTCAAGGCTTCGAGATACAAAATATCGTGCAATTTGACTTTGGTTTGCACGTGTCCTTCTTTTATGTAAATCGTGTCGCCACCAATACTCGATTCGAACAACAATGCTTTTTGCTTGATTTCCATAAACTCTTCAATTCTAGTCATAGTTTGCAAAAATCTATCGAGTTTTATGGGTTTTACTATAAAATCTAGTGTGTCAAGTTCGAAACTTTCGACTGCGTGTTCTGGGTGAGCCGTTATAAAAACACAAACCGGAATGCTTTTAGTCGCTTTTCGAAGTTCTAAACCGCTAATTCCATCTAAATCTATATCTAAAAAAGCAACATCAATTTCGTTTTTATCAATTGCAATTAAAGCCGTTTCCGCAGATTCGTAAACGCCAATTATATTCAGGTTTTCGAATCTTTTGGCAAACGAAACAATCATTAGACGGTCAATTTCGTCGTCATCGACAATTATGCAATTGAGTTTTTTCATGTTTTTGTTTTCAAATCATTGTTGTCCGATAAAAAATATAAATAAAAGAATTCAAATTAATGGCTTCTTAAAAAACATCGTAAATTTGAATTGCAAAATTTAAAATAACGA
>JAYTMQ010000078.1:0-23170 GCA_043728355.1 Bacteroidota bacterium
TTTTTGAGGTTTTTCGAAATTGTTTTTTAAAAAATTCATAATTTAAATTGATTTTAATGACAACTTTGTCAAAGTTTTGAACTTTGACAAAGTTAATTCGTAGGTAATCTTTTAGAATTAAATGATTTTAATTTTAAATTTAGCGTCAATAAATGTCAATAACAATAAAAATAAACAGCATAAAATAAAACTTATAATGTTGAATTTTATACTAATTGTTAGTTTTTTAGATGTTTTATAAACCAAATAAAAAAGAAAACTACATACAATTATTGAAATTGTAAACAATCCAATTTCCAGTGATAATCCAATTCTTCCTTCATCATTTGGATTCAAAAAGTTAGCTAAACCTGCAGCAAGTCTCATTACAAATGGAAATAAAATAAATGGATAAAATGCTATTTTCTTGTATTTTATGATCAAAAAATAAAACAAAATCGCTTGCAAAACCGTAAATAATGGACCAGCCAAAGTAATGTAATTTCTATTCCATTCGTGTAATAACTCTCCAGAAATTGGGTTTGTTGCGTTTAAAGTTGCCGTCATTTTGTTGCCCAAAATTTCTCCAATGCTCCAATGAGCCAGTTCGTGAAAAATTGTACTTGCAAAAACCGCAATGAAAACAATGAAAATATATTTTAAATCGATTTTATGTGTCATTAGTTTTATTTGTTTTTGCAATAATTAAATAACTTTGTCGAAGTTTAGAACTTTGACAAAGTTAATTCGTAATAATATTAGAATCTTCTTTTTTGTCTTTGTTCAATAAATTTGGATTCTCTTTTGCCAATTTATTTTTAGTCGGAATTTTATAATTTAATGTAAAACCAAATCTTCTTGTATCATATTTATTTTCAATAAAAACTGGCGTTTCAACAGCTTGAAATCCTTGTTTGTTAAGATTTAAAATATCATCAAAATTTAATGATAATGACAATTGATTGTTTAAAAATTTCTTAGAAAAACTCATATCTAAACTGTGATTGAATGGTTTTGTACCTATAAAATAATTGTAATTTCCACCCGTTGTGTTATAACTGTAATTTGTGACAAATTTAATTTCTTTTGGCAACAAGATTTGCGACATTAAATTAAAACTCCAAAAACCTTTGGTTACTAAACCTGGAATTTGATGTTTCTGATAACCAGCATAAACATACAAAAAATTAATTTTATCAGGATTAAAATCCATTTTTAACGTTTCGTTCAAACCTTTGGTAAACAACATATAAGGAAGAGGCAAACTAATATTTAGATTATGAATTTTTATTTCATCTACATTCAAAGTAACGCTCGAAGCTTGGTTATTATTATTCAATAAAACCCTATTAACTACTTGATTTTTAGCTGTATTTACACTGTATCCAATATTAGCATAATCAAAAGCAGAAATTTCTATCTCATAATTGTCAAAAATGGTTGGTTCTAATTGCGGATTTCCAGCATAACTAATATTCTGATTTTGATAATTCGTGTTATTAGGATTCAATGACGAAGTACTTGGCAAACTAATTTTTTTATTATAATTAGCATTTATATAAATTTGGCTTGCCAGATTGTATTGAATACTTGCATTCGGAAAAAGTCTAAATTGGTTGAATGGTGTTAAATCAGTGGTGTTT
The DNA here is from genome assembly GCA_043728355.1 of Bacteroidota bacterium. Taxonomy (GTDB): domain Bacteria; phylum Bacteroidota; class Bacteroidia; order Flavobacteriales; family Flavobacteriaceae; genus Flavobacterium. Next base: position 1,623 of record JAYTMQ010000078.1, read on the forward strand.
GTTTTACCATTAATATTGTATTTTTCGCCTCTAAGGCCTAAAATAAAATCGAATTGTTTTAAACTTGATTGCAATTCTATAAAACCAGCATTGGTTTGTCGGTTATAATTCAAGTTGGTGTTTCCAAAATCCTTGGTTCGAAAATACAAATTATCGATTAAAGCTCCTGTACTGATTTTGCCTTTATCCATAATTTTTAAAGATTGAGAATAATCAATTTTAAAATTTAGATATTCTTGTAATGATGAGTTATCCAAAACCGTATTATTCAAGACTTGAGATTGCAAATTAAAATCGTTGTTGTTTCTTGCAAAATTAAACCTAAAATCAAGTTTTTTCTCAGTATCGTTAAAACGTTTTTGATAAGTTGCAACAGCATCTTGACGCAAAGTTTTTGTTGAACTATCATCTGAAGAATTAAAACCTAAACCGTTTGCCAAAGTATTGGATTTGACTTTTCCAGAATTTATATCATAATTTAATAAAAATCTGTCTTTATTGAAATCAAATGTCAAAGCTGATTTAGCGAAAACATTATTGTTTATTCTGTTTGCGTTGGTTTCAGATAAAGAAGTTGAAACATCGTTTTGGTCAGTAAATATTTTATTAATAAGATTACTTTCACGATAGTTCTGACCGAGATTTATTTGCCAACCGAAATATTTGTTTTTGGCATTTAACAAAACACTATTGTTTGCCCTGGATCTAAATTTATCATAATATGTAAAATTATAACCTGAATTATAAGTAGCACTCAAATAGTTTTTGGCACTTTTACTCGTTATTATATTGATAATTGCGCCACCAGAAGTTGCTGGAAATTCTGCTCCAGGTTGTGTGATGATTTCTACTTTCTCGACAGCATTAGCGGGCATTCCTTCAAGATAAGCATTCAATTCATTAGACGAAATATTAAGTGGTCGACCGTCTAAATAAACATCAAGTTGCTTGCCTTGATAATTAATTCCAGCAATATCAGAAATTATTAATCCAGGCAGTTTTCTCAATCCTTCTAAAACTGAACCTGAATTTAATTGCGCTTGTCCAGCAAAATCGAAAATTGTTCTATCTGCCTTTTTCTCTATGGCTTTTTTGGTTTTTGTAACTACGACATCATCAAGTTTAGTTGGATTTTTTTCGGTTTCTTGAGCGTTAATCGATGCTATTGAAAAAATAGTAAATAAAGTAATTGAAAGAAATTTCATAAGGAATAATAATAAATTGTAAGTTTTTTTTTGTTGTTGCGAATTTATAATAAAACTAGCATCGAATGCAATTAAAAACACGAATTGGAGGAAAAATCATTTGAAATAAGGAAAATTACAAACGAATATTTATGAATACTAATATTTGTATATTTGAAATTTATTTTAATAACAATAAAATGTCAAATTCAACTAATAAAGAACTCAAACTAGCCGTGCTAATCGATGCCGATAATGTTCCATATAGTAATGTAAAAGGAATGATGGAAGAAATCGCCAAGTTCGGAACACCAACAACTAAACGCATTTATGCCGATTGGACCAAACCAAATGCCAATGGTTGGAAATCGGTTTTGTTGGAACACGCCATTACGCCAATTCAACAATATAGCTATACCGTTGGCAAAAATTCTTCGGATTCGGCTATGATTATCGATGCAATGGATTTGTTATATTCTGATAAAGTCGATGGTTTTTGCATAGTTTCATCAGATTCAGATTTTACTCGTTTGGCAATTCGTTTGCGAGAATCAGGTATGAAAGTCATTGGAATTGGCGAAAAGAAAACGCCAAATTCTTTTATAGTTGCTTGTGACAGATTTATTTATATTGAAGTTCTTGATGGTGCTACTAAGAAAAAGAATTCCAAACCAATTATTGTTGCATCAACCGAAACCAAAAAATCGACATCAAAAGTCGTAGAAAAACCAGTCGAAAAAACATTGAATAAAATCGACAATCAAACAATTGAATTGATTGAAGATACTTTAGAAGCAATTGGTGACGACGATGGTTGGGCGTTTCTAGGCGATGTTGGCAATTTAATTTCAAAGAAAAAACCCGAATTTGACCCAAGAAATTATGGCTTTTCGAAACTAACACCAATGTTAAAATCGTTAACAGATATTCTTGAAATCGACGAGCGTGAATCAGACAAAAAAGGAATCAAACACGTTTTTGTTCGATTGAGATTTAGTTAGATTTATTAATCAATTTCAAATATTAATTTATCTTAATAAAATATTTATTATTGGAATTATTTTGATTTTCATAAAACGATTTATTTAACTGTTAAACATTTATTAACATTTTGATTACATCTATGAATGATAATAAAATCAACTACTAAATAGACAAAACAACTAATTGTAAAACAAATATTAAAAAAGTAAAACCTAGTAAAATCAATACTATTTTTTTGTTGTTAACAAATGAAGTCTATTTATAAACATTTTTTTCTAATAAATCAACTTTTAAATTTTTTATAAAAAACTTAACTTTGTAAAATGGAAAGTTTTAAAAGCATTAGCCCACTTAAAGTAGAAAAAACTACAATTATTAATCTCGAAAAAGGAAAATTACCACCTCAGGCACTCGAACTAGAAGAAGCAGTACTTGGCGCAATGATGATTGATAAAATTGGAGTTAACGAAGTAATAGATATTCTTCAACCTGATGCTTTTTATAAAGATGCGCACAAACATATTTTCGAAGCTATTTTTCAGTTATTTGTAGATTCACAACCCATAGATTTATTGACTGTTTCGGCACAATTAAAGAAAAATGCAAAACTTGATTTGGTTGGAGGAGATTTTTATTTGATTCAATTGACTCAAAAAATATCTTCGTCGGCACATATTGAATTTCACTCTAGAATTATACTTCAAAAATTCATACAAAGAAGTTTAATAAGAATCTCATCTGAAATTATTGAAGAATCTTACGATGAAACTACAGATGTTTTTGATTTATTAGATAAAGCAGAATCTAAATTATACGAAGTTACGCAAGGAAACATTAAACGAAGTTCAGAAACTGCACAAAGTTTGGTTTTACAAGCTAAAAAAAGAATCGAGGAAATAGCAAATAAAGAGGGTTTGTCAGGAATTGCAACAGGATTTCATAAACTTGATAAAATAACATCAGGTTGGCAACCATCAGATTTAATAATCATTGCGGCGAGACCAGGTATGGGTAAAACTGCGTTTGTATTGTCAATGGCTAGAAATATTGCAATTGATTTTGGTCATCCAGTAGCAATTTTTTCTCTTGAAATGGCTTCTGTTCAATTAATTACTCGTTTAATTTCGTCAGAAACTGGTCTATCTTCAGAAAAATTAAGAACAGGAAAACTCGAAAAACACGAATGGGAACAACTATCAATTAAGGTGAAAAATCTTGAAAAAGCACCGCTTTTTATTGATGATTCACCTTCGTTATCAATTTTTGATTTAAGAGCAAAATCTCGAAGATTAGCATCACAACATGGTATAAAACTGATTATTGTTGATTACTTGCAATTAATGACAGCCGGAGGAAGCAACGGAAAAGGTGGTGGAAATCGTGAACAAGAAATTTCGACAATTTCAAGAAACTTAAAAGCATTAGCAAAAGAATTAGAAGTTCCAGTTATTGCACTTTCTCAACTTTCGAGAGCTGTAGAAACAAGAAGCACCACCAGCAAAAGACCACTTTTATCTGACTTACGAGAATCTGGAGCAATCGAGCAAGATGCTGATATTGTATCATTTATTTATCGACCAGAATATTACAAACTTGATGAATGGGATGATGAAGAGGCAAGTCCAACAGCTGGTCAAGCCGAATTTATTATAGCAAAACACAGAAATGGATCTTTAGAAAATATTCGTTTGAAATTTATCGGAAATCTTGGTAAATTCGACAATCTCGAAGAGTATTCTGGTGGAGATGATTATTTGCCGTCAACAATGAATTCTGCTCAAGATGATAATCCGTTTCAAACTAAAAACTTACCAACAGCTAACGAAGCTTTCGGGAGCAATATGAATAGTAATAACGATGATGACAGTGATGTACCGTTTTAAGGTTAGTTAAATTTGCCAATTTAATTTCAATGCAAAACACATTTTATCTTCTTTTTTAACACCAAAAAAAGTAACTTTTTCGGATTTAACCATTTCTAAAATTACTTCATCGTTTAATGAAAGTTCTTTAATAAAATTCATATCAAAACTCAATAAAATATTATTTTTTTTAAATAAATCATCAATTAAATCAAGGCACCATTCTAAATATTTCACATTATTAACATGGTTGACAAAATCTAAATCAGAAAAATATACTTTTTTAATTGTTACAAATTTTAAATTTTCTGGAAGTTTAATTAATGAAAAAGGCAAAATTGTAGCACGTTTAGTTTCAAATTTTTCAAAATGTTCATGAGGTAAAATCAACCGTTCAGGTTTTCTTAAAACTGTGTTAAAAACTGCCCAAAAAGTCTCTGCTCCTACCATTTTTTTGTCATTAACAAAAACTTCTAATGCACGAACAGATCGTGAATTTTCGAGATTACATATCCATGTTTTTACAGTTATTATGTCTTTCCATTTAGGCAATTCATAAATTTCAACCCTCATTCTGCTTAGAACCCAAGCTTGATTATTTTTTTGCATGTCAACAAAACTAATTCCACCTAATTCAGAATGTGCGGCTGCTGTTAATTGAAGAATATTACACAAATCAGTGTGTTTCAGAAACCCATTTGAAGAACATTGCATGAAATTTATTTCAAAATCTTTGCATAAAACAGATGAGAAATTTTCAGAAATAGGCATATTAAACTAATTTTGCATCAAAAATAAAAAACATAAATTAAATTAAATTGAAAAATATGAATAAAATAAAAATAATAATATCAACAATATTAAAGACTACTTTACTATTTATTTTACCTATACAAATAAACGCTCAACATGATGGATATTGGGACAAAGAGCGAATAACAAACAAGCAAATTGTGGTTGCTGCAAGAGAGAAAATAGTAATTAAATCAGAAGATTTTCCTATTGGAACTACTGAAATTGTTTACCGAATAACACTTCTAGACGAGAACCAAGAGATGGCGACGAGTTTGGTTTCTGTTTTAAAATCTATTCCAGATCCATCAGGTATAAGTCAAGGTTCAGCAGGAGCAATTTTACTTTTATCAAAAATTTCAGGCAATGACAAATGCAAATATGCAATTTTTAAGCAAGAAAAAAATGCAATTGATTTCAAAAAAACAGGTAATTTAGAAAAGGCTTGTTTGTATCAAAACAATCCAATAAATAAAGAAGCCAAAATTCTTTCGTTAGGTAAATCAACTTGTTTGACAATAAATACTGAAAATATTTTCTTTGGTTTCGAAAGTAAAAATTTGATTATGAACCAAAAAATAATACTCGAAATAGTTCCTTGGGTTGATAATAAGTTAAGCCGAGGTTGGAATTTGCAAAACAAAAAAACGGTTTTGAAGGAATTAAAATCATCTGAAACTTCAAAAAAAATCAAAAATTCAGATGATTTTTGTGTTTGTCAACTCGAAAAATTAGAAGAAAAATTCAAATATTTCGAATTTCAAAATCTTTTATCAGCCGAAAAAACATCAAATTTAAAGTCAATCGAACTCGAATGTTTGAAAAAAACTGGAGACAATCAGCTAATAGATGATGCTATTAGAACTGAAATAGATGCATTAATCAAGTCAGAAAATTATGATTTAGCCATCAATAAATTGCAAAATATTATCAAAAAAGGCAACTCAATTTCGAATGATTTTAACAATTTAGCCACTTGTTTTTTGCTTACAAAACAGTATGAAAAAGCATTAGTTAACTCTAAAAAAGCAGAAATTTTAGATGGCTCAGAATTGCTAATTCAACTTAATTTGGCACATGCTTTTATGTTAAATAAAGACATGAAATCTGCTAAAAAAATACACGAAAAATTCAAAAATCAAAACATAAATTCGGTTCAAAGTTGGAATGAAAAAACTAAAAATGACTTTGATTTGTTTCAAAAAAAGGGTTTGTCTAAAGATAATTTCAACAAAATTTTAAGAATTTTTGAATAATATTTAATACAAAAACCAGCTGATTTAACTTATAAATGATTTATTTTTTTGTCTAAAATCTTAATTCTATAATCTAAAATTTCAAAATGAAAGCAACTTTTCATAAATATAATCTTCAATTCAAACGACCGTCAGGAACATCAAGAGGTGTTTTGAACGAGAAAGAAACTTGGTTTATCATAATAGAAAATGAAGAAAAAAGAGGTGTCGGCGAATGTGGAATTCTGCGCGGTTTAAGTATTGATGACAGGCCTGATTATGAACAAAAATTAGCTTGGACTTGCGACAATATACATTTAGGAAAAGACCAACTTTGGGAAGCACTTTTAGAGTTTCCATCGATTCAATTTGGAGTCGAAATGGCGTTTCTTTCATTGGCTTCAAAAAACCCGTTTAAGTTGTTTGAATCTGAATTTACAAACGGCACAAAACCAATACTAATTAATGGTTTGGTTTGGATGGGAAATGAGCACTATATGAAGCAACAAATAGAAGAAAAAATCGCAGAAGGTTTTGGCTGTATAAAACTTAAAATCGGGGCAATAAATTTTAATCTAGAATTGCAACTATTAAGCTATATTAGAGCTAATTTTACTCCAGAACAAATAGAAATTCGAGTTGACGCTAATGGTGCTTTTAGTTCAGAATTAGCTTTAGATAAATTAAAACAACTAGCTGGATTTAAATTACATAGTATAGAACAACCTATTGAAAAAAATCATACTGACACTATGTCAGAGCTGTGTAAAAACAGTCCTATTGACATTGCGCTAGATGAAGAGTTAATTGGAGTGTTTTTAATGCAAGAAAAAGAGGATTTATTGACTAAAATTATGCCAAAATACATCGTTTTGAAGCCTAGTTTTATAGGTGGTTTTAGAGGAACTTTAGAATGGATTTCATTAGCCAAAAAATACAATATTGGCTGGTGGATAACATCTGCTTTGGAGAGTAATGTTGGTCTAAATGCAATTGCTCAATTTACATTTTTGCAGCATAATTTGATGCCACAAGGATTAGGAACTGGATCACTTTATACAAACAATTTTGATTGTCCTTTGAAAGTTATTCAAGGCCGACTTTGGTATAAAAAAGATGAAATTTGGGATTTTGATTTTAATGTATTTAGTTAAATTTAAATTTTGAATTTCCAAAATTTATTTGATATATTTATTGCTTTTTTATTAAAAAAAAATTAAATATTGATAAAATAATTTGCTTTTTTTCTTAAATAATAATTTTGATTTTTTGATTTTTCATTCCGAAAACTCATTTGAATATTTAACATTTATAGTTTATATTTGAAAAATTAAAGTTCAAAAAATTAATACTAAAATATCGAAATGTTTTTTTCAATTATTATTCCTGTTTTTAATCGTCCTGAAGAAATGACCGAACTTTTAGAAAGTTTGGTTTTGCAAAATTATTCTGAAAATTTCGAAGTCATAATTGTCGAAGATGGATCTACAATATCGTGTGAAAACGAGGTTGAAAAATTCAAACAAAAACTAAACATTTCTTATTATTTAAAATACAATTCTGGACCTGGAGATTCTCGAAATTTTGGAATGAATTTAGCCAATGGTGATTACTTTATTTTGTTTGATTCTGATTGTATTATCCCGCCAAATTATTTATTACAAGTTTCAAAATCTTTGCAAACAGAATTTGTAGATTTTTATGGTGGACCAGATAAAGCTGACCAAAGTTTTTCGAATATTCAAAAAGCGATTAATTTTGCGATGACTTCGTTTTTGACAACAGGTGGAATTCGTGGTGGGTCAGAAAAATTGAACACGTTCGAACCGAGAAGTTTTAATATGGGACTTTCTAAAAAAGCATTCGAAGCATCGAAAGGTTTTAAAAACATTCATCCTGGCGAAGATCCAGATTTAACAATTCGATTATGGAAATCGGGTTTTAAATCTAAATTGATTACAGAAGCTTTTGTTTATCATAAAAGAAGAATCGATTTCAAGAAATTTTCTGAGCAAGTAACAAAATTTGGAAAAGTTCGACCGATTTTGAATTCTTGGCATCCAGAATTTGCAAAACCGACTTATTATTTACCCTCGTTATTTGTAATTGGATTATTTGTTTCTATTATATTAGTCTTGTCATTTAGGGATTTATTAATTAAATTATATTGTGTGTATTTTTTTGTAATCTTTATAGTTTCAAGTATTCAAAATAAGAATATTACAATTGGCTATTTAACGGTAAAAGCTGTTTGGAAACAATTTTTTGGTTATGGTTTTGGTTTTATTGAATCTTTTTTTAAAATAAATATTCAAAAACAAATTCCAGAAAATGTATTTCCTGAATTATTCTTTAAAACGTAAGAATAATTGCATTTTTTATTGCGTTATTATCTTTTATTATCAAAATTATTTGCTGAAACTTTATTCGTAATTATTTTCATGTATATTTGTTAGTGTTAAGTTAAAGTTATGTCAAAAATTATTGGTTTAACAGGTGGAATTGGCAGTGGTAAAACTACTGTTGCTAAGTATTTCAAATCTTTAGGGTTTCCGGTTTATAATTCAGATAATGAAGCCAAAAAAATTACAAATACACCTGAAATACTTTTAAAAATTAAAGATGTTTTTGGAGATTCAATATTTGATGAACAATTTTTAAACAGAAAAAAACTTGGGAAAATAGTTTTCAAAAATCCCGATAAATTAAAACAATTAAATGCAATAATTCATCCAGAAGTTAAAATACATTTTGAGAAATGGTTGATTGAAAATAAAGATTCAGTATTTGTAATAAAAGAATCAGCAATTTTAATTGAAACTGGCGAGTTTAAATTTTGCGATTATGTAATAACTGTTATTGCTTCTCTAGAAAATCGAATAGAAAGAGTTATGCAGCGCGACAAAATTTCAGAAATAGAAGTTATGATAAGAGTTAAAAATCAACTATCTGATAAAGAGAGGGTTGCGAAAAGTAACTTTGTTATCAATAATGATACAGCTGGAATTGCAAAATTTGAAACGAAAGCAATTTATATTTCTTTAATTAACGGTTTTGTTGAATAATTTGTAGAGGTAATGTTAATTTTAGGTTAATTTAATCGTTCGCAAAATGTTAAAATGCTAAATTTGTACAATGAATAAGTTTTTTTTCAGATTATTAGTTTTTTTAATGAGTTTATCACTTATTGGAATAATTTTAGTTCAAGTTTATTGGTTTAATACCTCGTTTAAAAATAATGATGAACAATTTCAATTTCATGTTCGTCAAGTTATAGGAAGCGTAGCAGAAAAATTACAAAAGCAAGAAGCGGTTGATTTTTACAAAAAATACGACAAACTAAAGGACAGTATTGGTAAATCTCCAAAAAAAAGCGATTTATTACAATTTTATTACGTTCAAAAAAATTTAAAAACCAATCAAACTATAGTATATTCCAGTAGTTTGATTCAAGAAGATTACAATATATCCTCTACGTTCTTTGATAAAAACAATGATAAAAATATAATTCCAAACTTCTCGTCAAATAGAAAAACGGAAGTTTACAATGGCAATTCTATTGACAATTCAGTTGCGTCAGGAAATACAAAACCCGATGTCAAAATAGAAAAATCTGGAACATTAGATATTTTAAAAAATGTACAATTCGAGATTGCATATAAAGATATAGCATCAGCATTGCCAATCGAACAAAGAATTTCTATTCAAGAGTTAAAGAAAAAACTCGAAAATGAAATGTTAGAATATGGTTTAAAAACAGGAATTGAATTTGCAATTTTCAGCAACGGAAAAATAACCAGCATCAAATCTGAAAAATTTATTTTTGATAAAAATAAAACCTATTCAATACCAGTTTACGTGGATAGTGATGGGAATAATAAGTATCAGTTGTTAGCTAGTTTTCCTTGCAAAATAGATTATTTGTTTTCTGATTTGATGGCAATTTCGATTTTATCAATAATTTTTACACTTATTATAATTATCGCCTATACAAGTGCAATTAATCAATTGATAAAACAAAGATTAATTTCAGAAATTAAAACCGATTTTATAAATAATATGACTCACGAATTTAAAACACCAATTGCAACCATTAATCTTGCTCTTGACGCCATTAAAAACCCAAAAGTCATTGACAATAAAGAAATGGTTTCGAAATATTTACAAATGATTCGAGACGAGAATAAAAGAATGCATGCTCAAGTCGAAAATGTTTTAAGAATATCTAAACTTGAGAAAAAAGAATTAGACATTGACAAAGAATCGCTAGAAGTAAATGATGTAATAGAAGATGCAATTGAACACGTTCAATTGATTCTAGACGACAAACAAGGCAAAATAACAACCAATTTATTAGCCAAAAGAAATACTTGTTTGCTAAACGACACACATTTTACAAACGTGATCGTAAATATATTGGATAATGCAATAAAATATTCTGCCGAAAGTCCAATTATAGATATTAGCACAGAAAATGTAAAAGATATAATAATTATAAAAATAAAAGATCACGGAATTGGAATGACTAAAACTGCTCAAAAACGTATTTTTGAGAAGTTTTATAGAGAACATACCGGAGATTTGCACAATGTTAAAGGTCACGGATTAGGATTGTCTTATGTAAAAAGAATAATCGAAGATCACAATGGGCAAATATTTGTAGAATCAGAAAAAGGTATCGGAAGTACCTTCATTATAAAAATTCCCCTTATTAATTAAAAAAAACCAATATTAACTCAAACAAAAAAATGGAAACTACTGAAAACAAAAAAATTCTTCTCGTAGAAGACGATCAAAATTTTGGATCAATCTTAAAAGATTATTTAATTTTGAATGATTTTGACGTTACACTTGCTAAAAATGGCATGGAAGGATTCGAGAAATTTAAAAAGGAAACCTACGACCTCTGTATTCTCGATGTAATGATGCCTTACAAAGACGGATACACTTTGGCAAAAGAAATTCGTGAAAAAAACAAAGAAATTCCGATTATTTTCTTGACCGCCAAGTCAATGAAAGAAGATGTATTGAAAGGATACAAAGTTGGAGCAGACGATTATTTAAACAAACCATTCGATTCAGAAGTATTGTTAATGAAAATTCGTGCAATAATTCTAAGAAAATCATCTGAAACCAAAAATGATGTGTTAAAATTCGAATTTGAGTTCGGTGGTTTTCACTTGAATTCTAAGTTGCGTTTTTTGACTTTCAAAAAAGAAGAGCCAGTAAAATTGTCGCCAAAAGAGAACGAATTATTAAAAATGTTAGTCCTTCATGAAAACGACTTAATGCCGAGAGAATTAGCATTAACCAAAATTTGGAGAGATGATAATTATTTCACATCTAGAAGTATGGACGTTTACATCGCTAAACTTCGTAAATATTTAAAACTAGATCCTGAAGTTGAAATCTTGAACATTCATGGCGAAGGTTTCAGATTGGTCGTAAAAGGCAAAAAATCAGAATAAATTAGAATATTAAGAAAGCTTCAAGAAATTGAAGCTTTTTTTTTAACTAATTTAGACCCAATAAAAAGCAAACCTGAATTTATAAATCGAAAACATTGACAAAACAATTCGACCAAAAAGTTACTAAAGGAAAGATAATCTAAAAACATCAAATGTTGATTCTAAATACTTTGTCATTATTATTCCATAAAAAAACCGCTAAAAAAATTAGCGGTTTTATAAATTAAATTAGGTTCATTTTAGAAACTATAAGTCGTAGCTAATAGTATTGATCCTGCACCACCAGTCACACTTCCTGAATTGTTTTTTGCAAAAATATTTTTAGACGCTAAATCATATCTTAATTCAGGAATAAAAGTAAATCTTCCTTCTTTTACATTAAAAGACAACGTATTAGAAATTACATTAAATTTTGGATCTACAATTAAAGGATAGAGTGTTGTATCATTATATTTTGCACCATCATTATTTCCAAAATACTCAATTCTATAAGCTAAGCTTGAATCTTTAGATAAACCTACTTGAGCATATCCAATAACAGAAAACCAATTTAAATCTTTAACAGATGAATCGTCGTCAGAAGTTGTTGCAAAAGTACCATTAAAACCTAATGTTAGTTTATCGCTAATTTTTTTTGTAGCAACCAAATCAATTTGTTGGTTGTTGGCTGTTGATGGGTTGTTACTTCCTGATGTAAAATTCAAATAAGCACTACCTGTTTCTCCTGAAAATCCTAACTGTCCAATAATAGTTTTTTGGTTAGAACCAGCTTGAATAGTACTTTTAAAATCCGTTGGATTTGTAACTCCTAGCATTACAGAAAACTTTCCTGAAGTGTATTGTGCTTTTACTCCTGTATTAAAAAATGGACCATTTGTAAAAGCATAAGACATGCTGTAATTTTTATTATCCGTAGCATCAACTAACTCAAAACCTAAATGTGTTGCAAATGCACCAGCAGTTATTTTAAACTTATCTGACAAATCATAAGTCATATTTAATTGTTTTACAAAAAATTGATTGTCATCTTTATCATTGTATGAAAAATCTTTTGATCTTGTTCCAAAACCTAAATCAGCAAATACAGATGCTTTTCCTTCTTTATGAGTTGCTTTTAAAGAAACCATTCCCAATTCAAACGAATCATGAGAATTGGTAAAACTGGTATAATTATTAGTTTGTCCAGTGTCGCCAGCATTTGCAAAATCAAATCTATAATAAAAATCTGCATTTCCAGAGAAAGTTGTTTTAGGTGTTTCTTGTGCAACGCTTAAAGTTGCTGTCAAAATTGCAAGAGTAGCAATCGATTTTTTAATAATATTCATATTTTGTTTTTTAATTTGTTTTTAATTATTATAATCCTCCAATTTGTTCGCTATCTAATCCAGCTTTTTCAACATCTTCTGAAACTCTTAATGGAGTTATCAAGTTGATAACGAAAAATAAGAAATAAGACATTATAAATGCAAATACAGAAACTATTCCTACTGCAATTAATTGGTTTGTAAATAATTCTGAACCTTCAAATAGCAATCCTTCTTGAGTTAGCGTTGGATTTACTGCTTTACAAGCAAAAACTCCTGTCAACAACATTCCTGTTATTCCTGCAACAGCGTGACACCCAAAAACATCAAGTGCATCGTCGATTATACCTTTTGGAAACTCACTTACTACAATATAACTAACTAAACTAGCGATGGCTCCGATAGAAAATGCATGCCATATACTTACAAATCCTGCTGCTGGAGTTATTGCAATAAGTCCTACAAGAACTCCAAGACAAGTTTCGACGGCAGTTATTTCATAACCTCTAATTTTATCAATAAACATCCAAGCCAAACCTGCTGTGGCAGCAGAAACTGCTGTGTTTCCAAGTGCTTGAGCAGCAATTGCATTGGCTCCAAAAGCCGATCCTGCATTGAACCCAAACCAACCAAACCATAACAAACCTGTACCTAATAAGACATAAGGAACTTGAGCAGGATTAGAAGTTTGAACTTTTCGACGACCTAAAAATATGGCTCCAGCTAACGATGCCCAACCTGCAGTCATGTGAACAACTGTTCCGCCAGCAAAATCAATTGCTCCTAATTTATATAAAAATCCTTCTGGATTCCACATCCAATGTGCAACTGGTGCATAAACGAATAATAAAAACAATACTAAAAAAACAATGTAAGGCCACAAACGAATTCTTTCAGCAAAAGATCCAGTTACCAAAGCTGGTGTAATTACAGCAAACATCATTTGATAGATTGCGAACAAAATAATCGGAACCGTTGGCGATAAAATCCAAGAAGTTGATGAATTGATACCTTGAAAAAACATGTTAGGAATCGGGTTTCCTATAAATCCTTCAATTGTTGGGCCAAATGCAAGACCATAACCAACAACAACCCAAAGCACAGATATAACAACCATTGCTAAAAAACTTTGAAACATAGTAGAAATTACGTTTTTCTTTCCAACCAATCCACCATAAAAAAAGGCAAGACCCGGAGTCATTAACAATACTAATGCACTTGCTACTATCATCCAAGCAACGTCGCCTGAGTCAAATTCGACTGCTTTTAGTGGAATAATTTGATCAACAAAGATTAAGTTTGAGAAAATTGGAACTATCATTAAAGCCAACAACAATAGTGTGAGGAGAATTTTTTTCATTTTGAGTTTATTTATTAATTTATGCAAACATATAAATTTTTTTTAAAAAATTTATAAATTGCCTAAATTTTTCAAAATTAAAATTAAATTTATGTTAAAATAAGTTTTTATCTTTAAAAAAAATAATTTAAATTAGATAGTTAAAGATAATTCAAATTAAATAGAATAATAAAAAATATATTTCAACGAAATCTTAATTTTTAACAAATTAATTAGAATTTAATCATTTAACATATCTACACACTCTATTATACAATCTCAATAATTATATTTGCATACCCAAACCTATGTTAAATTAATATTTATGAATACAACCGAAAATTTTGAAAACTTTAAAGTCTACTACAATAATTGGTTTCAAAAAGTAATAGATTTTGTTGAAAATAAAACTAACAATAAAGAAGAAATTGTTACTTCTCACGAAAACACACCTTTGGGTAAATGGTTTTACACCGAAGGAAAAAAAGATTTTGGTAATTTAGAACAAGTCCTATTCTTAGAATCAAAATTTATAAAATTACATAATTTAGTGGGATATCTATGGGATTCTAAAACTTCTGGCGATACAGCATTAACAAAATTATATTATGATGATTTTTTGATTTTATCCGGAAGAATGATACCAAATTTAGAATTATCTAAACAATACATTTTAAGCGTAAATAATAATAAAGAAATTATCAATTTAAATTCATAAGTTTTTTTCAAATTTTGTTAAAAAAAAATAATTTTCAATTATTAAAATTATTTTTTTTTGTTTAGTATTAAAAAAAAACATTATGTTTGTATTGTTAATTTTTATAATTAATCGAAAATAATTCCTAGCTTCTATTACTATTTAATTAAATTAATAGAAAGAACCATTAAAATATAAAAATTATGTCAGAACAGCCAAATTACAATATCAACCCAATCGATGCAGATCAAAAAGTTATTGGTTTGACTTACAGACCAACTCCATCTGACAGAGAGTTAGAATGGGATAAATCTAAGGTGCTTTTGAGTAAAACTGATGCCAAAGGAAATATTCTTTATGCTAATGAATCTTTCATAGATGTAAGTGGTTATGATGATTTTGAACTTATGAATAAATCTCATAATTTATTACGTCATCCTGATATGCCAAAAGTAATTTTTAAATTGCTTTGGGAAAATATTTCTAAAGGAGACAGCTATATAGCTATTTTTAAAAACATGTCAAAAACTGGTAGGTTTTATTGGGTTGTCATTGATATTAAAAGTACTAATGACAGTTATGGATCTATGACATTTACTGGACAACAGCGCGCTGTTAATCCAGAGGTAATTAATAAAATAATTGAGCCTTTGTTCAAAAAATTATTACATATTGAACAAGCAAGTGGCATTCAATCTTCAGAAAATTATTTAATTGGTTTCTTAGAAGAGAAAGGTAAAACTTTGCCTCAATTTTTTAGTGAAGTTACATTTAGTTCTGACAATTATGATTCTGTTCCTAGTTCAAATGATTCAGATCAATCTTCAAACAATAATGGTCCAGTTAAGAAAAAAGGATTCTTTTCAGGATTTTTTGCAGACAGTCCAGATTCTAAAAAGAAATAGTTTTTATTTTTAGTATTTATATTTAAGCATAAGTTAATTCTTATGCTTTTTTTTTAATTTTAAATTTTATACCTTTATATATGATTACTAATATTCAAACTTTATTTCCGAGTTTTTCAAGCGCATTGCTAGAAGACATTACAGCCAATTCGATGAATTGTAATTTTGATTCAGGCACAATAATGATGAAAACTGGACAATACATAAAACACACAGTTTTAATTCTTAAAGGAAAAATTAAAATTTATAAAGAAGGTGATGATGGTGGCGAATTCTTAATGTATTATTTACAGCCAGGTCAAGCTTGTGCCATTTCAATGGTTTGTGCTACCAAAAACGAAGCCAGTCAAATTGCAGCAAAAGTTGACGAAGACGCAGAGTTGCTAATGATTCCGCTAGAATTAATGGACAAATGGATGTTAAAACATCGCACTTGGTATGAGTTTGTAATTGAAACTTACAGGAGCCGTTTTGACGATATACTAGAAGTTGTCGAAAATATTGCTTTTAAAGCAATGGACGAACGTTTAGAATTTTATTTAAAAAGACATAAAAAAGCCTATTCGAACGAAATAAAACTTTCTCATCAAGAAATCGCAAATGATCTCGGAACTTCAAGAGAAGTAATTTCGAGATTATTAAAAAAAATGGAACAATTAGGCATGGTCAAACTCAATCGAAACCATATTGAATTTTTAAATTAGTTTCTAGAAACTAATAAAAAACTTTATTTTAATTCAAAAAAAGGATGTTTTGTTAAACGTACTTCAGGGTAAGTATTTTGTTAAATACTAATTTAAAAATATTATCATTAAATCTTAAATGATTTAAAACACTAAAAATCAATTAATTAAAAAAAATAAATTGTGTTTGTAATTTATTTTTCATAGAAAAATTTAGTTATGTAACATTTGTCACATCGTTAAACAAAATATCATCTTATATTTGCTTCATAATTAATTACAAAATGACAATAGAACAAATTTATACTGGCTGTTTGGCACAAGGTGCTTATTACATTACTTCGAATGGTGAAGCCGCAATTATAGATCCATTGCGAGAAACTAAACCTTATCTAGAAAGATTAGAGCGAGATAATGTAACTTTAAAGTACATATTCGAAACCCATTTTCATGCTGATTTTGTTTCTGGACATTTAGAATTAAGCAAGCAAACTAATGCTGCGATTGTTTATGGTCCAAATGCGGAACCAAGTTTCGAATTTATTTCAGCCAATGACAATCAAGAATTCAAAATCGGAAATATTACAATAAAAGCAATTCATACTCCAGGTCACACAATGGAAAGTACAACTTACTTATTGATTGACGAGAACGGTAAAGACCATGCGATTTTCTCTGGAGATACTTTATTTATAGGAGATGTTGGACGACCAGACTTGGCACAAAAATCGGCATCGATGACACAAGACCAATTGGCGGCAACATTATTTTATTCATTAAGAACAAAAATAATGACTTTGGCTGATGATGTGATTGTTTATCCTGCGCACGGAGCTGGTTCTGCTTGCGGAAAAAACATGAGTAAAGAAACAGTTTCGACAATTGGAGAACAAAAACTTAATAATTATGCTTTGCGATCTGACATGACCGAAGCCGAATTTATTGCCGAAGTTACTGATGGTTTATTGCCACCTCCGCCCTATTTTGGAATGAATGTAGCAATGAATAAATCAGGTCAAGACAGTTTTGAATCGGTTTTAAACAACGGAATGAAAGCTATAAATGTTCAAGAATTCGAAAATATGGTCGAAGTTTCAGGTGCGTTAATTCTCGATACTCGAAAAAGTGGCGATTTTGCAAATGGTTTCATTCCACAATCTATAAGTATCGGAATTAGTGGCGATTTTGCTCCTTGGGTCGGTTCGCTCGTTGCCAATGTTGCTCAACCTTTGATTCTAGTTACAGATATTGGAGACGAAGAAGAAACAATCACAAGATTAGCAAGAGTTGGTTTTGATACTATTATTGGTCATTTATCTGGCGGATTCGAAGCTTGGAAGAATGCTGGATTAGATATTGAAACCGTTCATAGAATAAACGCTGAGCAATTTGCAAATGAATTTGAAATTAATAAATCCAAGGTTGTTGACATTCGCCGTGACGGAGAATATAGTGCCGAGCATATCGATGGTGCTTACCTAAGACCATTAGCATCTATAAATAATTGGATAAAAGACATAAATCCCGATGAACATTTTTATATGCATTGCGCTGGTGGTTATCGAAGTATGATTGCAGCATCGATACTTCAAGCTCGTGGTTATAGAAATTTTACAGAAATCGAAGGCGGTTATAATATGATTAATAAAACCAATATTCCAAGAACAAATTTTGTTTGTCAAAGCAAAATTTTACAATAATTAAAAACCTCAAATCTACCTAAAATTAAAAACTATGTTTAAATTCAAATTTAATTTTTTCAAAAAAATCTTCGTCAGAAAAGACGATACTTCTGAAACCGATTTAAAATCGATTATCAAAAACGGTGCATTTCTCGCCGATTTACGAACACCCGCCGAATTTAGTCAAGGTCACATTAAAGGCTCAACGAATGTTCCATTAAATGAATTAGGTAAAAGTCTCAATAAATTTAGAAATCACAAAAATATTGTCGTAGTTTGCTTTAGTGGTAACCGCAGTGGATTTGCAAAAGATATTCTTGAGAAAAAAGGATTCTTGAACGTAATAAATGGCGGTGCTTGGGAAGAAATTGACCAATTATTGAAAGCTAATTAACCTATAAAAAAATAAAAATGAATATAATTGAACTTTTAAAACAACCTTGGCCTTGGTATATTGCAGGACCGTTAATTGGACTTGTTGCACCTGCACTTTTACTTATTGGCAACAAATCTTTTGGAATAAGTGCTTCACTAAGACATACTTGCGCAATGATTATTCCAGCTAGAATTCCGTTTTTTAAATATGCTTGGAAACGCGAAATGTGGAATATGGTTTTTGTTTTAGGCATTTTAATTGGTGGAGTTTTAGCATCGTTGTATTTAGCAAATCCAGAATCAATCATCATAACTCCAGAATTACGAACAGATTTAGCAAGTTATGGCGTGACAGATGTTGATGGTTTATTGCCAAATCAATTATTTTCTTGGGAAAGTTTATTGACTCTAAGAGGATTTTTAATGATGGTTGTCGGAGGATTCATGGTCGGATTTGGCGTTAGTTACGCAGGCGGTTGCACTAGCGGTCACGCAATTTTAGGAATTTCGAATTTGCAATGGCCATCATTAGTAGCAACTTGTTGTTTTATGATTGGCGGATTTATAATGGTGAATTTTATTTTGCCTTACATACTTTCACTTTAATACTTTAAGAAAATGGGAAATACAATACACGATAATATTCAAGGAGTTGACTTGAATGAATACTCAAATAAAAACCAAGAAGTTATTACTGAAACTTCTACAAATAAAGTTGTAACATCTTTAAAACTAAACGAAGATTACGACGAAAGATTAGACGAATTTGGTGAGGAATTCGAAGATATCGACTTCGAAGCCGAGTTTCAAAAAGCAAGACCTTTTGATTCTTGTAGCGTAAACGTTAGTAAAATTGACGACAAATGGTACCATTATGTTGTTTATGGAATAATCGGAATGTTATTTGGAATTTTGTTCATAAAAGCAGAAATAATCAGTTGGTACCGCATTCAAGAAATGTTTAGATTAGAATCTTTTCACATGTATGGCGTTATCGGAAGTGCAGTAATGGTTGGATTAATTTCAATATTTATTATCAAAAAATTGAAACTAAAAACCATTCATGGCGAAGAAATTATTTATCAAACTAAAACATTCAATAAAGGTCAAATTTATGGCGGATTATTGTTCGGATTAGGTTGGGGAATTACTGGTGCCTGTCCTGGACCACTTTTTGCGCAAATCGGAACTGGTTCGTCGGTAGTAATAATTACGCTACTTTCAGCAATTTTAGGAACTTGGATTTATGGAGTTATTATCGAAAAATTACCGAGATAATTAAAAAAGTTATTTTTCGAATAGATTTATCTATAAAAATTTGCAGTTTAGCGATTAAATATGCATTTTATCGAAAATAAATAATAGTAATTTGTAAGCATAGAAAAAAACATTATCTTTGTTTAAGATGACACTTAAAGCTAAAGTTTTGTTAAACAAATGCTTATAAAAGTTAAACAAATATTATCATGAATACACAAAGACAAGAAAATTTCAGTTTCGAAAATCAAATAGAATCTACAACTATTGTTAATAAATTTAACAAAGCTACACCTTCTGAAAGAGAATTAGAATGGGATAAATCTAAAACTTTATCAAGTAAATCTGATGTAAAAGGAAATATCCTTTATGCCAATGAAGCTTTTATTGATGTTTGTGGTTATGATGATTATGAATTAATTAACCAACCTCACAGTTTGTTGAGACATCCAGATATGCCTAAAGTAATTTTTAAATTATTATGGGAAAATTTGCAAAAAGAGAATGGCTATAATGTTGTTTTAAAAAATATGTCTAAAACTGGTAGATTTTACTGGGTTGTTAATGATATAAAATGCAACAAAGATACTACTGGAAATATATCTTTTATAGGGCAACAAAAATCCATTTCAAGTGATATTGTAACAAATCATATTGAGCCATTGTACAAAAAACTTTTACAAATAGAGACCGCAGCTGGTTTACAATCTAGCGAAAACTATTTAATTGGTTTCTTAGAAGAAAAAAACAAAACCTTCTCTCAATATATTGACAGCTTAGTATTTAACATTAATTTAGATGAAGAAGATTTAACTGGTAATTCAAAATCAAAAAAAGGTTTTTTCTCAGGATTTTTTGCTGATAAAAAATAAATAGCAATGTTAGTTACCTGTAATTGCCATTTTTTGATACAATACAGCCAATTTGTTCCATTCGTTTAAAATTACAGTAGTGTTTTCTATTACTGTTTCAGGAGCAATTGTATTATTTTCAAATACAAAATTAGATTTATAACCCGACCAATCATTTTGTTGTTTAATCAACATATTAGATATTTCTGGTTGATTCTCTTCGGCCATTAATTGCGACAAAGAAAATTCATAACTGGTTATGGCTTCGTTGATATTTTTTTCGAAATCTAAACTATTTACTTTCCATTTATTACAAACCCAATGTTTAGCAATTTTTTGAACATTTAATCTTTGTCGGTTACAAAGATTAATCAGCCTTGTGTTTTTTAATTTATGTTCTAAATAAATTTTAGAAATCATTTCGTTGCAATTTTTCAAAAGTACTTCTGATTGATTCATGACAATAATTGCATTTTCTCTTGTCGGTACGGTTTCGATAGTTGTTTTAAATTCATTCCATAAAAACAACCACATTTTGAATAGCAATTTTAGTCTCTTCTAGCTTAGAATATTCACTTAAATAAAGCATATTTTTGCTAAATGCAAATTTCGAATCATCAAATTCAAATCTGGCTTCAACTGCTTTTATTAATGAACCCATCATTAAATAACTTTTGGTCATTTGTTCACACAAAATTTTTTGCTTGCCTGCTTTTTCGATTAATTGAGGCAAACTAAATTTTTGTCCAAAACTTGAACCAATAATTAAAAAATTTAATACAATTAAAAAAGATTTAAAATTCATTACTATTTACAAAAAAATTAAAATAAAACCCAAAACTCGCAACATAACTAATTAAAAAGCCCTAAAGTCTTTAAAAATAAAGCTTCAGGGCTTTGGTAGTCTCACCTAAAAGGTGTAAATTTATG
>JAYTMQ010000079.1:0-6467 GCA_043728355.1 Bacteroidota bacterium
ATAGTGTCTTGATGTAAAATAAACAATCTAATCAATTTAGAAACTCCAATATAACCAGCTGATAAAAAACCTATAACAAACATTACTGTTCCAACGGCTCCAAAAAGATGCATTGGTCGTTTGCCAAATCGTGATAAAAACCAAATCGTAATTAAATCTAGAAAACCGTTTATAAAACGGTTCATTCCAAACTTCGTTTCGCCATATTTTCTGGCTTGATGAATGACAATTTTTTCGCCAATTTTCGAAAAACCAGCATTCTTTGCCAAAACAGGAATGTATCGATGCATTTCGCCAGAAACTTCTATATTCTTGATTACTATATTTTTATAGGCTTTTAATCCGCAATTAAAATCATTTAATTCGACTCCAGATGTTTTTCTAGCAGCCCAATTAAAAAGTTTTGAAGGTAAATTTTTTGTGACAACAGAATCGTATCTTTTCTTTTTCCAACCCGAAACTAAATCGAAGTTTTCGTTGATAATCATGTTGTACAAACCTGAAATTTCGTCTGGAGAATCTTGCAAATCAGCATCCATAGTAATGATTACATCGCCTTGCGCTTTGGCAAAACCAGCGTGCAAAGCTTGCGATTTACCGAAATTTCTAAGAAAACGTAGTCCTTTAACTGATAAATTTTCTTGAGATAATTGCTCGATTATTTGCCAAGAATAATCGGTGCTGCCGTCGTCAATAAAAATTACTTCGTAAGAATAATTATTTTCATTCATGACTTTTACAATCCATGAATGCAATTCGGGCAACGATTCTTGTTCGTTTAATAATGGAATGATGATTGAAATTTGCATTAAATTTCTTTTCTATTTGGAGTTTTAAAAAATGCTGCAAGAATTAATCCGAATATTGAAGAAATTACTACACTTGACAACATTCCTTTCAATTGAGATAAAATAGAAAACTGGTCTTCTGCTTTTATTGTTTTTATTGCTTCATTTATAACAGCTTTTTCTGCACCAAATTTCTGCATCATTTTTACAGTAGATTCTAAAATAATCTCTTTTACTGTTTGATTTAAAGTTGGATCAATAAAATTAAATAATAAAATATTAAAAGTAACGGTTATTAAAATACTTACAATTGCCATTAGAAAATAAGTTGTAAAAGCTTCTTTAAAACTCAATTGCCCATTAAGTTCTTTTTTTGTTTTAGATAATAAAATCACAGCAAGAATAATCGAAACCGCTAATCCAGATAATCCAACCCAAACTGATGCAAACATATTGATATCAATAATGTATATTAGAGTAGTAATTAAAACAGAAATAATTCCACTAACTATTCCAAATGTTATTCCGTTTTTCTTTATAATTTCATTCATATTTATAATTTTAAAATAATCAACAAATATAACAATTCTTAAATTTTTACACTAAATTTTATAAAGAAAAAAAACTTAATTAAATAGTTGATTATTAAAAAATAATTGTAAATTTGCAAACTCAAAATAATAAATAAAAAAGTTATAACGAGTTGATACCTTTTTGAAAAACAAAAGCATCAAAACAAATTATAATTATCACAGAAAAAATAAAATTTACAATGAAAAAAGGAATTCACCCAGAAAATTACAGATTAGTTGCATTTAAGGACATGTCAAATGAAGACATTTTTATTACTAAATCTACTGCAGAAACAAGAGAAACAATTACACATGAAGGTGTTGAATATCCAGTTGTAAAAATGGAGATTTCTAGAACTTCTCACCCTTTTTACACAGGTAAATCTAAACTTATTGATACAGCAGGACGTATTGACAAGTTCAAAACTAAATATGCTAAACATACTAAATAACATTTATTGTGTTCAATTTATACAAAAACCTCTCTATTCGAGAGGTTTTTTATTTATAATAATTTGTACATTTGAAAAAAATAATAACAGTTTCAATTTTTAATTTCATTTGTGAAACCTGAAACCTGAAACCTGAAACCTGAAACCTGAAATGAACTACATACTTTTTGATGGACCCATTCGCAATGCACTTTTGCCTTTTACTTTCACTCGTCCAGTTGCAGATATTAGAATAGGAATATTAACCATTCGTGAAAAATGGGAAAAATATCTGGGTTCTACAACCACCACTTTGACTGAAGAATATTTATCAGAAAAATATCCGATGGTCGAAATGGAAGAAAACGTAATGATAAATGCTTCGTTTTTACCTAATGATATTTTATCCGAAATGGTCTCAAATCTTGAAGTCAATCAAGCCATTTTTAAAGATGATGAAATTATTGCTTTTTACACCACCGAAAATCAAGAAGAAGTCGATTTTAACACTTATGAAATTTTGGAATACAACGAAGATTGTTTAACAGTTGAGCATACTTGGGATATTTTCTCGAAAAACGATACTGCTATTCGTGAAGATTTCGAGCTTTTAACCTATGATAGAAAATCGCAAACCATTCCGAAATCTGTAAATGCAATTTCTCCTGAAAATATTTTTATTGAAGAAGGTGCTAAATTAGAGTTTGTCACATTAAATGCTTCAGCTGGACCAATATATATAGGAGCAAATTCTGAAATTATGGAAGGCGCAGTAATTCGTGGCCCATTTGCTTTATGCGAATTCGGTAAAGTCAAAATCGGAGCAAAAGTATATGGAGCAACTACAGTTGGTCCTTATTCTACAATTGGTGGTGAGGTAAAAAACTCTGTTCTTTTTGGGTATTCCAGTAAAGGTCACGATGGTTTTCTTGGCGATTCTGTTCTAGGCGAATGGTGCAATATTGGAGCAGACAGCAATAATTCTAATCTAAAAAACAATTACGAAGAGGTCAAATTATGGAGTTATGAAACCGAAAATTTTGCGAAAACTGGATTACAATTTTGTGGATTAATGATGGGCGATCATAGCAAATGTGGCATTAATACAATGTTTAATACAGGAACGGTTGTTGGCGTTTCAGCAAATATTTTTGGTTCAGGATTTCCTAGAAATTTTATTCCAAGTTTTTCTTGGGGTGGCGCATCTGGATTTACAACCTATTTAACCAAAAAAGCATTCGAAACCGCAAAGTTAGTTATGGCAAGACGCAATATTAATTTTGACGAAAAAGAAGCTAAAATA
The DNA here is from genome assembly GCA_043728355.1 of Bacteroidota bacterium. Lineage (GTDB taxonomy): Bacteria > Bacteroidota > Bacteroidia > Flavobacteriales > Flavobacteriaceae > Flavobacterium. Next base: position 3,095 of record JAYTMQ010000079.1, read on the forward strand.
CTAGAAACAGTTTTCGAATTAACTAAAAAATGGAGGAAAGAATAAAATGTTTGGAATTATATTTTTATACTACATAGGCAAATATTTTTACACATTAGCCGAAGAAAACGAACAAAACAAATGGCTGTATGCGATTTTATCGATTGTTGTTTTTTATGCTGGAACTTTTATAGGTGGAATTATTCTTGCTATTTGCTTGCTAATTTTCGGCATTGACTTTGATTCAATTGATGATAAAGCAGCAAACATAATTGCGCTTCCATTCGGGTTTTTGGCAGATTATTTATTTTATATTATTCTCAAAAAACGATGGCAAGTTGGTATTGAAGTCGAAGATGCAATTCAAGATATTGGAAAGAATCTAGAATAAACAGTATAGCATAATACAAAATATCCGATAATTTACATAGTACACTATGTAAATTATCGGATATTTTGTATTAAAAACTATATAAATTATCTGATAATTTATATAATATTTTTAAAAATAGCTGATAATTACAAATTATATTTTATATTTGTACTATGGTAAGAAGAAAAAAACAACTTATTATAGCCAAACATTTCTCTAAAAAAGAATTCACAATACTTATTGGTCCAAGACAAATAGGTAAATCGACTATGCTCAAACAAATGTTTGATGATTTATTACAAAAAGGAGAAACGGCCTATTTTTTGAATCTAGATAGAAAAGATATTCTTGATGATTTGAACACAAATCCTGAAAATTTATTCAAAATTTGTCCATTACTAGAAAATAAAAAAATTACAGTTTTTATAGACGAAATACAATATCTTGATGACGCGACAACCTTTTTAAAATTGTTATTTGATGAATATTCCACAAGATTAAAAATTGTAGCAACTGGAAGTTCGGCTTTTTATATTGACAAACAATTCAAAGATTCATTGGTTGGGAGAAAGAAAATTTTTCAAATGGGAACTTTAGATTTCGAAGAATTTCTTCATTTTAAAGGTAGAAACGATTTAGTAGCAGAAGTTGAATCATTAAAATCCAAGAAAAAAACTAAGTCAATTCAAGAGAATTTACTTTGGGCATATATGGACGAATTTATGAATTACGGTGGTTATCCAGCAGTAGTTTTAGAAAACAATATCGATGATAAAATCGAACTTTTAAGAGAAATTCGTGATTCGTACATCAAACGAGATTTGTTAGAATCTGGTGTCTCTGATGAAACTAAATTTTATAGAATGCTGATGCTTTTGGCAAGTCAATCAGGCAATATGCTGAATGTTAACGAAATTTCTAATACTTTACGAATTACTAATGCAACTGTTGAGAATTATTTGTATGTTTTACAGAAATGTTTTCATATTACTTTGGTAAAACCATTTTATAAAAATTTAAGAAAAGAGTTGACTAAAATGCCAAAAGTTTACCTTAACGATATTGGTTTGAGAAATATTTTAATAAATTACTTTGCCCCAATAGAACAACGTGCTGACAAAGGCTTGGTTTTAGAGAATTTTTGTTTCAGAGTTTTATTAGAAAGACACGAGCAAGACCAAATAAAATATTGGAGAACAGCCGACGGAAACGAAGTAGATTTTATTGTAGAAACACAATATTTAAAAGGTTTTGCAGTCGAAGTCAAATTTAATGAGCAAGAGGCAAAATTATCTAAATACAAAAAATTTATCGAAAATTATCCAGATTTTCCATTAGAATTTTGGTGGTGGAAAAAAATGGATATTATTATTTGAATTATTCTAACATATTTTTAAAATATATTAGTTGTTCTTAATTATTCTCAACATTTTTCTTGAAATTATCCAAAATTGCTTGCCAACCATTTTGTTGCAATTCTAAAGTATTCTCGGTTTCTGGATCAAACTTTTGAGTTACAATAACTTCATAATTTATTTTTTCGAATGTTGTAATTACTTTTCTGTGATCTGCAAGAATATATTCAATTAACTGATTTTCAATAATATTAGTGTATTTTCCTTCAAAATCAAATCCAACCGAACCCTCTTTGGCTTCCATTCTTATATTGAATTTTTTATCGATTTGCAAATCATTTTTAGCTTTTGGACAATGCCAATCTGGCGATGCAAAATACCAATTCTGAATGTGATTCGGATTGTTCCAAAATTCCCAAATTTTTTCTAAAGTTGCTTTTATATTTACAGAAACGGTTATCATTGAAAATTTAAATAAATATTAAAAAAGGTTTTATTTCTGGTATTCTTCTATTAATCCATCTTTCCATTCGACACGCTGATAATAAAAACCAGCATTTGTAACTTTGTCCTTTTTAGTTAATTTACATTTGCCAATTACTATTGCATCTTTGACTTTAAGTTTGATAATTGAGTCAGAAATATTATTATTTTTATTGTAATATTCTAAGAATTTTTGGGCTACTTCATTCTTAATTATCAATTTAGCATTGTAAGTACTTACAATAATTGTTATTCCTTTTTTGCTTTTTGAAATAATTTCGATACCATTTTGACCGTTTTTATAAAATTCAATTTTTTTAGCTTGTGCTTTTACAATTTGAAATGAAAAAATAAGTAATACTAATAGGTAAATTTTTATTCTTGTCATATTTAGGGGTTTAAAACAATAATATAATTTTCAAATATAATATTAATTTTAAACAAACATAAAAAAACGCTCATTAAATTTGAGCGTTTAGTTTAAATTCAATTGATATGTTCTTCTACAAGACCAGAAGCCCATTCTACTTTTTCATAATAAAAGTTAACACTAGTTAATTTTGCTTTTTTAACTATCTTGCATTTGCCCGTAACTTTTGCAGTTTTGCCAACAATTATAATTATCGAATCGGTTTCGATTTCGTTTTTTAGATATCTTTGATAAAAATTTTGAGCAATTTCATCTTTTATTGACATTTTGGCATTGTATGTGCTAATAATAACAGTGCCAGATTTGCTTTGAGAAATTAACTCAATTCCGTTTTGACCGTTTTTGTAAAATTCTTTTTTGCTAGCTTGTGCAAATGAACTTTGAAAGAAAAAATTTAAAGTTAATATTGAACCAACGAGTACTATTTTTTTGATTTGCATTATAATTAAATTATTTAAGATTAAGTTTTAAATTGATTTGGGATCATTTCTAACAATACAAATCTAACTAGATTTTTTAATAATTGTACGAGTAATAGTTCAAACTTGTTAACAATTTGTGATTTAATCGATTAATATTGCGTTTAATCGATTTTTTTAGCAATAGTAAAATAACAGTTTTTTATGATATTTTATTGAGTTTTTTGTTAATTTTACCTTTTTAAAATCTTATTATGAAGCATTTTTGGTTGTTGATAACATTTTTTATTGTATTTGCATTTTCGATGAATGCACAACCAGAAACTGGAAAAAA
>JAYTMQ010000080.1:0-12294 GCA_043728355.1 Bacteroidota bacterium
CAATTTGATTTGTAGTGTTTCATTTAAAACATTAACAAACATTTTCAAAAATCATATATCATTATATAATATCTTTGAATTTTTAAATAAATAATGAAAAAATTAAAATATTTTTTATTCTTAATAATCTGTTTTGTTATAAACAGTTGTTCCATAAATTACAACTTTACAGGAACAGGAAAAATCGATGCCAAAACATTTCAAGTCAACAATTTTGTAAATAATTCGCCTTTAATCGAACCCGGAATTGAGCGTACTTTTTCATTGAAATTACAGAATATTATTCAGAATCAAACCAACTTGAATTTCACAAATTCAGGTGGCGATTTGTTATATGAAGGTGAGATTGTAGATTATAGAATAAGTCCATTCGCAGCAATTGCAGGTGATAAAGCAGCACAAAGTAGATTAGATATTACAATAAATGTAAGGTTTACAAACAAAAAAAACGAAAAAGATAATTTTGAGAAAAAATTTACTTTTTTCCATAATTACGGAGCAAACGAACAATTGACTGGCTCGGTTCTATCAGCAGCTTTAACAGATATTTTTGATAATATTACACAAAATATTTTCAATGATTCATTAGCAAAATGGTAGTTTTTTATATTATTAATTTGTACTCTTGAACAAAGTCGAGGGAAATAATTTTTTCAATTTTAAATAATAATAATGAACATCATTCAATACAATCACATTATCAATAAACCAATTGCTATCAATGATAAGCAAACTTTAGGTTTAGAGAAAATGATTGCAGAATTTCCTTATTTTCAAAGTGCACGAGCTTTGCATCTAAAAGGTTTGTACAACCAAAATAGTTATTCGTATAATTTCGAATTAAAAAAAACCGCAGCCCACACAACCGATCGTTCTATATTATTTGATTTTATAACTTCCGAAAATTTCATAGCCATTCAAAAAGGTTTTTATGATGATAAAATCGAAGCTATAAACAATATAAAAGTCATTGAATTTGACGTTGTTGCAATAGAAAACAGCTCAAACTCGAATATAAATAATTTAGAAAAATCAATTTTAAGTTCAATCTCAAATTCTGAAACTGAAAAAATTGAAGAAAAATTGGAAATCGGAAAACCACTAGACTTTTCTGTAAACGAGAAGCATTCATTCCAAGAATGGTTACAAATTTCGAGAATAAAACCTATTATTAGAGTCAACAATTCGTTAATTGAAGCAAGATTTGGAGAAAATCACACCGAAAAGCAAAAAAAAATAGAGTTAATCGACAAGTTTATCGAGTCAAGTCCAAAAATTCCTAAGATAGATAAAAACTCAATAAACAGTACTATTTACGAGCCAAAAGACGAATCTAATTCGTACTTAATGACCGAAACTTTAGCCAAAGTTTACTTAGAACAAAAAAAATATGATAAAGCAATTCAAGCTTATGAAATATTAATTTTGAAATATCCAGAAAAAAATGCTATTTTTGCAATCCGAATTCAAGATATTAAATATTTACAACAAAATAATAATAAATTTCAATAATCATGTTTACAATTTTTTTAGTTTTAATAACAATCGTTTGCTTTTTGTTAATAGTAGTTATAATGGTTCAAAACCCAAAAGGTGGTGGATTATCATCGGCGATCGGTGGTTCTCAAATGATGGGTGGCGTACAAAAAACAACTGATTTTTTAGATAAAAGTACTTGGACATTAGGCGCAATACTTATGGCTTTGATTTTAGCATCAAGTTTAAGTTTTGTTAGTACAAATTCTACAACATTGAAAGATGAAACAACAACTGTTGCTCCAAAAACTGAAAATAAAACTATTGGAACTCCAGATGCAACAGCTCCAAAAACAACTCCAGAAAAAAAATAATATTTTAAGAGATATTTCTAAAGCGTTAGCATATTGTTAACGCTTTTTTTATTGATTTTAATTACCTTTGCACAACAAAAATTATAATAAAACCAAATACAATATGTCATTAAACATAAAACCACTTTCAGACCGCGTTCTTATTGAACCAATTGCTGCTGAAACCAAAACCGCTTCTGGGATTTTTATTCCAGATACTGCCAAAGAAAAACCTCAAAAAGGAACTGTAATTGCTGTTGGAAATGGCACTAAAGACCATACAATGACTGTGAAAATTGGAGATTCAGTACTTTATGGAAAATATGCTGGAACTGAATTAAAACTAGAAGGAAAAGATTATTTGATAATGCGTGAAGACGATATCTTGGCGATAATCTAAATTTTGTTTCAGGTTTAAAGTTTCAAGTTCGAAACACAACCTGAAACCTGAAACCTGAAACACAAAACAATATTTAACAAAAAGAAGTAATGGCAAAAAATATAAAATTTGATATAGAAGCACGTGACGGATTAAAACGTGGAGTTGACGCTTTGGCAAATGCAGTAAAAGTGACACTTGGACCAAAAGGTCGTAATGTAATTATTGGAAAATCATTTGGTGGACCAACAGTTACTAAAGATGGTGTTACAGTTGCAAAAGAAATAGAATTAGCTGATCCACTTGAAAATATGGGTGCACAAATGGTAAAAGAAGTAGCATCAAAAACCAATGATTTAGCAGGTGACGGAACAACAACTGCAACAGTTCTAGCTCAAGCAATCGTAAAAGAAGGTTTAAAAAACGTTGCTGCTGGAGCCAATCCAATGGATTTGAAACGTGGAATCGACAAAGCTGTTGAAGCAATAGTTGCCGATTTGACCAAACAAGCCAAAGTTGTTGGAAGCGATTCTAATAAAATCAAACAGATTGCATCAATATCTGCAAATAACGATGAGGTTATTGGCGAATTAATTGCAAATGCTTTTGCAAAAGTAGGAAAAGAAGGAGTAATTACAGTCGAAGAAGCCAAAGGAACAGACACTTATGTAGATGTTGTTGAAGGAATGCAATTCGACCGCGGTTATCTTTCTCCGTATTTCGTGACCAATCCCGAAAAAATGGAAGCAGAACTTGAAAGTCCATACATATTATTATATGACAAAAAAGTTTCTTCATTAAAAGAATTATTACCTGTTTTGGAACCAATTGCGCAATCAGGGAAACCATTATTAATCATCGCAGAAGATGTAGATGGTGAGGCTTTATCAACTTTAGTAGTAAATAAATTGCGTGGTGCATTAAAAATTGCAGCTGTAAAAGCGCCAGGTTTTGGAGACCGCAGAAAAGCAATGTTAGAAGATATTGCGATTTTAACGGGCGGAACTGTAATTTCTGAAGAGCAAGGACATACTCTTGAAAATGCAACTCTTGAAATGCTAGGAACTGCGAAACGTGTAACCATTGACAAAGACAACACAACAATTGTTAGTGGTGCTGGCGAAGCCGATATGATTAAAAATCGTGTCAACCAAATAAAAGGTCAAATGGAAACTACAACATCAGACTACGATAAAGAAAAATTACAAGAACGTTTGGCTAAATTAGCTGGCGGTGTTGCAGTTTTATATGTAGGAGCAGCAAGCGAAGTTGAAATGAAAGAGAAAAAAGACCGTGTAGACGATGCGCTTCACGCAACTCGTGCTGCTGTCGAAGAAGGTATTGTTGCTGGTGGTGGTGTTGCATTATTGAGAGCGAAATCAGCCTTAGAAAAAGTAAAAGCAAGCAATCCAGACGAAGCAACAGGAATACAAATTATTTCTCGTGCAATCGAAGCTCCATTACGTACAATTGTTGAAAATGCTGGACTAGAAGGGTCAGTTGTTGTTGCAAAAGTTGCCGAAGGAAAAGGCGATTTTGGTTACAATGCTAAAACCGATCAATATGTCGATATGTTAAAAGCAGGAATCATCGATCCTAAAAAAGTAACTCGCGTAGCCTTAGAAAATGCCGCATCAGTAGCTGGAATGATTCTAACAACCGAATGCGCATTAGTAGAAATAAAAGAAGAAACTCCTGCTCATTCTCATGGTGGTGGAATGCCAGGAATGATGTAAATCGATATTTAGGGTTTAATAAATTATCCGTTTAATTAAAATTAGACGGATTTTTTTGTTTTTAGAAGAAAACGTTTTTTTATTACTTAAAAGCTCATCTTATACCATTTATGCATATAAAATAGTCTCAATAAATTTTTTCTTTTTCGCATATCCTTCTTCAAAAAAATCTTCCGTAACAAAGGCTATGCAATATTTTTTATACTTGTCTTGTCAAAAAATAATTAAATTTCTTGAGACTATTTTATATGTATAAATGGTATTACTTTAAATTTAAATCTTTTAAAGGTCGTTTTTAATCGATGCCAACTTAAAAAATATTTCCCTTTCTTTTAAGTTTTAATTTATGGTTTTGTTTTACTATAATCAATTACAAAAAAAGCCAAAATCTAACAATGATTTTGGCTTTTAAAATTTATTTTCTCTGAGGAGATTTTTTCAATATTTTAATAAAAATCGGAATGGTCGAAACTAAAATTATTCCAATTACAATAAACTCTATATAATGTTTAAGATCAATACTGAACTTATCAAGGAACAATTGATGTAAATAATGACCTGCAAAAAGCAATACAAATGACCATAAAAACGAACCAAGAATATTGTAAAACATAAAAGCTTTCTTTTCCATAGCTACTATTCCAGCAATTACAGGAATGAATGTTCTAACAATTGGAATAAATCTTGCAAAAATAATTGCTTTACTACCATATTTATCAAAAAAATCTTTGGCATGGTAAAGGTATTTTTTCTTGAACAAAAAATTATCTTCACGTTTGTACAAATACGCACCACTTTTATGTCCAAACCAATAACCAAACATATTTCCTATGATTCCCGCGCCAGCAATTAAGCAAGCTAAAACTACTAAATCTAAAAAAGAATTACCAGTAGAAAATTGTTGCATTAATGTATCACTGTAAATTCCAGCAAGAAAAAGCAAACTGTCTCCAGGAAGAAAAAATCCAGCCAATAATCCTGTTTCTGCAAATACAATAAACAAAATTACAAACAAACCAATTTTTATTCCTCTGAATTCTAGTAGTATATAAAATTCAGGATTAAGAAGCTGCATGAAATTAAAATCACTCATTTTTGTATTTATTTTTTTAAGATTGTGAAAATAGTTATTTTTAACCAAATAGTCAGAATAATATCTTCATTTAATACAAAAATAACATTTCAAACGACAATCTATTTCCTATCGTATTGGCAGCAAGTGTGCAAAGATGTGTAAGATTCGGCAGTTGCTTTTTGACCATCATTGTCGTGACCTACTTTGGCAATAGCTTTTTGAATGGTTTCAATATTGGTTTTTTCTTCATTAAATACCAGTTTTAAAACTCCAGAATCAACATTCCAATTAGCCGATTTTACTCCAGAAACTTTAAACGAAGCTTTTTCGATTCGTTTTTTGCACATTTCGCAATTGCCACTGACTTTAAATTCGACTTTTGCATTTTTATTTTTCGTGATTTCTTGTGGATTTGCATTAAATCCCAAGAAAGTAATTAGAATTATTAAAATTAAATTTTTCATTTATATTGAAGTTGATTTTTGAAATTGATTTTTATTGTACCTTAAATCGTAATCCAGCATAAAACATTTGTCCAAAAATAGGTTGATAAACAATTGATGCATCAAAATTTGAGCCAAAAGGATTATCAGTTCCAAGAATTGCTTTGTTTTGTCTAGTATTTGTTATGTTTTCGCCACCAAAATAAATTTCGAATGTTTTAGAAAAAACCAAAGTTGCTTGCAAATTTATGGTCGAAAATGCACTTGAAAATTCCGGAAATCTATCTTTTACAGGATTTGAAGCCGTAAAAGGCAATCTCTGGCTGCCAATCCAATTGATTGTTGCGTCTAATTTCCAGTTTTCACCTTCGTCGCTCAGGCAAGATTCATATTCTAAATTTCCAAAAAAACGATGCTTTGCTTGTATAGGATTTTCGAAATTTCCTGTTAAATAATCTGTCGAAACATCATAATATTTATAGGCTGAACGAAGATTAAAATGTTTTTTTATTGCATAATTAAATTCTAATTGCAAACTGTTTGCAACTGATTTACCATCAAGATTATAAAAAAGTGCATTTTGTGGAGAAGCATACAAATCCACAACTGCCTGATTCTGAAAATCTGTTCTGTAAAAATCAAATGAAATTTCTGCTTTTTTCTCAAAAATTAAGAAATTTTGAGTAAAACTAATTCCATAATTCCAAGCAATTTCTGGATTTAAACCATAAGCATATTTTGAATTATTAGCATTTAATATTTTCCCAGATTCATCTAAAACCGTAATAACTCTTGAACTAGCAAAAAGTTGTTGGTTTTCGGCATAAATATTGGCAGTTCGTTTGCCGCGACCAGCAGAAAATCTGAACACCGATTTTTCGAATGGGTTGTACCTAAAATGAAATCTAGGTGTAAAAAAAACGCCCAACCTGTTGTGAGAATCTATTCGTCCGCCAAGCGAGTAACTGATTTTATCTGAATTATCGAAATTATATTCAAAAAATGCACCAGCCGAATAATCAATTCGTCCAACATCTTTTCTGTTTACAAATTCGTCATATTTGTCATAAGCAAAATTCAATCCTGTCGAAAATTTATTGTTTGTATTATTGATTATCGAATTAAAAATTAAATTAGAGAAATAACTTTTTTGTGTAATGTCATAAGTATTCAAACCGAAATATGATTTTTGATTGTGCGTGTTGTAAGCATTCTGATAACCAATACTTTGATAAGGCATATCTTTAAAAACGTAACCAATTTTTGAGGCAACATCGAATCTATATGTATTTATTTGCGAACCCCAATGATTGGTTGTCAATTTATCGATATCTGGATTAAACATAACATCTCCAGTTTGTTTTTCATCTTTTAAATATTTAAAATTCAGAAAACTAACCCAGCCCGATTCGGCATTTGCGTATTGCCAACGATTAGTAAAATTGACTTGTTTTCCGAGTGGTGAATCTAAAAATTCGTCATCATTAAAATCGAGTTTTGCAATTCTGGTATTGCCATGAAAATAAAAACTTGTTGCTAATTTAGGTGAAAATTTATGATTGGCGTGCGCGTTTATTTCATATCTCGAATCGGTTGATGCGTAAGTATTTAGAAAAAATCTATTGTCTTTTAATGGTTTTATTAATTCGGTATTTATTTGTCCTGAAATACTTTCAAAACCATTGACAACGCTTCCTGCTCCTTTGGTCAATTGAATGCTTTCGACCCAAGTTCCTGGCGTAAACGACAAGCCGTAAGTTTGAGATGCCCCACGAACTAATGGTAAATTTTCTTCGGTAATCAATAAGTAAGGACTTGTTAAACCTAGCATTTTTATTTGCTTGGTTCCTGTTAAAGCGTCAGAAAAGCTCACATCGATTGATGGATTGGTTTCGAAACTTTCGGCAAGGTTGCAACAAGCTGCTTTCAACAATTCTTTGCTAGTTAAAACCGTTGTATTTGTAGTTAATTTAAGAGATTTTTGTATTTTTTTGCGTTCGGCTTCTACTTTTACTGTTTTTAAAGTATCTTGAGAATATCCATTAAATGCAATCAAAAACACAAAAAATAAGAATGTATTTTTCATTATTTATTTTATTTAAAATATTAATAAGTCAGAAATTTTGACATATAAATATTTAAAAATCAGGCGTAAAAAATAAATTGACAATTTCGTTTAAAAATTGGAGGTAAATTATCTAAAAACGGATAAAAAATGGAAGCTTTAGAAGCTTTAAAGTTAGACTTTTTAAAAAATTCTACAAACTTATTTTGAGTTTCAACAACTATTGCATTGAATTCTATTTTAGTTATATTTTCTTGAAATTTATCAGAAGTTTCTTGAATTTGAAATAATTTGTCGTTGCAACAATTCGATTCTTCTTCGACAATTCCGCAACAATTTGTTTCTAAATCTAATGATTTTTTAGCCATTTTTAATGAAATAGAAGCAATTTCATCGCCACAGTAATGCACATTAAAAGCCAATCCTGAGTTGGAAACCAACATCAGAAATGCTATAAATAAATTGGTGCATTTTTTTAAATACATAATGCAAATGTAATAAAATTAATATTTCTCAATCTTAAAATGCTGTTATTTTAATTATTGCGATTTCTGAAAATAAAATCCAGGCAAGAATAGCAATAAAAATATAGGCTGAATCAAAAAACGGCGAATGTAAAAAAGTGACATTTTATTATTTCCAAAATAAATTAACATCAAATAAAATGCTAAAATCAAAATAATAAAAAATATAATATAAACTATTGATGCAAATTTTATCATTTCTAAATCTTTGAATACTAAATAAATAATTAAAATTGAAAGTGCTGAATTTAAAAAATATCTAATAAACAATCCTAGAAATAAATTAAAACTATCAATTACTGGTAAACGCTTATTTTGATAATTAGATTTGAAATATTCTAAAAACGGATCATAAAACAGATAGTTTTCGTAGGCACGAATGCTTGCTAATCCAAATATTAGAGTAAGAATTAGTAAAATTCTGAACTTGTTTTTAAACAGTTTTTGAAGCATAAATTGAGAATTTATTAACCCAAATAATCCATAACAAAAATACAAATCCATAAATAATTAATGGGAAAATTACGCCGTGCAAAATTTCTTCATATTCAGGAAAACTATAAATCAAAATACACAAAAGTGCGATTCTGGCTATATTTAAAATATGAATCAATAAACTTCCTCCTATTATATATGTAATTGTATGTTTCAATTTTCCAGTAAATGCGATTACAAACGCTATGAATAAAATAATGACACTCAAGCCGTTACAACCTTCGATTATTTGGGCAATATATTTTTTATTGAAGAATAATTTTACACTTAAAGCTTCTAAGTTAGGCATTTCATAAGCTTGAAACTCAAAAAAACTCAAAATATTTATTGTTTGAGTTGCCACCAATTTTGTAAAACCATCAACTTCGAGTTTTTTAGAGTCGAATTGGCTTAAATAAGTTTCGTAAACGAATGTCAAAATTGCATAAGTCAACAAAAACTTCATTAAAAAAAGCAAAAATGGTTTGTATTGTATGAAATATTTTTTCAATGTTAATTTTTTTTCAAAATTAGATAAAAAATAAAACTAACAATTACTTTTGTGAAAAATATTAAAAAATGAAATTCGAAGCCTTAAAACCAAAAATCACTCAAGTTATATTAAAATCTGATAGTTCTATAGACGAAAAATTATTAGAAATATGTCAATTATTGAATCAAAATATAGAATATTACAATTGGGTAGGATTTTATTTTGCCAATCACGAAACGCAAACTTTGCATCTTGGACCTTATGTTGGCGCCGAAACCGATCATACGATTATTCCTTTTGGAAAGGGGATTTGTGGGCAAGTTGCAGTTTCTAACCAAAATTTTGTGGTTCCAGATGTTGCCGCTCAAGACAATTATATTGCTTGCAGTTTTACAGTTAAATCAGAAATTGTTGTTCCATTATTTGTTAACGGAAAAAATATTGGTCAAATAGATATTGACAGCCACGTTTTGAATCCATTTACAAACCAAGACGAACAATTTTTAGAGTTTGTTAATTCAGAGATTGCAAAACTTTATTAGAAAATTGAACTAAATTAAAGATTATGGAAAATCAAAAACATTTATTTCAATTAGACCAAGGTGTGCATTATTTAAATTGTGCCTATATGTCGCCACTTCTTAAATCTGTTGAGGAAGCTGGAATTGACGGAATTGTTAGAAAACGAAATCCATTTTTAATAAAACCAATTCATTTTTTTGAAACTGCTGAATTTACTAAACAAAGCATTGGAAAATTAATTAATGCAAATTCAGAGAATATTGCAATTATACCATCAGCTAGTTATGGTTTGTCTTCGGCGGTTTCAAATTTGCCTTTGCAAAACGGAAAAAAAGCTTTAGTTGTTGGAAATGAATTTCCAAGTGGTTACAACGCCTTAAAAAGATGGTGTGATTCAAATAAAAAAGAACTGAGCATAATTGCTGAACCTGAATATTCAGAAAATAAAGGACGAGATTGGAATAAAGCAATTATTGAAAATATTGATAAAAACACCACGGTTTTATTGATTTCGTCTATTCATTGGACAGATGGAACCAAATTTGATTTAAAATCGATTGGGCAAAAATGTCATGAAAACGATGTTGTTTTTATAGTTGATGGAACACAATCAGTTGGCGCTTCAACTATTGATGTTCAATTATTCAATATTGATGTTTTGGTTTGCGCTGCTTATAAATGGCTGTTAGGACCCTACAGCATTGGGTTTGCTTATTTTAACGAACGTTTTTCGGATGGAATTCCATTAGAAGAATCTTGGTTAAATCGAGCCAATGCCGAAGATTTTACAAAATTAACACAATATACTGACGAGTACACAATAGGTTCTGGACGGTATAATGTTGGTCAATATAGTAATTTTATCCTTTTACCAATGTTCAATAAAGCTCTTGAACAACTACTGAATTGGGGTGTTGAAAACATAACTAATTACTGCGAAAATCTAAGTAAACCATTAATTAATTTTATAGAGAAAAGCAATTATACAATTGAAGAAAAAGAATACCGCAGTCAACACTTGTTTGGTATTTCTTTGCCAGAATCAATCAATTTAGATTTACTAATGAAACAGTTTAGTGAAAACAATATATACGTTTCGGTTAGAGGAAAATCTATTCGGGTCTCAATACATTTATTTAATACTTCTGATGATATTGAAGCTATTCTTAAAACCTTAGAGAAGTTTGCCTTAAAAAATGCTACTATTTTTTAGTATTTGTAAAGACATAGATTATTTAAATGTTATAAATTCAATATTGAAAAGAATATTTTTCATTGATTTTTGAATTAAATAGATTTTTTTGGTACTTAAACGATGTTTTCGTTAAATGTTGTTCAAATTGATTTCGAATCTTAATTAAATCTTAATTTTAATATATATTTGCTTATCATCAATTAGCATTTTGCGGTTACAGTTTATTAAATGAAAACAATTTTACTCTTTTTATTGCTTAGTTTTTCAGTTTTTTCTCAGACAGATAAGAAAAAAGAAACAAAAGTTGTACCCAAAACCGTAGTTGATAATAAAAAAACTATTATTAAAAAAACTGATAAAAAACCTTCTGATTCCAAAAAAATTACTGACATTAAAAAGCAAATTGACGGCAAAAAATTAGATGGCAAAATTATTGATCCTAAGAAAGTAATTAAACCCGAAGAAAAAGTCAAATTAAACGACACGATTGTCACCATTACCAAAAAAGAAATTGACGATTTGCCAATCGAAGAAAAAGATTTGTCTTATGATGTTGCTTTTCGATTGTTGAATGCCTGCAACACATCCAAACTCAAAAAATTCACCGATTTAGAATTAACTAAAAAATTGTTGAATAAAATTACAATTAGCTATTTGTCAGCTATTTGCGTAAACAATAATGAAGAATATGGTAAATTCAAAGGTTTAGAATTAAACGAAGTTTTGACAAATGAAAATATTAAAACCAATATATATAGGTATAAAATTGAATATGAACGCAAAATTCAGAAAAAAGAAATGCGAATTTATATCGATAGACAAGGATTAGTTTCGGTAATCAAAACACTTCGTTGGAAAGATAAATTCGAATTAAAGAAAAAATACAAACCGAAACCTAAGAAAATAATTCAAGATACATTAACAATTATCGACGAAAGTTTTATTATTCGAAATTAATGATTACTTTTGCACCGTCTTAAAAAAGTTTTGAGACTTACATAATAATCATTTATAAGATATTAAAATGTACTTATCTAAAGAAGTTAAAGAAGAAATCTTCGCTAAACACGGAGAAAAAACCAACACAGGAAAATCAGAATCTCAAATTGCATTATTCACTTTCAGAATTTCGCATTTGACTGAGCACTTGAAAAAAAATCGTCACGATTACAATACCGAACGTTCACTAGTACTTTTAGTAGGAAAAAGAAGAGCACTTCTTGACTACTTAAAGAAAACTGAAATCAACCGTTACCGTGAGATTATCAAAGAATTGGGTATTAGAAAATAATATTTATAGAAAGGAGATGCGCAAGTGTCTCCTTTTTTGTTACAAAATATACCTATGAGGTTTTAAAAAACTTATAGGTTTTGATTTAAAAAAAGTTTGGTTTTTCATTGGAACACAACAACTACAACACAACTATTTGCTGACAGGCAAAAAACCAATGTAAAAAATTAAAAAAGGAAAAATTATGATTCCACAATTATTTGTAGAAAACATCGATTTAGGTGATGGAAGAAACATCACAATCGAGACAGGTCGTTTGGCAAAACAA
>JAYTMQ010000081.1:0-9483 GCA_043728355.1 Bacteroidota bacterium
TAAATAACCCATTTAATTCTTGGGAAGAATATGTACAAAACTTACCTGATTTAGAAATAAATTCTATTAAACAACCATTTGTATCACTAAATAAAGAAATTAAAGTCTTTTTAAATATCAATGAAAAAGTTGATATTCAAAATTCTTATACGCAATTATATAGAGCAAGTTCTGAAATGCAATTGACTTATCTTAGTTTTTTAGGTGCAATAAAATTTAATAAAGTTGCTGATTTTAATTTGTCCGATAAAGTTCACGATGACTTTGAAAGTAAATTTATTAATTATGAAGCAGATAATAAATATTCAATTCAGCAAATTGAAAATGTAGATATTATAAAAATAGTTGATCCTGATTATGAAAACAACGTCGAAGAAAAATTAATTTGCAATATTAAATATCAAGATAAAAACTTTTATATAATTTCTAAAAATTCTAATGATTTGTCAAGAAACTTATTCATAAAAATGTTCAACTATTTTTCTAAAAATTTAACATTAGATGTTCCTTCAAAAAAATAAAATATGAAAAATATAATCAAGAATATCTTATTTCTAGTTCCAATGATTTTATTTGGTTGTCAATCTTTGGGCGAAGATTTAGTCGAATTGCCCTTGAATCCTCAAACAATTTCATCATCAAGTGAAATACAATTAAAAAAAGGTGAAAAAGTTACAATTTGGACAAAATGTAATGTTTCTTTTTCTAAACCCAATTTTAAAATTAAATATCTGATTGAAGAAAAAGGTAAAAAAATCGAATTTGATAGTTTGATTTATGACGTTAATGAAAGTTATGCTATTATCAATTCTCAAGCAAGTAAAGAAGATGTTGTCGAAAAAAATTATTACGATAAAGACACCATAATTCATAAAGAAAATTTTCAATTTGAGTTAAAGAATAAAGATTTTTTTGCCCCAAAAGATGGCAAATATTCTTTCGATTTTAAACTAACTAGCGAAACAGAATCAGGATCGATGTTTAATCACGATTATTCTATCGTTTTAAGAAAATAAAAAATATGGAAACACTATCAAAATTGGATTGGGAAATGATTTTTGAAGAAATTATTTTGCCTCATTTTAGCACACTATTAATTTATATTTTAAGTTTTTGTACTGTTGGATTGGTTTTAAGTTTGATTTATATTATGATTTTGAAAAAAAACAAAGTTTTTATACGTCAACACAAATATTATAATTGGTTAGTAAAATTATATATTCCGGCTTTAGTAGTTTTGTTTTTATACTTTTCTTTAAATTTTGCTTTAATATTTACAGTCAAAAATATCGCAAAAAAAGAAGAATCTAAAGTTGTAAACGAAATTTATGACGCAACAGTTGATCAAATTTTTCAAACACCAGAAGCTCGTAAAGATTTTATTTTGCAATTAAAAGCCAAAAGCTCTGATTTATCAGTTACTAGCGTGATAATTGCCGACAATGCAGTCGAATCAATCACAAAAAAAATCGGTAATTTTAGCTTAATAAATTCAGATAATAAAAAAATAACGAACTATTTTATAGGCAAATACAAGAATAATTTAAGTAACGCAATTTTGTATGGATTGAATGTTGCAACTGGCTCTAAAATGAAACCAGCCGAAATGACATATAAAGAAATCAATAGTTTGGTTACTGTTTTGAATACTTTAGAACCTGCAAAAATAGAAACTTCGGTAAAATCTAAATTGACCGAAATGGTTGATAAAATTATAACATCTCAGATAAATGGTTTTGCAAAAACAACAATGTATCTTTTTTTGTTACTAATTTTTATTCCAGTTTTAGAATGGTTAATTTATGGTTGGTATATGAAACGTAAAGCACAAAAATTAATTATCGTTAACAAAAAACTTTGAAACTAAAAACATCGTAAAAAGATGAATTAAGTAATGATAAATCGTTGTCGAAAATGAGAAATTTGTAAAAATCATATAAATAAATGTAGTTACTAAAACGCCCGAATACAAAATAAATTTAGACGCAGCTCGAGATTCCCAAATTCCGTCTGAATTAAAAAGCACGATTCCTACTGGAATACAACATACAATTCCTGACATAAAAAAATACGCGTCAATAATTATTGGCCAAATAAAGAATAAGAAAAACAGATAAATCAAAAAAAAAAAAATAAATATTTGGCGAAAGAAAATTCTATTCCAAGTAGTATTATTTTTTTATTTTGTCCGTTCACTTTTTTTAGCAAATATAGAATTCTTATCAATCATTTTAATTTTATTTTATAAATATAGTTTTTATTTTAAAATAACTTTCATTTATTATTGAAAGTTCAAAAACATTTAATACATTTGTACTATGAAAATCAAAGAAGCAAAAACTAAATTTATTCAAACTTGGGGCGCACTTGGTTCTCAATGGGGAATTAACAAAACAATGGCGCAAATTCACGCTTTGTTAATGGTTTCTGCAGAACCAGTGTCTATGGAAAATATAATGGAAGAATTGCAAATTTCTCGCGGCAATGCAAGCATGAACCTGAGAGATTTAATGAATTGGGGAATTGTCTACAAAGAATATAAAACTGGCGAAAGACGCGAATTTTTTACAGCCGAAAAAGATTTAGACGAGTTGGCAGTTAAAATTTCAAGAGAACGAAGCAAACGAGAAATAAAACCAGCGTTGAAAATCTTGAAAGAAGTTTCGACAATTTCAGTTGGAGATTCACTGGAAGAAAAACAATTTATTGACCAAACGACCAAACTTTATGATTTTGTCTTGAAAGCTGATACTATTTTAGATAAAATTACCGAAATTAATGATAATTGGTTAGGAAGATTGGTTTTTAAAATAATGAAATAGAATAAAAAAAACTAATAATAACTTTCACTTATTTCTGAAAGTTTGAGATTTTATGAATGCTAAAAAACAAAAATAAAAAAAATTATGTTAATTTTAAATATTATTAATTTTATATTGTTAATAATTTCATTTATATCTGCATTAATATATCTTTTTACTGATGAAAGAATTATTTTCGATTTTGCAATCTCACTTATTCCGTTAGGATTATTTCAATTTTTCACATCGACAACTTTAAATTCATCAAAAAAAAGAAGTATTAATTTTAAAAAATATCAAATTATAGTTTTACTGTATTTTGCAATTTGGATTTTTTGTGGTTATTTTAAAATATTTCATGAATTCTATTTAGTTCCTAGTGTACTTTTTACAGCTTTAATAATTGCAATCTATTTTTCTTACTTATTAATAAACGCACAAAATAAACAAAACATGAGCTTTTTAACCGCAGAATGGAACAATCTAGTTTTAATTAACTACGAAATCGACCCAAGAATATTAGAAAAACATGTTCCAAACGGAACAGAACTCGATTTTTGGAACGGCAAATGTTACATAAGTTTTATAGGATTTATGTTCGAAAATGTAAAAGTTCTGGGAATGAAAATTCCGTTTCATTCAGATTTTGAAGAAGTCAATCTTCGGTTTTATGTAAAACGTTTCGAAAATGGCGTTTGGAAACGTGGTGCCGTTTTTATTTCCGAAATTGTTCCGAAACCGGCAATCACTTTGGTCGCCAATACTTTATATCATGAGCATTACAGAACTTTGCCAATGAAACATTCGATAATCGAAAAAGAGAATTCTAAATCGTTCCAATACCAATGGAAAGTTGCTAATAAATGGAATACAATTGAAATCGAAACCCAAAAAAATGCCGTTGAAATTGAACCCAATTCAGAAGCAGAATTCATAACCGAACATTATTTTGGATATACAAAAGTCAACGAAAAAACCACTTTTGAATATGAAGTGCGACATCCAAGATGGCTACAATTAGGGGTTATTGCCAATAATTCTCAAATAGATTTCGAACAAGTTTATGGTCAAGAATTTGCATTTATAAAAGATTTAAAACCAACATCGATTTTCTTAGCAATTGGCTCCAAAATTTCGATTGAAGGAAAACGAAAATTATAGAAATCATGAACTTAAACATCATTAGTTATTTGATTTATTTATCGATTACGACTTTTATAATTATTGTAGTTGGACGTATTTGTTATCGAAATGGCAATGTTTTTGTTGCACAACTCATTCCGAATCATATCGAATTGTGCCAAAAAGTCAATCAAGTTTTACTTTTGGCTTATTATTTATTGAACATTGGTTATTGCGCAATGACTTTAATTCAATGGAAAACTATTGAAACAATTCCCGAAATAATTGAAACTATTGCATCAAAAACAGCAATAATTATTCTTATGATTTCAGCTTTGCATTACATCAACATATTTATTATTACCAAGTACATTCAAAAATTAATTCACTAATATTTAATCACTTTTCAAAATGGAAACTTCAAAAATTCTTATCGGTTATGCTTTTTATTTACCAATTGTTTTATTTTTAACATTTTATGTATCTAGAACTTTGTTCAAAAACGGAAAAATTTACATGCTTGATATTTTTAAAGGTCGAGAAGAAATTGCCGATGCAACCAACAAATTATTTGAAACAGGCTTTTATTTATTGAACCTCGGATTTGCTTTAATGATTTTACAAATGGATCTTTACAGCAACAGTTATCAATCTTTAGTAGAAGTATTGAGTTATAAAATTGGAGGTTTTTCTATTTACTTAGGCATCATGCTATTCATCAATTTATATTTCTTTTTTAGAGGAAAAAGAAAAGCAAAAGAAAGTCAAAACGCTGAATTTGTATATAAAGTGTAGGCTAGTTTGTTAAAAATTAGATAGATTTAGAAAAATAAATAAAACTTTTATTTTGAAATAATTATTGCTAATTCTATTACCTATTATAATCATGACAACAATATATATCACAACCCAAGTAAATGCTCCAATTAAAAAAGTTTTTGATGTTAATAGAGATATCGATATTCATCAAAATTC
Organism: Bacteroidota bacterium; assembly: GCA_043728355.1. GTDB lineage: Bacteria > Bacteroidota > Bacteroidia > Flavobacteriales > Flavobacteriaceae > Flavobacterium. The sequence continues at coordinate 4,899 of JAYTMQ010000081.1, forward strand.
TGCTTCTGGAACCAACGAAAAAGCAATTGCCGGAGTGACATCTGGACTGATAAATCTCAATGAAACTGTAACTTGGCGTGGCAAACATTTTGGTATTTATTTAACCCACAAAAGCCGAATGACTGCAATGAATTTCTATGATTATTTTGTTGATGAAATGGAGGAAGGAAAATTCAAATCATTTAAACATGAACACTTTTTTGAAGAAATAAACGGAGATACAACAATGATAGATAAATTGTGTTATGAAACTCCGTTTTGGGTTTTTGGTCAATTATTTGATTTTTTATTCTTGAAAAAACATTTAACCAATTTTTTATTGGAACGAAATCGTGTTTTAAAAGCCATTTCGGAAAATTAGAGTTTCAAAAAATCTCTAAAATTATCCGAAGTAATTATGTCAAAACTTCCAGAATAAAAATCGGAAAAACTTTTGGGTAATTTTGCTTTTTTGACTTTCCATTTAATTTCAAATGCGTTCACTTCATCAGCATCGACCTCAATATAATCAATTTCTTGTTGTTGGGTTGTACGCCAAAAATAGGGTCGTTTGTTGCTGTTTTCATAACTCAATAATTTCATTCTTTCGGAAACCATAAAATTTTCCCACAACGCACCTTTATCTTGTCTCAAGGATAAATTATTGAAATTTCCAATCAACATATTTCGAACGCCATTGTCATAAAAATAAATTTTTCTGTTGGCTTTTATTTCGTTTCTCGCATTTCTTGAAAAACTATTTAATTTAAAAATAACATAACTTTTTTCTAGTAAATTAATGTAATTATTGACCGTGTTTTTATCAACACCGACCAATTGTGCAATTTCGTTATAACTCACTTCGCTTCCAATTTGCAACGCCAATGCTTGTAGAATTTTCTCTAAAACATCCGATTTTCTAATTCCAGTCAATGCTAAAATATCTTTGTACAAATAACTGGACACTAGGTTTTTAAGAATCACATATTCATTGCCCAAATTATTAATTACATCAGGATACATTCCGTATAACATTCGCAATTCGAGTTGTTGTTGCGCTTTCATATAACCTACATTTCCTTCGAATTCATTCCAAGAAACAGGAAACATTTGAAACTCAAATTTTCGACCAGTTAATGGTTCTTGAGTCAAATCTCCAATGTCTAATGCTGATGACCCACTAACAATTATTTGAGAAGTTTTTATTTGATCAACCATAATTTTCAACTTCAAACCAATATTCGGAATGCGTTGCACTTCGTCAATATAGACATATTTAAAATTGCCAATTATGTTTTTAAGTTGCTCGGTATTTGCATTCGATAATTCATCACAAACCGTTGAATCATCGCCATCAAGAAATAAATAAGGTTTATTTTTTAAAAGCGCATTGATTACGGTCGTTTTACCAACTTGACGTGGTCCAACTAAAACTATGACTTTTCCTTTGTTTAGTTTTAATTCTATTTTTTGCTGTAAGTTTCTAGTAATCATTGTAATATTTTTTTACAAATATACGATAATATTTTAAATTCACTAATAAATATATTTATTTAGTGAATACATTCACTAATTTTACTATATATTTAGTGAATACATTCACTAATATTAGTATTTATTCAGTGAATTGTAATAAAAACCACCAAAATATCGGCAAACTTTCGACCCAAAAACTAGTATAATATTTAGAACGATTTTCATTTGAAAAAAAGATTGCGATGGCAATAACTAAGGCAATAACAATGTCAAATTTCAAAAAGCAAGACAAAATCAAGAAGAAATATCCTAAAAACTTTAAATTTTGTATTCCAATAATTTTTGGTAATGTTTTAATGGTTTTCGAATCGGTTTCTAAATCACAAATTTCTAGTGGAATTAGCAAACAAAAAATAATAAAAAATCTTTGAGTCAAATAAATATAATTATGATTTATTTCAATGATAAAAACCGTAATCAAAGTCAAACAAAAACTCACGAAAACCATTTTTATCAATCCAAATTTTCGAATAAATGGATAAATCAAAATCAATAATCCAATTTTCAGGAATTCTTTTTGTAAATTGAAGTTTAATCTAAAAAAGTAAAAAATCATTCCAAAACTAGCAATTAAACTTATTAAAACAATTGCATAATTTTTCGTGAAAGTAAAAACTCGTTTCCGAAAAACTTCAAAATATTTCAAGAAATTGTAACCAAAAATTGTTCCAAAAAAAATAAAAAAATCAAGATTTGAGTTTGTAGAAATGTTTAACTTTAATTTAGATATTTGTACCAACGAAAAAACTGCAACAGCAACATAAATGCTTGTATTGATGTAAAAATCAAGAATTGTTTTCAAAAACTTCATTCAACAAAAATAATAAAACTGTTAATAACAATGCAAATTAGTTGAAAAATCGACAAAAAACGTTTGTTAAAAACTCAATTATTAGTAATTTAATAATTATTTTTGCATACAAATTACACAACAAATAACGTTACAAGAAATATGAAAACAGATGCTTTTGCTTTACGTCACATTGGTCCAAGAGAAAACGATTTGCCTCACATGCTCAAAACCATTGGAGTTGAAACTTTAGATCAACTTATTTTCGAAACCATTCCAAGTGATATTCGCCTAAAATCAGATATTATTTTAGACGAACCTATGACCGAATTTGAGTTTGCAAAACACATTGCTGAATTGGGTAGCAAAAACAAAGTTTTTCAATCATACATAGGATTGGGCTATAATCAAGCGATTGTTCCAGCTGTAATTCAGAGAAATATTCTAGAAAATCCAGGTTGGTATACTGCCTATACGCCCTACCAAGCCGAAATTGCACAAGGTCGATTGGAAGCAATATTAAATTTTCAAACCACAGTTATTGAATTGTCTGGAATGGAAATTGCAAATGCTTCTTTATTAGATGAAGGAACTGCAGCCGCAGAAGCCATGGCATTACTTTTCGACGTTCGTTCTAGAGACCAAAAGAAAAATAACGTTTGCAAATTTTTCGTTTCTGAAGAAATTTTACCACAAACATTATCAGTTTTACAAACTCGCTCTACTCCAATTGGTGTAGAATTAATTGTTGGAAACCACGAAACTTTCGATTTCTCAAATGAATTTTACGGGGCAATTCTACAATATCCTGGTAAATTCGGACATGTACACGATTATGCTGGATTTATCGCAAAAGCAAAAACTGCAGAAATAAAAGTTGCGGTTGCAGCCGATATTTTATCATTGGTAATGTTAACGCCACCAGGCGAAATGGGTGCCGATGTAGTTTTAGGTACAACCCAACGATTCGGAATTCCGTTAGGTTATGGTGGCCCACACGCTGCCTATTTTGCAACAAAAGCAGAATACAAACGTTCTATGCCAGGACGAATTATTGGAGTAACAATTGATACCGATGGAAATCGTGCTTTGAGAATGGCATTGCAAACTCGTGAGCAACACATCAAGCGTGACAAAGCAACTTCAAATATTTGTACTGCACAGGTTTTATTATCAGTAATGGCTGGAATGTATGCCGTTTATCACGGACCAAAAGGTTTGATGAGCATTGCAGACAACGTTCACGCAAAAACTGGAACATTGGCAAATGAACTTGAGAAACTAGGTTTATACCAAACCAATACAGCTTATTTCGATACGATTGTAATTAAAAATGATGCCAAAAAAGTAAAAGAAATTGCAGAAAAGCACGAAGTTAATTTTTATTATGTTGATGAAAATACAATTTCAATTTCTTTAAATGAAACAACTTCTATTCAAGATTTGAATACGATTGTTTCGATTTTTGCTCAAGCAAATGGAAAACAAGCAACAACAATTTCTGGAATAGAATATATAAATAATTTACCAAAAAGCATCAGAAGAACTTCTAGTTTTTTATTACACGATGTTTTCAATAAATACCATTCAGAATCGGCTTTGATGCGTTACATCAAAAAACTAGAACGAAAAGATTTGGCATTAAACCATTCAATGATTTCGCTTGGTTCTTGTACAATGAAACTGAATGCTGCTTCAGAAATGTTGCCATTAAGTACGGCTCAATGGAACAACATTCACCCTTTTGCTCCACTTGACCAAGCACAAGGTTATATGGAAATGTTGACTAAATTAGAACAACAATTAAACGTTGTAACTGGTTTTGCTGGCACAACTTTGCAACCTAATTCTGGTGCACAAGGTGAATATGCTGGTTTGATGGTTATTCGAGCGTACCATCAATCTCGTGGAGATTTTCATAGAAATGTAGCATTGATTCCATCATCAGCACACGGCACAAATCCTGCATCGGCAACTATGGCTGGAATGCAAGTTGTGGTTACAAAAACTCTCGAAAACGGAAATATCGACATTGACGATTTACGTGAAAAAGCACTTTTGCACAAAGATAATTTATCGTGTTTGATGGTAACTTATCCTTCAACTCACGGTGTTTTTGAAAGTGCAATTAAAGAAATTACACAATTAATCCACGATAACGGCGGACAAGTTTATATGGACGGTGCGAACATGAACGCCCAAGTTGGATTGACCAATCCTGCAACAATTGGTGCCGATGTTTGCCATTTGAATCTTCATAAAACATTTGCTATTCCTCAC
>JAYTMQ010000082.1:0-16848 GCA_043728355.1 Bacteroidota bacterium
GTACACCAGCCACGAACATCTTGCCGAAGTAGGTTTGATTAATATGAATGGTCGCTTGTACGACCCAAAATTGCACACGTTCTTAATGCCCGATAATTTCGTGCAACAGCCCGAGAATACGCAAAACTATAATCGATATGGGTATGTGTTAAATAATCCTTTGAAGTATACTGACCCTAGTGGCGAGGAAATTATTTCATTAGCGTTAGCAGTTGGTATTGGTGCTTTTATTGGAGCAGCTACATATTATGTAGGTCTGCACGGTCAAGAAGCCGGTTGGTCTTGGTCTGGTTTAGCACAAGCAACATTTATTGGTGCCGCAAGTGCGGCGGTGACTTTTGGGATTGGGAGTGCCAGTAGTGCCATGTTTAGTAATTTTTACTCGCAGGCGGCTTTTCAGGCGGTTGCCCACGGTACTTTTCAAGGAGGAATGACTGCAATAAACGGCGGTAATTTCTGGCAAGGTTTTGCTGCTGGTGCTTTGAGTAGTATTGCTAGTAGTGCTTGGAGTGGAGGAAGTTCATTTGATACAGTTGGAGATGTTACAACCGAAACCGTTACAAAAGGTTTGAGTAGTGCAGCAGGTCTAAATAATGGTGTTGGCACAATTCTCTTTGGAACTTTAGCTGGAGGAGGTGGAGCTTTATTAACAAAAGGCAACTTTTGGCAGGGAGCAGTTACTGGTTTTTTCGTAAGTGCCTTCAACCATAGTGTGCATGGAACTCCAAAAAAAGGGTATACATCACGACAATTTAAAATGAAAGAAGGGACTGTCACAAGCGAAAAGTTAGTTTATTTTAAAAAAGGTGAATATAAAGGTCCTGATGGCAAAATGTATGATGATAGGTTATTATATGCTCAAGCGATGAGCGAAAATATGAAATCTGGTGTTTTAAGTATTTTTGCACATGGATACAACCATAATGTGAATTATCTAGTTCAGGAATTTGCAATTTCAGCAATGTTTTTAAATGATAGTGTAATGTGGCAAAATTTCAAAAGTAGTGGAGGTACTTTGACTATGGATTTAAAATTATGCAATACAGGAGTAATGTCAAGTGAAATTAATATAGGACAACATCTAACAAATAATCATAAGGGCTTAACGATTTATGCACCAGCGGGTTTTTGGCACTATGATGGCACTATCGCAAACAATGCTGGTTATAATAAATTTTTTGGTGGGCAAAAAGTTCATGGTAATTTTAACCGATAAATATTAAAAATGAAAAAATGTTTATACCTAGTTTTTATTGCTTTCGTGTGTAATTGTAATAATGTAAAAAAACTTGATAAAATCAATAAAAAAGTGCAAACACCTGAATATTTAAAATCTATTTATTTCGATAATGAATATGTTTTATTATTGAAAAATGAAGCAATTGAAAAAGGAATTGACGATTCTTTTGGACGACTAGTTCTTTATTATTCTTATAATCCAAATAAAGAATATGAACTTTTATCGATAGCTATTGTTATGGCAGAAAAATATAATAATGAACGTGCATACCGGGTAATTTATGACTTAATGATTAAATTATATAATAAAGGGGAATATTCTATATACTTTTTTGAGAAATTAAAAAACCCACAAAAAGATTTTGCCTTTTATTATTTAGAAAAAGGTGCAGAAGAGAATAGTTTGGTTTGTATTCAAGAAATAGGCCGACTTTACAGATACGGTATAGGTGTTGACAAAAATATTGAGTTAGCTGAGAAATATGGTGCTATATTATTAAAAAACCAACCTGATTATGATTTTAAAAGAGCCGATGAATATGAAATGAAAAATGGTTTGTAGAAATTGTAATTATTTAAAAAAACTGCTGAATAACAGCTGTTAATGGGGGTGATTTTTGGCAAGGTTTTGCAGCTGGTGCTTTGAGTAGTATTGCGAGTAGTGCTTGGAGTGGAGGAAATACAACCCCGCCCCCGCACGAATCCCTTCGTGTGGAATGTTGTAAGTAAATATAAACTCTTATATTTGAAAAAAATTATTTTAAATATGAGTAGAAATTACAAGTTTACTTCGTCTGTTCGCACTTTCAGGCTCGGGTCATAATCCAGAAGCTCTTTATTTTGTGAGTTTTGCGGTTGTAGGTTGGTTAGATGTATTTATAAGAAACGAATATAAAGATTTATTGTTAGAAAGCTTAGAGTTTTGTCAAGAGAAAAAAGGAATGGAAATACATGCTTGGTGTATAATGACAAGCCATGTACATCTTATATTTAGAAGTATTCAAGGTCAAAATCCTGAGTTATTACTTGGAGATTTCAAGCGTTTTACAAGCCGAAGTGTTATAAAAGCCATTAAAGAAAATCCTAAAGAAAGTCGCAAAGAGTTTTTATTAGAATGCTTTAAAAAAGAAGCAGAAAAAACCTCAAATACAACAAATAATCAATTTTGGCGACACGATAACAAACCAATTGAATTATGGAGTAATGAAGTTATTCAACAAAAAATAGACTACATTCATAATAATCCTGTTGAAGAAGGATTTGTTTTCAGACCAGAAGATTATAAATATAGTAGTGCAATTGATTATTCAGGTAAAAAAGGTCTTTTAGACAATGTATTTGTATTTCAATATTTCAAATCATAACAACAACCACACGAAGGGATTCGTGCGGTAGCGGGGTTTTAGACAATGTAGTCGTATTTCAATATTTCAAATTCTAAAAACAACCACACGAAGGGATTCGTGCGGTAGCGGGGTTTTAGACAATGTAGTCGTATTTCAATATTTAAAATTCTAAAAACAACCACACGAAAGGACTCGTGCGGTAGCGGGGAAATAGAAGTATGAAACACACCTAAAACAGTAATAATTTTCGTTTCTTCATTGAGATGGTAATGTACACCATAAGGGAAAACTTCTGTAAAAGCAGTTCTAATAGTTTTATATTTTACTTGAAACAATAAAGGGTTTTTAGTTAGATAGTTAAGCGTAATTTTAACTGCACTGGCAAATCGTTTTTCTAAACCTTTTTGTTGATTTTTATACCAATCTTTGGCATCTAGGATATCATTTTTAACTTCTTTGTGGTTGATTACAGTATAACTCATTCTGAATCTAAAACTTTAAAAAGTTCGTCAATAGGTTCTAGTTTATCAGGATTGTTTAAATCAGCCAAACGAACATCTAAAATGTCTTTTTGCCATTGTGGTAATTCTCGATCTACTTTTTCGATATTAGGATAATGCTTTTTGATATTTTCCCAATCCTCAATAGGAATAAAAACACCAGTAGGCAAACCATTATAGTCTTGTATAATTTGTGTTCTCATAATTATTTATTTTACCGTTTCTAGATTTTGTTTAAAGTTCCAAATAAATAAAAAATACAAAAATACAATCTTTTTTAGCTAATTACCTTTTAAATTTACAAAAGTAACTTTAGCGAATTAAATTTATAATATAATGATAGAGGGAAATCGACAAAATATTTTTTGTTATTTATACTTGAACAAAAAATGCTGTTACAATCTCGGGATTTATACTTGCTTAATATCCCAATCGCACAGATATATTTTAGAATTCTAAAGTTTTAATTTTTCTAACAGATAGCGCAGATTTCAATCTGTACCTAGTAACACAAGCAAACAAAACAAAAAGCTACAACAATTAATTAATTACATTTTTTTGGCTTTAGTCTGATAAGCGTATGCTTTTTTTATGCCACTGATTACACAGATTAGCACAGATTTTTTTCACTAAAATGAAGAAAATCTTTGAAATCCTTTAAATCTGTGGCGAAATAAACTGAAAACAAATATATTATTTAAACCGTAGCCATTTTTTTTTATTAAAGCTAGTAACAAAAATTATTTTCACAAAAAACAATCTCATTTCGATGGTATTTTTTATTTTTACAAAATGAGTATAAAACAATATTTAGATTCTACATATCTAAAAACTGCCAATCAAGCAGGAATTAGCGATGAACAAGATATTGATTTAGTAAAATCGTATGTTCAAGAAGCAATTGACGAAAATTTTAAATTAATAATGATTCGTCCAAAACATGTTTTGCTAGCATATAAAACTATTTTAGAAAGCAATTCGAAGCTGCAAATTGGAACCGTTATAGATTTTCCGAAAGGCAAAGGTGGTCTCGAAAAAAAATTAAAACAAGCCAAAAAAGCCATTCTTGATGGTGTTGATGATTTAGATTTTGTAGTTAACTATAAAGCTTTTAAAAAGAAACAAATTGATATTGTCAAGTTAGAAATTTTAGAATGCACAAGATTAGCAATTGACAACAACAAAACCATAAAATGGATTATTGAAGTTGCAGCGTTGAACAATAAACAAATTATTCAACTTTCTGTGTTGATAAAAAACTTGGTGATTTCGAATTTCAAAGAAGAAAATTTTGCTCATATTTTTGTAAAATCATCAACGGGTTTTTTTAAAACTAAAAATAATTTGCCTAATGGCGCAACTTTTGATGCGATAGTAATGATGATCGAAAATGCATCTCCGTTGCCAATAAAAGCTGCTGGCGGAATTAAAAATTTGCAACAAGCCGAACAAATGATTAAACTTGGTGTTAAAAGAATTGGAACCTCTAATGCCAAAATTATAGCCGACGGAAATCTTGTTTTAAATAATTATTAAATCACATAAAACATTTATTAAATGAAAATAGCGTTATTTATAACAGCAATTATACTACTTATTATTGCAACAAGCTGCGGAACAACTGCAAAAATCGAATCGATGAAACCAGAGCCAGATGATGCTGCTCCGTTGATTTATGAGAATGCCTATTCTTATATAAATATGCCTATTTCGATTAAATTAAAAGACATCGAAAACAAAACAAATGGACTTTTGACAGGATTAATTTATGAAGACAACAATATAGATGACGATGATATCGAGATGAAAGTTTGGAAACTTTCGCCAATAACGATTACTAATCTTGATGGAAAAATTAAAACCGTGTTGCCACTTAAAGTTATTGCTAAATATCGATATGGCGTTAATAAATTGGGTGTTGATTTGCGTGACACCAAAGAGTTTAATCTTAATGGAGTGGTAACTTTGCTCAGCGATGTTAGTCTAACAAATTGGAAGGTAAACACAAATACCAAACTCGAAAAAATCGATTGGAATGATTCGCCAACCATGTCAATTCTTGGCAAAAACATGCCAATTACTTATCTTATAAATCCTGCTGTAAGCATTTTTCGTTCTAAAATAGAAAAGAAAATCGACGAAAGCATCTCAAAAGCAATGGATTTTAAACCTAATGTTCTTGATGCTATGCAAAAAATTTGTACACCATTCGAAATGAACACAGCTTACCAGAGTTGGTTGAGAATTGTTCCTGCAGAAATTTATACCACTGAAGCTAAAATAGTTAAAGAAAATATTGCTTTACAAATGGGAATGAAATGCAATATGGAAACTCTTATTGGCATTAAACCCGAAATGAAATTCGATAAAGATAAAATAATATTGAAACCCGTTTCGAAAATGCCTGATGACGTTTCTGCAAATATTGTTGCGGTTTCAACTTATGCTGATGCATCGAGAATTATAACTAAAAATTTTGTTGGTCAAACTTTTGGTGATGGATCCAAAAAAGTGACAATTCAAAAAGTAGATATTTGGCACAAAGCAGGTAAAATGGTTATCGCATTGGACATGTTAGGAACTATAAACGGAACAATATATTTAATGGGTTTTCCTCAATATAATGCCGAAACCAAAGAAATATATTTTGATCAATTAGAATATGCTTTGGACACAAAAAGCCGATTGATGCGATCTGCTAATTGGTTGGCTCAAGGTGTAATTCTGAAGAAAATTCAAAAAACTTGTCGTTATTCTATTACTCCAAATCTTGACGAGGCAAAGAAAAGTATGGCAACTTATTTGAATAATTTCTCTCCGATGCCAGGTGTTTTTGTAAATGGAAAAATTGAAAATATAGATTTTCAGAAAATTCAATTGACAAATAAAGGAATTATTGCTTTTGTAAAAGTAAAAGGCAATGTCAATGTGAATATTGACGGGTTGAAGTAAAATTTCAGTTTTCATAAAAAATCCAATATCTATTTTTTCGGAATTGAATTTTTATTTCTTGAACCAAAAATTAAATGGTTTTTTTACGAGAACTGTACATTCTATAAATTATAATTGCAACAAATCCTGCTAAAATATAAGGAATAACCATCAAGTAAACTATTCCGTCATTAACAGCTTCAGCTTTTTTGGCATTTCCTTCACCTTCTAGGCTGGCGCGACACATTGCACATTGCGCATTAATCGAAAAATTAAAAAACAAAGTAAAGATAACCAAAGACAATTTCTTAAAATTTGAAATCTTGGTATTAAATTCTAAATTCTTAATTCTTAATTTTTTCATATTAATTCTAAATCTAAACCGGATAATAAGGAGAAATCATCAAATAAACAATCACGCCAGTCACGGTTACATACAACCAAATCGGAAAAGTGTATCGAGTCAATTGTTTGTGTTTATCGAATTTTTCTGCCAAAGCACGAACGTAACTGACTAATACTAATGGAATTGTAACTATTGACAAAATAATATGCGATGCTAATAAAACAAAGTAAACTGTTCTAGAAATTCCTGTTCCACCATATTTGGTAGCATCGGTAGTTAAATGATAAGCAATGTATAAAACCAAAAATCCTACTGAAAGTGCAATAGCAAATTTCATTAAATTTTCGTGCAATTTTCTATTTCCATTTTTAATTGCAATTACAGCAATAATCAAAATAATTCCTGTCAAACCATTTATTGTTGCGTAAATCGGCGGTAAAAAGTGCATCGGTTCAGGATTTATTCCAAAATCTTTTAATCGTACTGTCAATAAAATCGCTACTGCAAGTGGTATCAATATCGATAAAATTACTATCCATATATTGTATTTTTTTTCTACCGAATTGTTTTCTTGCAAATTGTTATTTGTCATTTTTATTCTTCTAATAATATTGTAATATCTTGCATAATTGCCTTAACTCCAGCTTGTTCTAATCCGTCGTAATAAACTGTAGGATTCCCAAAATCATCATACCGACAACGGATATTCCCTTTTTTATCTACCAAAGCAAAAAGTCCAGAATGTTCGAATCCGCCTGCGACTTTTGCATTTTCGCCAGCATAAAGATTAAAACCTTTGTACGACAAATCCATAATATATTTTTTATCGCCAGTCAAAAAATGCCAATTTTTTGCTGTTGCACCAATTAATTTTGCGTGAGATTTCAAAACTTCGGCTGTGTCGTATTCTGGATTAATAGAAATAGATGCTACACCAAAATTTGGATTTCCAAAAAATTTATTTTGAATTTCTAACATATTTTTGTTCATCTTTGGACAAATTGATGGACAAGTTGTAAAGAAAAATTCAACTACATAAACTTTGCCTAAATAATCAGCATTTGATATTTTTTCGGCATTTTGGTTAGTCAATTCGAATTTTGGAACTGAACCGACTTTATATAAATCATTCGATTTGTTTGAATTAGAAACATTATCTAAGCTACTTCCTTTTACAACATCGCCATTTTTTATTCGAGAAATTATTTTTGGAATGGCATAAATTCCAAACAATAAAATAATGAATGATATGCCTATGTATGATTTGTTTTTCATTAGAAATTAGTTTTCGAATATTAAATCTTTCGTTTGTTATTATTTCGCTTTAATGCAAATCGATATTCGGCTAAAATAATTTTTACATCGTCAGTCATTTCGTTGTGCAAATCTGATGGTGAAAAAGTATTGTAACCTTCTTTATATTTCTTTTCGTCATTTCTGCCTCGAAGATTACGTTTTTTGTCTATTATATGTACAAATTTGCTTCCTAAATCTGAATTAAGTTTTTCTTTTAGTTTGAAGCTGTTGTAATAAGTTTGAATCTGGTCATTTGTTCCAAAAAGAATGTGCCAACCCGAAACATCTGTCAATTGAGACAATCTTTTGATCAATTCTCTTGCTTTTTCTTCAGTACCATTGGGTGTTATAAGTACAACCTGAAAATCAGTAAAAGTTTTGTTTCTATCGTAAATTTGTTCTGTAAAATTAAAATAATTACCTTGATTAATTATTGGTTCACTTCCTGTGAATGAGAGAATTGTTATTTTATTATTCAAAGTAACCTTTTCGCCATTCATTGATTTAAAACCTGACAAATCTTGAACCGACTTGGTAATTGTAGGCAATTTTCCAAAATTATTAACGCCAGAAGCAAAAAACAAATAAGCCACTATTGGCAATACAAAGAGTACGAATAAAACAGCAAATTTTTTCATTTATTTTAGATACATATTTCACAAATTTCACAGATTTATCTCATTTTACTAAAAAAGAAAATCTTTTTAATAAATGAATATCACTTTAATAATTATAATACAAAAATAAAAAAAGCTACGCAGAACGTAGCTTTAATTTTATTTAATATTGTGTTAAAAATTCCATTTAATGGTAGAATTTTTAAATACTTCGAATATATAATTTCCTTCTATTAATACTATCAAAATTAGGTACAAAATTAAGAAAATTAGTGGAGCAACTACTGCCCAACGAAAATTTGATTTCTCGCCTTCCATGTGCATAAAAGCCCAAACAATATAATAAGCTTTTACCAAAGTAAGGACAATAAACAACCAGTTTAATAAGTTCATGTGTAACAAGTTATTGAAATATAAAACTTCTGGTTTTATTAATCCAAATATAACTTCGACCGTTGTAATTACTGATAATAAAATGAATACAAACCAGATTCTTTTGGTGTTTGATACGTGTTCGTGTGCGTGTGACATATTTTGTAATATATATTATTAAACTAAATAGAAGAATGTAAAAACGAAAACCCAAACTAAATCGACAAAGTGCCAATAAAGCCCAACTTTTTCTACCATTTCGTAACTTCTTCGTTTTTCGTAAGTACCTAGAATTACATTAAAAAATATGATAATATTGATTAATACTCCTGTAAATACGTGAAAACCGTGAAAACCTGTTATAAAAAAGAAAAAATCTGCAAACAATTTGCTGCCATATTCGTTACGAACAAGATTAGCACCTTCTACAACATAAGCTGCGCTTGCCATCATTTTATCAGAATCTTTTCTAGAAAGTATTGTTTTTTCTTTTTTATCGGTGATAACTTCTGTTCTAACTAATAAATCTGGACGTTTTGCAAATGCCTCTTGAACTTCGACAACCGAATAGGTTGGCAACGAACCTTCTTCCATAAACCAACGACCTTTGGCAGGTGTTAATTGTTCGCGCTCGTCTGTTGGCAATTGTTTTACAAAATCTTCTAGTTTAACTCTATGTCCTTTTGTGTCAACAAATTGTAAAATACTTCCGCCTTGCGTTTCAATTGCTCCAAACTCTCCTTTGATAAAATTTTTCCATTCCCAAGCTTGAGATCCAAGAAAAATAAAACCACCTATAATAGTTAGAAACATATAAAAAGTAACTTTTGTTTTGTTCATGTTATGACCAGCATCTACGGCGAGTACCATGGTTACTGACGAACCAATAAGAATAAATGTCATCAATGCAACATAAAGCATCGGCATATCCTGACCGTGTAAAAAAGGAAAATGATTAAAAACTTGATCGGCTAATGGCCAAGTTTCAATAAATTTGAATCTAGAAAATCCGTAAGCTGCAAGAAATCCAGTAAATGTTAAAGCATCAGAAACAATGAAAAACCACATCATCATTTTGCCATAATTTACACCCATAGGTTCGTTTCCACCGTCCCAAGTTTTTTCTTCGTTATAATTTGTAGTATCTGTCTTTGACATAAATATTAATCGTTAAAAAGTTCACAAATTTACATTTTTATTTTATTTAAAGAAATATAAAAACAAAAATAAATACAACCAAAGTAAATCTAAGAAATGCCAAAACATTACACCTAGCTCAATACCAAGATATTGCGCCGAATTGTACTTTAATTTAAAATGTTTAAAAATAATAATTAGTAAAGAAAACACACCTGCAAACAAGTGAAAAAGGTGAACAGTTGCCAAAACAAACAAAAAAGTGGTTGTTACATTACTTTGGCGACCCGTGAAATAATGTCCATCGGCAACAATTTGTCCAAATCCTTGGATTTGTAAATAAACAAACAAAATACCTAAAGCCAAAGTAATCAAGAGCCACATCGAGGTTTGTTTTCTGTCGTCTTTGCGAATGGCAACTTTAGACAAATGAAAAGTCAAACTACTTATTAATATTACTGCTGTACTCCAAAAAAATGCCGATGGTAATTGAAAATCTTTCATCCAATCGCCACGAGATTTACTAACTACGAACGCACTTGTTAATCCTGCGAAAATCATAATCATACTGACCATTGCTACCAAAAGTAATAATTTATATGATCTATCGGTTCTTGCTTTGTGTTCTAAAGCGGTCATTTTTTCCATAATTATCTAATAAATTTGTCTAAAATAAATATAATTTGTAAAGCTGTAATATAGGCTATACTTGCCAATAACAATTTTTTTGCTGCCGCAGATGTACGGATTTGGTATAATTTGACAGCAAAAAACAACATTACTAAACCTATAAATAAAATCAATGCCGAAGCTATTGGCGTTAAAAATAATTTTCCTGTATAACCAAATGATGGCAAAAGCGAGGCAATTATTAACCAAACTGTATATAATATGACTTGCAAAGCAGTAGAATTGTCTTTTTTGCCTGTTGGAAGCATAAAAAAACCACCTTTTTCATAATCATCATATAAAAACCAACCAATTGCCCAAAAATGTGGAAATTGCCAGAAAAATTGAATTAAAAACAACGTTCCAGCTTCGATTCCAAAATTACCTGTTGCAGCAACCCAACCCAACATAAACGGGATTGCGCCAGGAAATGCACCTACAAAAACCGATAATGATGTTATGGTTTTTAGAGGAGTATAAACACTCGTGTATAAAAAAATTGAAATTGCGCCAAACATTGCTGTTTTGGCGTTGATTGTATATAATAAAGTAATTCCAATTATTGTTAATAAAACAGCGATAGTAAGAGCGATTTTACTTGACATTCTTCCTGATGGAATTGGACGATTTTTTGTTCTGTCCATCAATGCATCTAAATCTTTTTCGATAATTTGGTTGAATGCGTTTGATGCGCCAACCATACAATATCCGCCAATTATTAAAACTAAAAGTACTTGCCAATCGAATGGATAATCTTTAGAAAACCCCAATAAATAACCAGCAATCGACGAAAAAACAACACTTATTGCCAATCCAGCTTTAGTAATTGCCTTGAAATCTATAAAAATTGATTTTACCGATAATGTTGCTACAGAATTATTCAATGAAATTGTATTGCTTTAATTTTTTGCAAATATACAAATAACATTGTTGTTTTAGGGTTGGACATTTTAGATTTTTTTGTTAAAGTATTTATCAAAAAAATAGATTCTAATAATCAAAATACCAATTAAAAACGTCACTCCGAATTCCTAATGAAAACCAACTCGTGTTTTCTTTGGTTAATGTTGGTGTGTTTTGCAAAGGATTAAAACTTCTGTAAATAAAACTACCAAAAAGTTTGAGATTGCAATTTGGGTTTATCAAATATCCTGCTTGAATATCGGCTATAAAAACATCGGTTTTGTTGCCTTGTCCAACAACAACATTGCTATCAAAAGGTCTTGTTTCGTTGTAACTTCTATAAATGTTGCTTCCATAATTGTTATTATCAATCGCTGGGTCAAAATCGAGTCCCCGTTTTGCAAAAGTAAATTTAGCATCAGCAAAATATCGACCTTTATAATATCTTGAAAGTAAAATTAATTCTTGAAAATTGCCGCCCCATTGGTGTCCTAAATTTTGGTTATTGTGACCATAATTGGTCGATGCACTTAAATGCGAATAAACATAAGGTCGCACATAATTGTATTCTAATTGCAAATACAAATTATTGATATTAAACGCATTGTAGTACTTCGCTCCTATTTGGTAACCAAATTTATTTTTCCAACTTCCTGAAACATTATTAACATCTTCTAACGAAAATTCGTCTAATATAAATTGTCCGTAACAATTAATTTGGTTGTTAAATTTGTATTTCGCAGTCAGTCCAAGTACTGCATTTCCGGTTCTTGCTGATGAAGCAAACTCGACAGTTCTATAAAAAATGATAGGATTTAAAAAATTGACATCAAATCCACGACTGTTTGTATTGGACCAAATAACTGATTCGAAAAGTCCAATATTCATTCTTTTAGATAAATTCCAACTCAGATAATGATTGGCAATATATTTGGTAGAATAGGTTTTTTCTAAAGTTGCATCTGCTCGAACATCTTTCAAGAACATATAAGTATTGGTGTATTTTATTTTCCAAAAATTGGTGTTCAATTTAAAAAACGGATACGGACTTGCACCATCGCTTTGCAGTAAAGAACGGTATCCATCGCCAATAAAATTGCGTCCATAACCCAATTGCATACTAAAAAATTGGTTTGGTGTAAATGTCAAATTGGCTTCGGCAGAAGGAAAATCATAGCTGTCGGTTTTAAATCCTTTTGCAATACCTATTCCTGGAACAATTGCTGGATCGCCAGTAATTAAATTTGGTGGCGCTGGAACAGTGGAATTTGCTCGAATTGAATTAGCATATTCATTATAATAACCCGCAAAATTACCTTGGCTTTCGAAAATAGTAGTCGAAAAATTAATTTGTTTGCCCAATCCACCTTGAAACTGTATGCCTCGGGTATTGATAAATGTAGATTTAGAATTTTTAGAAACACTTTTTCCTACTTGCAAATCTAAAATTGGATTGAAAGTAAACCAATAACCGTCGCCTTGAATTTCGACTAAATTTTCGTTCCACAATTTTTTTGTAAACCAACTTGTTGGAGTTTTAGCATTCTTTAAATTAACTGCATTCAAGTCATAATATTTTGTAACTTCTGCATACGAAAATGGTTTTGAACCCGTATGATTATTGCTTCCAACTTGGTTTAACGAACCGTCAAATTGCGCATAAAGCGAATGAGAAAAAAGTACATTCAAATGACTTTCGAATTGTGGATTTTTGAATTTTTTATAAACAATACTATCAAATTCGGTTAATTCTTTATTGCGTTTATAGGCTTGGCTTGATTCGTATTTGACTTTTTCTTCGAGACTTTCTTTTGCAATTTGTAAAGAGGATCTTAATGGAATTGCAATTTTGATGGTGTATTTAGAATAAGTTGGATTGCCGTTGTAAGTCGGTGGAACGATTATTGGCATTGTTTCAAAAACACGTTTGCTTTCGTCTTGCAAAGATTTTTCGTTAGAATCGATATAAATTGTTTTGAATTTGCCATTTATATCAACTTCAAAAAGCACAATCACGTTTCCTTTATATGAATTAAGGTTTTCTGGAATTTTAAATTTATTAAACACAAAATCTTGAACATTTGTGTAAAAGCAATTTTCTAAATCTTTGCCGACCTGTGTTTTGCAACTACCAAATTTAGGGAAAACATCGCCCGATTTATCTGCAATTTGTGCATTTGCTGTCAAGCAGATAAAAATCAGATATATATATAGGTGTAATTTTTTCATTTATTGAATTCAAAATTTAAAAGTACAAATTACTACTTAAAAACTGATTTTTACAAGTTTTAGATTATAAATCGAATAATTTTGATTCAATTAGATTAAAATTTTCTTTTGGAAAAACATGACTATTTTTGTTTTTAATAATAAAAATCGATTTGCAATTGTTGTACAATATTTCGAGAATATGAGAAGAGATTAATACGATGCTTTTTTCACTTTTTTGTTTCAAGAAATTCATTAAAATATAATTCGATTCAAGATCCAATCCGTTAAATGGCTCGTCGAGAATATAAATTTGATGTTCGTTTTGAAAAATTGCATTCAAATAGGTTTTCTTTTTCATTCCTGTAGAAAACTCTTTTATCAATTGATTTACTGGCACATCAAACAATAAATTTGCATTTGAGATTTTGGAATTGGTTAATTCTCTATAAAAATCATAAAATTCTTTAGCGGTTAATTCATTATACAAATCGGGTTCAGTCGGACACCAAGTTATATTTTTTATAATTAATCTTTCAGAGTTGAGTGTTATTTTGCCCTCAAATTCTGTTAAACCTAAAACACATTTGAACAAAGTTGTTTTTCCTTGTCCATTTTTGCCTACAAATCCATAAATTCCGTTTTCTAGAATTTCTAAATTAATGCTTTCTAGAATGGTTTTTGAACCGAATCGTTTTTCTGAAATTTGTATGTTAAGCATTCTGAATGATTTTTAAATTTTTGATGGCTTTAAAGTATAATATTGGAATAAATAATAAAGGAAAACCATAAATTAAAAATCCTAAAAATGTTGCAAAAAATATATTGTGAACAATTATTCTATCAAAAAAAACATATTTGAATAATAAGTTTACGATTGGAAATAAAAGCAATAACGGAATAAAAAACAACATTTTAAATTCTTGTAAAACTAAAAAAACTAGAGCAATTGGAATTAATACAAAAATCGAATTATAAAGAATAGTTTTTATTTGTTGCCACAAATAGTCCTTGCCAATAAATGAACTTGCTTTTATAAAATGAATTTTTTCTCTTTCGCTAGTTGGAATACATAAAATAGCTCCTAAAATCAATAAAACTGCATATTGTAAATTAGGATTTTGATATTTGTAACCCATAAAAACCACCAATGCTAGAACTGGTATCAGCAAAAGTAAATTGTATTTTCGGAATGAAATTGTCCAAAAAACATCAAACATTTTGAACGGATATTTTATTACTTTCGAACTTATACTTCTCAAAAATGTGATGGCAAATAATGAAATTAAAAAAACAATTAAATAAATTAATTTGTTATTCAAAGCCAGTAAAATTAATACGGGTAAACTTAAAATACAATATTCCAAAAACAAAATTATGCGATAATTTTTATTCAATTTAATAAATTCAATATCTTTTCTATCTATCTGAATTCCGATTATTATTAAAATTAAAAATCCTAAATAATTTATATTTTTGTTATAATTTAGATTGAAAAAGTAACTTGAAACTGTAATTACAAAAACCAAAAGACAAATCGCAAAAAAATCATCTTTTGCAAAAATTTTTCTGAATCGAATTGTGATTAAATATTTTAAAATTTTGAGCATTTATAAATTTTGGAAAATCAAAACTAAGATATTTTTGAATTTTTTAAAGAATTCGAACAAATTTAAATTTATTTAATTTAAAAAAATAAATGTTATTGATTTATTAAAATACCTTTTTATGGTTAATTATATTTCATCTTTTTTTATATTTGTGATATGGAAAATAACAATCCGATTGGTCTTTTTGACTCAGGTATTGGTGGCACATCTATTTGGAAAGCTATTAACGAATTGCTGCCAGATGAAAACACAATATATTTAGCCGATAGCAAAAACGCACCTTATGGTCAGAAATCTAAGGAAGAGATTATTCAATTATGTTTTAAAAATACCGAATTACTTTTGGATTTAAATTGTAAAATTATTGTTGTTGCTTGTAATACTGCTACTACAAATGCAATTAAAGAATTACGTGCCAAATATGACATTCCTTTTATTGGAATTGAACCAGCAATTAAGCCTGCTGCCAATAATTCTAAAACTCAAACTATTGGAATTTTGGCTACAGCTGGAACATTAAATAGCGAATTGTTTAATAAAAATATAGAACTATTTCATGAAACTACTATTATTGAACAAGTTGGGCATAATCTTGTAAATCTAATTGAAGATGGTAATATTGACTCTGAAGAAACTTTTAAACTTTTACAGACCTATTTAAAACCTATGATTAAAAAAAATATTGATTTTTTGGTTTTGGGTTGCAGCCATTATCCATATTTGATTCCTCAAATTCGAAAGATATTACCCAAAAACATTCAAATTATTGACTCTGGTGAAGCAGTTGCAATTCAAACAAAAAATGTCTTGTCGAAAATATCTGGTTTTGCTTCAGAAAATAATTTGTCAAAAAAGGTTTTTTATACAAATTCAAATCCTGTTGTTTTGAATGAAATTTTGAATAATAAATACAAATCAGAATATAAATTATTTTAACCAACTCGAATACATTACATAATTAGTAGATATTCTATCAATTTCGCCTGCAAAGTCAGATTCGTTGATGTCTTTGACTTTTTTAGCTGGAACTCCAGCCCAAATGCTACCTGATTCAATAATTGTATTTTGGGTTACAACTGCACCAGCAGCAACTATCGAATTGCTTTTTACCAAACAATTGTCCATAACGATTGCTCCCATTCCAATCAAAACATTGTCTTCTATTTTGCAACCGTGTACAATTGCATTGTGACCTATTGAAACATTATTTCCTATTTCGGTAGCGTGTTTTTGATAAGTGCAGTGAATTACTGCTCCATCTTGAATATTGACTTTATTTCCGATAGTTATAGAATTAACATCGCCTCTAATAACTGCATTGAACCAAACGCTGCATTTTTCTCCGAAACTTACATCGCCAATAATTGTTGCATTTTCGGCAACATAGCAATCTTCTGGAATGTTTGGTGATTTTCCGTTTACTTGTTTTATTAACATAAAAAATTTTTTATAAAAAAAACCCTCGATAACCGAGGGCATAAATTATTAATTATTAGCTGGGCAATTACACTCGTATTTTTCTGGTTTACAAAAAAGATTTGCTCCAATTGTAAGCTGATGAAAACCTGCGTTGTCAAAATTTACTTTTCCTGCTAAATAAGAATAAGTGTAAGAGAACATAAATTGCTTGTAATTTAATCCTAAAATCGGGGTAATATACTGTAATTTTTGAGT
>JAYTMQ010000083.1:0-13868 GCA_043728355.1 Bacteroidota bacterium
TCTTGAGAAAAAGAAATGTTTGAACATAGAAATAAGAATAAAGAAAAAAAGATTGCAGATTTTAGATTGCAGATTTTAGATTGCAGATTTCTAAATGAATGGAAACTGCAACCAAAAACCGCAACTGAAAACTGAATACTAAATATTGAAAACTGAATACTGATCACTTTTTCATACTTTATAAAATTCTATAATTTTTTTTGCTCTTGACAATCCAACAACGGCTTCAATGTCTTTTTCTGTTGCTAATTTAAGTCTTTTTACCGATTTGAAATGTTTTATTAACGTTTCCATAGTTTTTTCGCCAATTCCTGGAATGTTATCTATGGATGAAACTAGCGATGCTTTACTGCGTTTGTCTCTATGAAACGTGATTCCGAATCGGTGCGCTTCGTTTCGCAATTGCTGAATAACTTTTAACGTTTCTGACTTTTTATCTAAATATAATGGCACCGAATCGCCTGGATAAAACAATTCTTCGAGTCGTTTTGCGATACCGATTATGGCAATTTTTCCTCGCAAATCGAGTTCGTCCATAATTTTTAATGCCGATGACAATTGACCTTTTCCACCATCAATGATTATTAGGTTTGGCAAAGGTTGATTTTCATCGAGTAATCGTTTGTATCTTCGGTAAACAACTTCTTCCATACTGGCAAAATCGTTTGGACCTTCGACAGTTTTTATGTTAAAATGTCTATAATCTTTTTTACTAGGTTTTCCGTCTTTAAAAACCACACAAGCCGCAACTGGGTTTGTTCCTTGAATATTCGAGTTGTCGAAACATTCTATATGTCTTGGTTCGACCGTCAATCGCAAATCTTTTTGCATTTGTGCCATAATTCGGTTCACGTGGCGTTCTGGATCAACAATTTGAAGTTGTTTTAATTGGTCAATTCTAAAAAATTTGGCGTTTCTAATGGACAAATCTAAAATTTGTTTTTTATCGCCAAGTTGCGGAATTGTTATTTTTAGTCCTGAAATTTCGGGATTGCCCAAATCGACTTCGAATGGTACAATTATTTCTCGTGACAATAATTGAAAACGTTCTCGAAGTTCAATTATTGCCAATTCTAATAATTCTTTGTCTGATTCGTCGAGTTTTTTCTTGATTTCCATCGTATGCGACCGAATAATCGAGCCGTGATTGATTTGCAAAAAGTTGATAAATGCAGCTGCTTCATCAGAAACAATTGAAAAAACATCGATATTGGATATTTTTGGATTAATAATCGTAGATCGAGATTGATAATTCTCTAGAATTTCGATTTTTTCTTTGATTTTTTGAGCTTCTTCAAAATGCATATTGGTTGCCAAATCGGTCATAACTCGTTTGAAATCTTTCATCGATTCTTTGAAATTTCCTTTTAGAATTTCTCGAATGGCATTTATCTGAGTTTGATAGTTTTCCAAACTTTCGTGTCCTTCGCATGGTCCTTTGCAATTGCCAATATGATATTCTAAACACACTTTGAATTTATTATGTTCAATATTATTATGAGTCAAATCGAAATTGCAAGTTCTTAATGGATACAGCTCTTTTATTAAATCCAGAATCACGCCAACGGTTTTAAAACTTGTGTAGGGTCCAAAATATTCCGAGCCGTCTTTGACCATTTTTCGAGTCGGGAAAATTCTAGAAAACGGTTCTTTTTTGATGCAAATCCAAGGATAAGTTTTATCATCACGAAGCAAGACGTTGTATCGTGGTTGCAAGGTTTTTATTAAATTATTTTCCAACAATAGTGCATCGGTTTCTGTTGGAACGACAATGTGTTTTATGGTTACAATTTTCTTAACTAAAACATTGGTTTTGGCAGTATCGTGAATTTTATTGAAATACGATGCGACTCGTTTCTTGAGATTTTTGGCTTTTCCGACATACAAAATTTTGTCTTCTTTATCATAATATTGATACACACCAGGATTATCTGGCAACGATTGTATTTGAAGTTGAAGGTTTTCTGTCATAAAGATTTCAGAATGTAAATTAACTATTTTTGATGTTTGATGTTGATTTTTGATATTCTCATTGCAATTGAAATTGTCATTGCAATTGACATTGAAACTTTTTCTACAAATTTACACATTTCAAATATTATTGCTACATTTAAAAATTAATTTTATCAAATGAAAAAAACTGGAGCAATAACTATTCTTGGCGAAACAATTTTGGCTGGCGAAAGCAAAACCATCGATATGGAAATTGCACGCTTGCACTCAACAACCAAGTTAAAAATCCCTGTAATTATTGAACGTTCTAAGATTGATGGACCAGTTGTTTTGCTTTCGGCTGGCATTCACGGCGATGAAATTAACGGTGTAGAAATTGTGCGACAAGTTATTATCCAGAAAATAAACAAGCCGAAAATTGGTACTATTATATGTATTCCAATAATAAACATGTTCGGATTTGTAAATAAATCTCGAGAATTTCCTGATGGTCGCGATTTGAATCGGGTTTTTCCAGGCAGCAAAACTGGTTCATTGGCAAGCCGATTTGCATTTCATATCTTAAAAGAAATTATGCCAGTTGTTGATTTTGCGATTGATTTTCACGCTGGTGGCGCAAGCAGATTCAATGCTCCACAAATTCGAATTGCTCCTAACAACCCAGAATTAAAAAAACTCGCCGATATTTTTGATGCACCTTTTACATTATATTCTAAA
Source organism: Bacteroidota bacterium (assembly GCA_043728355.1). Lineage (GTDB taxonomy): Bacteria > Bacteroidota > Bacteroidia > Flavobacteriales > Flavobacteriaceae > Flavobacterium. Next base: position 2,671 of record JAYTMQ010000083.1, read on the forward strand.
AATATTGCTGGTTCGTTTAGAAATTCATCTGATAAAATGAATGTAAAAATGTTGCTTTTTGAAGGTGGAAAATCATTAGATATTAACAATCAAATTGCTTTGGAAGGAGTAAATGGTACCAAAAGATTGTTGCATCATCTTGGAATGTTGAACGAAAAACACAAAATTGTACATCAATTAACGAAAACTATTTATTTGGACAAATCGGGTTGGTTGCGTGCCAAATGTTCGGGTTTGTTTCACGATAATAATTTTGTTGGAAGTTTTATCGAAAAAGGAACAGTTTTAGGAACAATTACTGATCCATTCGGAAAGTTCGAACAAAAAGTCAAAGCACCAAATAATGGTTATGTAATCAATGCCAATCATTCGCCGATTGTTTATGAGGGTGATGCAATTTATCATTTATCGAATACTTTTGGTGATGGCGAATAAAAAAGAATTAAGACAAAAGTATAAAGAATTAAGACTTGCACTTGATAAACATGCTATTGATGAAATGTCAATTGCAATTGCGAACCAAGTCCTGAAATTAGACATTTGGAATAAAACTTATTTTCATGTTTTTTTACCAATAACTTCTCAAAACGAAGTGAATACAGAATTTATTTTGCATTTGTTACAAGGAAAAGACAAAGAAATTGTAATCTCGAAATCGAATTTTACAACGCTCGAAATGACTCATTATTTATTGACCGATAATACCAAAATCAAGAAAAATGAGTTCAATATTCCAGAGCCAATAGATGATCCCGACGCTTCGGGAGAAGTTCCAGTTTCGAAAATTGATGTGGCTTTTATTCCACTTCTGGCATTTGATGTAAATGGAAACCGAGTTGGTTATGGCAAAGGTTTTTATGATATATTTTTATCAAATTGCAAACGTGAAACTATAAAAATTGGTTTGAGTTTTTTTGAACCTGAAAATTCAATTTCAGATGTTTATGAAAATGATATTTTACTTGATTATTGCATAACACCAAATAAAATATTCAAGTTTTAAAAATTATTTCTTTCTTTTGTTCTTTCTAAAATCAGTGTTTGTATTTTTATCGACTGCATTTTTTTGCTCATTTAACAATCTTTCTTCATCTTCTCTTTTTTCGGCTTTAATTCTAAATTCTTCCTCAATTAATCTAAGTTTTTCTGCTTTAATTTCGATTTCTTTTTGAATATCTTCATCTGATTTTATGGGTTCGAATTCTAATGAAACTAATTTCTCAACCTCTAATATTGGTAAATCATTGCTTTTAGGCTGTGCTTTCTCGATTGGTTTTTGTAATAACTTTTCTTTTTTCTTTTCTTTTTCATCATCAGCAAAAAAGTTTGATATTGATTTAAAAAAACTTTGTTTTGCCTCTTTTTTGGAATCAATTTGTTGATCAGCTTTTAATTTTTCTCTAGCTTCAATTTCTTCAGGTGTAAGAAAAAAATCGTCTGATTTTACAAAATCTAATATTTTTATATCTTTTTCGACATGTTCCTCAGTTACAATAGTTAATTTACTTTCTTTTTCAACAAATTTTATTGCTGGTGTATCTTCAAAATAATATGTTTCATTAACAGTCTTTTTGTTAATTCTATTTTTATCGAAAAAATTCATTCTAACTTCTATATCGGCAATAACTTGTAAATAATTGATTGATTTCATTAATATATTTTTTTTGCTAAGTTAAATAAATATTGTATGTTTGCAAAAAATTATTAACAATCTTATAAACAATTTTAATTCACGTTAAACAAAAGTAAGAATCATTATGTTAGAAACCGAAAATATTCTAAAAGAATTTCTTGTTCAAAATAATGCAGAAACAGCATTGATAACAAACTATTTTGGTGAAGTAATTGTTTCGGTAAATGTTGACCATTCAGATAGTATTGCGGCAATGAGTTCAGCGATTTTGTCAATGTGCGATAAATATCTTGAAGATTTAGAAAAAGATTCGTTAAAACAATTAATGATTAAAACAACTGACGGAATTATAATATTTGCTAAAATTAACGACGGAAAAATTTTGATTTTAAATGCAAAATCTGGTGGAAATTTAGGAATGTTCTTACACCAATCAGAATTATTAGCAAAAAAATTAAATTGAAAACCAATATTTAAAAAATTAAAACCCTAAATAGAAAATTATGAGTACAGATGTGATTACCGTTTTTTTAAACGAAATGAAAACCAATGTTACTGGATTTATTGCCGTAGCAGTTGTTGAAATAGAAACAGGCTTATGTTTCGGAAGTTATAGCGATAAACCTGATTTTGATGTAGAATTAGCAGCGGCATATAACATAGAAGTTGTAAAAGCTAAGTTAAAAGCAGTTGAAAGTTTAGGTCTTGTCGGAAACGAAATTGAAGATATTTTGATAACACTAACAACCCAAATACATATTTTAGATATTTCACCAAACAAACAATACATGATATACTTATCAGTTGATAAATCTAAAGCTAATTTAGGAATGACTAGAGGCGTTTTGAGAAAATATAAAACAGAATTGCAACAAGGTTTAAGCTAATAAAGTAAGTTTAATTTATAAATGAGTTCGGTATTTGTCGTACTCATTTATTTTTAAGATTAATTAAAATTTATAAAAATATATTATTATGTATAGATTAGTTTATTTGAGTAGCAGTAATTTAAAAACTGATTATGATTTGAATGATTTATTAATAAAATCACAAAAATCGAATAGATCGAATAATATTTCAGGCATTTTACTTCACAAAAACGGAGAATTTGTTCAAGTTCTTGAGGGAGAAAAAAAAGCAGTTTTAGATTTATTTGAAATTATAAAAACGGATAATAGACACAAAAATATTATTGCTTTTGATGAAAAAGAAATTAGCGAAAGATATTTTTCTGGATATTTTATGGCTTTTGATGAAAACCATTACGATAAATCAAATAAGTTTGAATCATTAAGAGATTTTAATCACGATAAAATTCTGAAATCAGAAAAAGATTCAGTTTTGGTTTTCCTGAATACTTTTTTAGAAGCACATAATAAATATATTTCTTAGAATTAGAACATAAAAAAACCTTCCAGAAATAACGGAAGGTTTTTTTATATTTTTATGTTAACACTTCATTAACCAGTTTCTCATAGAAACTTCGTTGTCGATAATATTTCTGAGTTCTGAAATTGCAACTCGATCTTGTTTCATAGAATCTCTGTGACGAATTGTTACGGTTTGATCTTCGATTGTTTGATGGTCGACTGTTATGCAAAATGGTGTTCCTAAAGCATCTTGTCGCCTGTAACGTCTTCCAACAGCATCTTTTTCATCATAAGCCACATTGAAATCCCATTTTAAATCTTCGATGATTTTTTTGGCAATTTCAGGCAAACCGTCTCTTTTTATTAAGGGCAAAACTGCAGCTTTTGTTGGTGCCAAAACACTTGGCAATTGCAAAACGGTTCTTGTTGAACCATCTTCTAGCGTTTCTTCTTTTAATGAAGTAGCGAAAACCGATAAAAACATTCTATCTAAACCAACTGAAGTTTCTACAACATACGGCGTGTAATTGGCATTGGTTTCGGTGTCGAAATATTGTAGTTTTTTACCCGAAAATTGTTCGTGCGCTTTTAAATCAAAATCTGTTCTTGAGTGAATTCCTTCTAATTCTTTAAATCCAAACGGAAAATTAAATTCGATATCAGCTGCAGCATTAGCGTAATGCGCTAATTTTTCGTGGTCGTGAAAACGATAATTTTCTTTTCCTAATCCTAAAGATAAATGCCAATTCAAACGAGCGTTTTTCCAATATTCGTACCATTTCATCTCTTCGCCTGGTTTGACGAAAAATTGCATTTCCATTTGTTCGAATTCTCGCATTCTGAAAATAAATTGTCTTGCTACGATTTCGTTTCTAAACGCTTTTCCTGTTTGTGCAATTCCAAACGGAATTTTCATTCTACCCGATTTTTGAACATTCAAAAAGTTAACAAAAATTCCTTGAGCGGTTTCTGGCCGCAAATACAAATCCATTGCTGATTCTGCAGATGCTCCGAGTTTTGTACCGAACATTAGGTTAAATTGCTTTACTTCTGTCCAATTTCTTGAACCCGATTCTGGACATGCAATTTCTAATTCTTCGATTAATGCTTTGACATCTTCGAGGTTTTCGTCACCTAACGATTTTGCCATTCTAGCCAAAATTTCGTTTTTGCGAGACAAATATCCCATTACTCGTGGATTTGTAGTTACAAATTCCTCGCGATTAAAAGCATCTCCAAAACGAGTTGCCGCTTTTTCAATTTCTTTCTCGGCTTTTTGATTTAGTTTTTCTGCATAATCTTCGATCAAAACGTCGGCTCTGTATCTTTTTTTCGAATCTTTGTTGTCGATTAATGGGTCATTAAAAGCATCAACGTGACCTGATGCTTTCCAGGTTGTTGGGTGCATTAATATTGCAGCGTCTAAACCAACAATGTTTTCATGCATTTGTACCATCGATTTCCACCAATATTCACGTATGTTTTTCTTTAATTCGACTCCGTTTTGACCGTAGTCATAAACTGCACTCAAACCATCATATATTTCGCTTGATTGAAAAATAAAACCGTATTCTTTTGCATGCGAAACCACATTCTTAAATAAATCTTCTTGTTTTGCCATAGTTTTGCAAAAATATAAAAACTGGATTAATTTTTAGAAGAATTTTATTTAATTTTTAAATACAAATACATAAAAATCTCACAATCGCTATTTAAAAACGAAGGTTGCTTTTTTAAACTACAATTTTATATAACTCCTTGTAATTTCTTCTTTTTACAACTGGTTGTCTTCTTCTAGTTTGGTGTTGTATTTAATGATTACATCAAAAACATTTTGAGGAATGTTGATGTGTTGAATACCAATAAAACTTATATTCTCTCATAAATGTTATTCAAAATATTAACGACATTTCTTTAATTGAAAGAGTCAAAAATTTTGTTTTACACGAAATAGAACCAATAATTATTAAAGATAATCAGAAAAAGAACTAGACAAAAGGTTGTTAGACCACAAAAACAATCCTAATGAAGATTTAGAGGCATTTCAATTTTTAGATAATCAAAAAGTTAAATATGAGTTATAAATTCATAATCAAAACTAATGCTTCTATTGAAATTGAAAATGTTATTGCTTATTATTCAGCATTTAATATATCGTTAGCTCAAAAAATACAATTAGAAATACACATTGGTTTTCAATACATTTCAAAGTATCTTGAGAGTTTTCAATTTAAATATCACAATGTCAGAATTTTTTGGATTGATAAGTTTCCTTATGGAATTTATTATATCTTCGTTAAAGACGAAGTTTTTATTTTAGCATTTTGGCATCAAAAAGAAGATATTATATAAGATTTCTCAAATTTTGTAAATTTATTGGTCACTTTTTCAACCCAATAATTTCATCTTTCAAACTAGCATTTTCCTCTTCTATTTTTGCAATATATTTTTTCATTGTTTCAAAAACAAACTCAGAATTGACGTTAAAATTATGGTTTTTTCAAAAATTACCATATGCATGATCTCCATTAACGACATACACGCCGTCTTCTGGGTCATAAATTTCTTTGAATTTCACATTTAGTTCTTTTGTCATTTTATAATATTCGTTTTTGATAATGTTTATGGTTTGCTTTAAAATTCGCACTTGAAAATAAGTTTTATAGGAATTGTTATTTTTAATACTTTAAAATTAAATTTTAGTTCACTTTTTTTATTAATTTTGTATGATAAAGCGAAAGGTTATGAAAATTCAAGTTTTACAAGATGATTTAGGAAATAACACAGGTGTTTATATTCCGATGAATGATTGGAAAATTATAAGTCAAAAGCATTTAGAATTAAATGATTTAATAGATATTCCAAAAAATAAAAAAAAAATCTCTGCACTTGTAGGACAATTATCTAATGAAACTGCCGCAGAAATGATTAAAGATTTTGAACAAAGCAGAAAAAGTTGGGAAATTCGATTAAATAAACAAACTTAAATGTATTTACTTGACTCTAATGTAGTTGTGCATTATTTAAGTAATTCACTTCCAATAAAATCGATTGAGTTTCTTAATCAATTTATTGATGAAGATTGTTATATATCTGTCATTACTCAAATGGAAATTTTAGGTTTTAATTTTAAAAACCTATCTGATAAAAACATCACAGAAATATTCATAGAAAATGCCATTGTCTTTGATTTAGATCCAGAGGTTGTTCAAAAAACAATTACAATTCGAAAAAGCAGAAAAATCGATTTGCCAGATGCTATTATTGCTGCAACAGCAATTGTTAATAATTTCACATTGATAACTCAAAACTTAAAAGATTTTCAAAACATTCAAAATATAAAAATTCTGAATTCTTTTAATTTGTAAATTAATAACTAATTAGTTTAAAAATTAAGTGTTTTCACTTTCATGACCCAACAATTGTCTCTTTTAAACCAATATTTTATTGTTCAAGTTTTGTGATGTATATTTTCATGGTTTCGAAAAAAACTAATCAAACCGGTCTTTAAAGATTGCCATTAATTATTTTTTTAAAGAAGCGATTTCTTCTTTCAAACTAGCATTTTCTTCTTCGAGTTTTGTAATATATTTTTTTAAGGTTTCGAAAACAAACTCAGAATTGGCGTTAAAAGTATGGTTATTGCCAAAATTACCGTGAGCATAATCGCCATTTATAACATATACTCCATCTTCTGGGTCATAGATTTCTTCGAATTTTACGTTTAGTTCTTTTGCCATTTTGTCCCATTCTTTTTTGGATATTTTGGTCAAACCGTTTTCTCAGCGGTTGTAGTTAGAAGTGTCCATGCCAAGCCTAAAGGCAAATTCTGCTTGAGTGAACCTTTTGGTTCGATCATTTATAAGTGTTTTTAAACATTAAGTTTATCTAGAAGAAATTCAGGTGAGAAGTCTGCACCGTTTTCCCATTCTATCGTCCAAGAATTTATCTTAAACTTCTGAAAAAATATTTCCGATTTTAGAGGCTCAAAGATTTTTTTATCTAAAAGATTTTCAAAATTAACAACACCTTTTTTATTGTTGTTAAATTCAATTTCAATAAGGTAATCTCTTAAATATTTTGCATTTGTAATCCAAATTAAATTCATAATTCACTATTTAAGAGGTTCAATTTTTTTCGGAAGTTCTCCATTTTGAGCTAATTCCCAATTTTCTAATAATTCATTTTTATGTAATTCCATCCATTCAAAAACGAGTTTTAAAGCTCTTTTTGGCATAAATCCTTCGACAATTTCGTCATTAATATTAATAACAACTTTAAACTCACCATAAACAACATGAAAATGCGGTGGATTATGGTCGTTAAAAAACATTTGTATAATTATTCCGTAAAACCTGCATATCTCTGGCATATCAATATCATTTTGATTAACAAATATACAATAAAAAATTTCACTTCTTCAACCCAAAAATCTCATCTTTCAAACTAGCATTTTCTTCTTCGAGTTTTGTAATATATTTTTTTAAGGTTTCGAAAACAAACTCAGAATTGGCGTTAAAAGTGTGGTTATTGCCAAAATTACCGTGCGCATAATCGCCATTTATAACATACACGCCATCTTCTGGGTCATAAATTTCTTCGAATTTTACGTTTAGTTCTTTTGCCATTTTGTCCCATTCTTTTTTGGATATTTTGGTCAAACCGTTTTCTCGGCGGTTGTAGTTAGAAGTGTCCATGCCAAGCCTAAAGGCAAATTCTGCTTGAGTGAACCTTTTGGTTCTCTCGTCTATCAATTTTTGTTTGACCATTTTGTTATTATTTTTTTTCAAATGTAATAAATATGCTTTAATTAGCATATTTTTTGCTCGAAAAAGCATTTTTTAACATTTAACATTTGCCTAGGTTTGTTTTAATTAAAGTTTTGATTACTTTTATTGTTAATCTCAAGTGCACGTGATTTTTTTAATATTGGTTTTTAGAGTTTTAATGAAAAAATATTTATTAATAAATTAAAAAGTTAATTATGAAAAAGTTAGAATTAAAAAATTTGAAAGTAGTAAAACTCTCAAAAGTAGAAAAGTTAAATGTTAATGGTGGTCGTTTAAGAACATCAACACCTTGCAATGAACAATCAGGACCTTATGTTTCTTGGTGTCATAGTTGTCCAAGTGATCAAAGATAATTAATAATACTAGGTTGTAAAATTTTCAAATTGAAAACAACTTTTATTAAATTAAAAGTTGTTTTTTTGTTTTAATAAACCTTTTTAAATTTTAAAAATATGTTAAAAATTATTCTCTCATTAATATTTATCTTTTCTCAACTAGCATTTGCTCAAAACAAGATTACCGAAATCCAAAAATTGGCAGCAACTTGCAAAGTTTGGGGTTTCTTGAAATATTATCATCCAAAAGTTGCTGGTGGCGAATTGAACTGGGACAAACAACTGTTCGAGGTTTTACCTAAAATTGAAACCGCCAAAACAAGTGAAGATTTTGCTTTGGTTATCGAAAACTGGATAACATCTTTAGGAGAAATAAAAAAAATTGAACCAATTATTGAACCAAAAGATACTCTTTATTTTGATAAAAATTTCGACTTATCGTGGATAGATAAAAATAAACTATTTTCTAAAAAGTTGTCTAAACAATTGCGATTTATAGAAAGAAATAGACATCAAGGATTACAACATTATGTTCACGTATTTCAAGCCAATCAAATATCTATTAAAAATGAAGATTTTTCAACATATAATTATGAATTTAAAAATGAAAGAATTCTAGGAATGTTCATGTATTGGAATTTAATCGAATATTTTTTTCCAAATAAATATTTGATGGATATTAAGTGGGAAAAAACTTTAGGAGAAATGTTACCCAATTTTATTCAAGCTAAAAATGAAAACGAGTTTTTAACAGCATTTCAAAAATTAACAGTTAGGCTAAATGATTCACACGTTGTGTTTCACAGATATGATGTTATAAAAAAACATCATTTGCCAATTATTACAAAAATAATTGATGAGAAAATGATAGTTACCGAAATATTAGACAGTACAATTGTAAAAACAGATGGAATAAAAACAGGAGATTTAATAGTCAAAATTAATGATAAAGAAATAAAACAAATTATAGAAGAAAAACGAAGTTTAATAAGTGCTTCTAACGAATCTTCTTTTTTAAATAGAATTACCGAACCCATTCTAACTGGTACAGATGATTCCATCAAAATAGAATTTTTAATTGACGGTAAAAATATAATCAAAAACATAAATTGGGTTGATTTAAATGAAAATAGATATAGTTTGAGAAACAAACCTAATTATAAAAAAGGAGCAGCTAAATACAAATTGTTACTTAATAATATAGGTTATGTTAATATGGGACTTTTAAAAGAAAAAAACATTCCCGAAATGGTTGAAAATTTAAAAACAACAAAAGCAATAGTTTTTGATTTGAGAAATTATCCAAATGGAACTTTATTTGAGATTGCAAATTTTATAAATAATAAAGAAGAACCTTTTGTCATTTATACCAATCCAGATTTGACTTATCCAGGTCGTTACAAATGGACTCAAATTGATTCTTGTGGAAAAGAGAATCCAGAAAATTACAAAGGTAAAGTTATAATTCTTTTAAACGAAGATGCTGTTAGTCAACCAGAATGGACTGCAATGGGTTTTCAAACTGCTGGCAACACAACAATTATTGGCAGTCAAACTGGCGGTGCAGATGGTAATGTTAGTAATTTGCAAGTGTTTAAACAGATTTACACACAATTTACGGGACTAGGAGTTTATTATCCCGATGGACGTGAAACCCAAAGAATTGGCATTGTGCCTGACATTGAAGTAAAACCAACCATAAAAGGCATTCAAGAGGGTCGAGATGAGGTTTTAGAAAGAGCGTTGCAGTTTATTGAAACTGGGAAATAAAATTAAGCATTTAAAACAAAATGGGTTTGGAAAATATTGGAATAATTTTTAAAATCGAAAAAAGCATTTGGGCTAATTCTATTATTGAACAAAGAGTAGGTTTACTAGATGGCTTATCAGGGTTTATTTTGTTTTATGATTCAATGAATGTGGCTTTTCCAGACCAAGGTTTTGAAGAAAAACTAATAGCAATCATCGAAAAAACTAACGCATTGATTGAAGAGAATCAAAATTCTGTAAATTTATCTTCTGGAATTGCTGGTTATGGCTTGGCATTGTTAAGACTTTATAACAAAAATGTCGATATTGACCAAGAATATTTTGAAAGCATCGACTCAATTTTACTAGAAGATTTCGAGTTGCATTGTAATGCCAACGAATATGACTATATGCACGAAGCAATGGGAATAGCAATGTATTTTATAGAACGATATAAAAAACATAAAAATGATAATATAATTGCAATTTTAAATAAATTCTCTACTTCTTTTATTGAAAAAATAAATCTTGATTTCAAAAATGTTTTAATAAAAAAAGATGAAGATCGAGGCGATTATTACTCTCTAGGTTTGGCTCACGGTGCAGCAAGTTATTTAAATTTTTTAATTTACTTGAAAACACATTTTTCAGAATTATCTATTGATATTAGTAAAGCACTCCAAGTTTGTGTTGATTTTTTATATAAATATAAAGAATACGACAATCAATCAAAACAGTTTTATACCAATTTTATACCACTAGGCGACAATAGAGCAATACCGTCACGTATGTCTTGGTGTCAAGGTGATTTAGGTGTATCTAATGCACTATACAATACTGGTATTTATTTAAACGACAATATAATAATCGATGAAGCAATTGATTTAATGAACAATAGCTCAAAAATAGATTTCGAAAATTCTGGTGTTAATGATTTTGGCTTTTGTCACGGTTCGGCTGGTATATTGGTTCAATTTTATTTAGCATCAAAAAAATATCAAATTGATTATGACTTTCAAATTAATTCTTGGTTAGAAACTTTAAAAAAACAAACCAATGATTTTGAAGATTTTTTATGGTATGATAATAGCACAAATCAATACAGGCCAGAAAGTAACCTTTTGGAAGGTGCAATTGGTTTGGGTTTAGTTTTATTAACAATCGAAAACAAAATAGATTTAAATTGGCTTGAGACATTCAATTTGCATTAATTAAAATTACTTAAAATAATATGACTGTCCGTAACTTGTACCAATGCTAAAAAAAGCATATATTTGTGATGTCAACCTATTAAATACAAGCTATGAACCTGCCAAAATTT
>JAYTMQ010000084.1:0-4356 GCA_043728355.1 Bacteroidota bacterium
TTAGTTTTTGCCATAATCACTATTATAATATAGTCCAAAAGTAATAAAAAAAAGCCAATTAAACAAATTGGACTATATTATATTTGTGTTTGGTATAACATTGAAAAGTGATTGTTGTAATTCTAAATCAATTAAAAACAAAAAAAGGTTTGCCTTTCGACAAACCTTTTTCAAACTATAAATCTAAAAAAATATGAAAACACTTATTCCATTACCATTTTCTTGACAATTTGAGAATCATTATCCAAGGTAATTTTCACGAAATAAATTCCTGATTGTGCATTTGCAACAGCATAATCATCGCCATTTTTTTCAATGTTTATTTGTTTGCCCAATACATCGGTTGCAACCACAGATTTTACAATTGTCTCTAAACTAATTTTGAAATTTCCGTTAGATGGATTAGGAAACAAATTCACATTTGCAGCAGCAAAATCAAAATTATCAGACGATAAAAAATTGGTAGTTGCATCGGCAAGAAAAATACCGCCATTGCCCGGATTGGTCGTTACGATATTCATTTTGTGTGTGTTGTAATTATTTGTAACCGCAGCAACATTAAGAATATTAAGCCAAAGTCCTGCGCCACCTTTTTGTTCGGTTACATAAATTCTATTTAAAGCGGTGTCTATTTGCAAACCTCCAAATTGTGATCTTCCGTTAGCAGAATCTGGCATATTATAGGCTCTAATGCCGTTAGACAATCCTAAGTCATTAAAATTGGCAGCTGTAGTTGGATTAGTAATTATAGTGTCAAGAAAACCAAGTTTTATTTGCACAATTGTTCCTGCAAGATTGTCACCCGAGTCATTGTTATTGGCAATCCATATTGAACCTTGAGCATCAAAGGCTAAACCTTCTGGTTGACTAAAAAGCTTTTTAATTACTTTGGCATTTAAGGTTGGGTCGGTGTTTCCAAAACTATTTACAACTGTCCAATTGACAGTATCGTTGGTTAATTGACTAAACTGTGGAGTCGGAATCGATAAATCAGAATTGTCTATATAAATTAATCTATTATTCAAATAATCGGTTGCCCAAAGACTGCCTTCTGAATCGAAAACTATATTAGCAAAATAAGACGTAATACCACCATTGCCTAAATCTAATTTTGTAGCATAACCATCGGCTTGGTTGTACTTAATAATGCGTGTGTTAAGAAAACTTCCCTCTGAACAATATAAATTTCCAGCAGTATCAAAAGCAATTCCCACATAATCGCTACCATCGGCGGTTATCTGAGAAACATTTGCAATTGCACTAGCTGGGTTATTTCCATAACCAGGAAATCTATAAATGCGCTGGTTGCCCAATGTCAAAGTAACAAATAAATCGTTGTTGCGCATAGTTACCACATTTGGACTCGCCGAAGTTGCTAAACCATTGCCTAAAGTGCTAAAATTGATTGTGTAAGCTGCGTCAGCAGTAATAGTTGTGGGCGTAGTCGGAAAATAGGTTTTGACTTTGTTGTTACCCGTATTGCCACCGAATTCTGGCACAACAAGTCGCTTGTTGTTTGCCAATTGTGCATTTGAAAATATCGAAATGCTAATTATTGATAATAGTATTAGTTTTTTCATAGTATATTTTTATTGATTAATATTGAGTCCAAAATTGCAATAAGCCATTCAATTAAAAAACCACCAATTGACGAACGACATTTTAAAAGGACGAATGACATCTCTTTTCGATAAAATACTTGTTTTTGGGATTAAATGCGTAAATTATTGAGTTAATAAATGCATCAAATAAAATTAAACCCATCATTAATCAAATTTTTAAGAAATAAAGTTATATTTGTTTAGAGAAACATTAAAAAATGAATGTATTTAATTGCATAATTGTCGACGACGACGAAATGGACAGGCTATTAGTAACAGCTTATGCTAAACGATTTGCAACTTTAAATATTGTTGGAATATTCGATTCTGCTAAAACAGCTCTAGATTTTTTAGAAAAAAACACAGTCGATATTGCATTTCTAGACATAGAACTCGAAAACGAAAACGGCATAGAATTGCGTAAAAAAGCAATGAATATTCCAGCTTGCGTTTTTATATCGTCTCATTCGGAATTGGCTGCCGATACTTTTATGATTGATACAATAGATTTTGTAGTAAAACCATATAATTTTGAACGTTTTACTAATGCTGTTTCAAGAGTTCAAGAATATATGGAAATGCGCCACAAAGCGGCATTGTTCGAGACCAGTGTTGGTGGCGATGCTGTTTATTTGAAAGTCGGAACAGAACAAGTCAAGATAAAAATGCACGATATTTTGTATCTCGAAGCACTGCGAAATCATACGATTGTGGTTACAGAACAAAAACGATATTGCGTTTTGTCATTTCTTAGCGAATTGTTACAAGATAGTGTTTTTGCATCATTTGTTCGAGTTCACAGAAGTTATGCCGTTCAAAAAAACTTTATTTCGAAAATAAATACCCACGAAGTTTTAATGAATAACAACGACAAAATTCCTGTAAGCCGAACTTATAAAGACAATTTAATGCTGGTGCTGTAATGAACTCATTTTGAAATAATATTTATATGAAGAAGATTTACTTGGTTTTTATATTGTTTCCTTTATTTTCGATTTCTCAAAGTATTGACGGTCAACTACTTATAGATTCACTTTTGGTAGAATTACCAAAAATGAAACTAGACACTTTAAAAGCCAATTTGTTAAATAATCTAGGTTATGCCTATCGTGACATCAACGCAGACGAGCACTTTAAATATTCCAAACAAGCTTTACTATTATCAAAAAGTTTGAATTACAGATACGGAATTATTGAAGCCCACCGCAATATTGGCGTTTATTATTTAGGTGAAGATAATATAAAATCAAATGAATATTTTGAATATGTTTTAAAAAATACTACAAATAAATCTCAAATTGCAAAAGCTTATTTAGGTAAAGGTTTTATCAATTCACGAGAAGGAAATTTTCCGCAAGCATTAGTTTATTATTTCAACGGATTAAAATTTGCCGAAGATGCGAAAGATTATAAAACACAAGGAAAAATTTTAACAAATATTGGTACAATTTATCAAAATTCTGGAGATTATGAAAAAGCAATATCACATTTCAAAAAATCTATAGAATTTAATAAAAAACATAAAAATTATCTCGAGGTTTATATGGAATTATACAATATTAGTTCTTGCTATTCAAACTTAGAGCAATATGATGAAGCATTAAAATATGCTGAGGATACTGAAAAAATTAGTAATAAACTAGGAATGCCAAAATTCAAAAACACTACTAATGATTTAAAAGCTGGGATATATTCAGATCAAGAAAAATATGAACTAGCACTCAAAATCTATAAAAAATCATTAGATACCTATTTATTAATTAGAGATGAAGATATAGTTATCAAAAATTATAATAAAATTGCTGAAACTTATACCAATTTAGCAGAATCGAAAGGCAAAAGTAAAACTCAAAAAAAGGAGTATTTAAAACAAGCAACAAATGCCATTGAAAAAGCAATAGTGTTGACAAAAAAAGCAAAAAACATTCGAAAATTATCTGAGGCTTACAGGACTTTATCCTACATACAAAAAACACAAGGAAAATTCGAATTAGCATTAGAAACCAAAGATTTGTCATATAAATTCAAAGACTCTGTTTTCAATTCCGAAAATAAAGAAACCATAAAAAATCTTGAAGACAAACGTGAAATCGAATTGCGAGACAAACAAATAAAAATCAACAAACTATCGCTAGAAGCCAAAGAAAAACAAAAATGGTTGTTTGTTGCAGGAATAGGTTTTCTAGCAATTATTGGGGTATTGTTGTTTTATCAAAGCCGCAAACGAAAACTAACCAACCTGAAACTTGAAACTTTAAACAAAACTTTAGACCAAGCCAACAAAGCCAAAACAAGGTTTTTTGGAATCTTAAATCACGATTTGCGTGGGCCAGTTTCGAACCTAGTTATTTTCTTGCAATTGCAACAAGAAGCACCAGAAATGCTCGACGAAGAAAGCACCAAACGAATGCAAGAAAAAACAATGACTGGTGCCAAAAACTTGTTGGCAAGTATGGAAGATATTTTGCAATGGTCCAAAAGTCAAATGGAAAATTTCAAGCCACAGCCCAAAAATGTTGCTATAAATCAACTATTCGATGATACCAAAAAAGTGTTTTCTGGATATTTGAACATTAAAATAGAATATAATAATCCAGACAATATCGAAATTTTCACTGATGATAATTACCTAAAAACCATCATTAGAAACTTGACCAGCAATGCAATAAATGTTCTTGTCTTCCCGAGCGCAGTCGAGGGACAATTTCCAAAAATTATATGGAAAGCTTGGCAACAAGATAAAATTTCTTATTTA
>JAYTMQ010000085.1:0-31364 GCA_043728355.1 Bacteroidota bacterium
TTTCTCTATTGATTAATGCTGACTGACCGACAGCTCCGTAGGTAAATGCCGCCAAATTTGTTGTTGTCCAATTTTGTATGGTACCCGTACCTGTTTCAAATTGAGCCCAGCCTGCTGGTAGGTTTGGCAATGTTGCACCATCAAAGTTTTCAGTTAATTGACCGAAAACATTTAAACCGGCGAACATAAATAATAATAAAAGTAGTTTTTTCATTATAATATGTAGAGATTAATTAATATCTTTAAGCATACAAAAATATAAATTTTAAGCAAATATTGCGTTTATATCGACGAAGTGTTTGTTTTCATCGACAAAAAGCTTTATTTAACTAATATATTTTTTCTAAATTTGTAAAAAAAATCAACGTTTTGAGTCCAAAAAAAATATACTTTGCTTCCGACCAACACTTTGGTGCACCAACGCCCGAAGCTAGTTTTCCGCGGGAGCAAAAGTTTGTCGCTTGGTTAGATGAAGTAAAAAAAGATGCTGAGTGTATTTTCCTGTTAGGTGATTTATTCGATTTTTGGTTTGAATATAAAACTGTTGTTCCTAAAGGATTTATTAGAGTTCTTGGAAAGTTAGCTGAGATTCGTGACAGTGGTATTCCAATTTATTTTTTTGTTGGGAATCACGATTTATGGATGAATGATTATTTCCAGAAAGAACTTAATATTCCAGTTTTTTATGACAACCAAGAATTTACTTTTGGAAATAAAACCTTCTTAATTGGTCACGGCGACGGAAAAGGACCTGGAGATATAGGATACAAACGAATGAAAAAAGTTTTTACAAATCCGTTTTCCAAATGGTTATATCGATGGTTGCATCCAGATATTGGTGTTAGATTGGCTCAATATTTATCAGTAAAAAACAAATTAATTTCTGGAGAAGCAGATGTTAAATTTCTCGGAGAAGAAAATGAATGGCTTATTCAGTATTCTAAAAGAAAATTAGAAACTAAACATTATAATTATTTAATTTTTGGGCACAGGCATTTACCGATGATTGTAAAAGTTGGAGATAATTCTCAATATGTCAATCTTGGTGATTGGATTGGTTATTTTACTTACGGAGTATTTGATGGTGAAAGTTTTGAATTGAAAAAATTTGAATAATTTTTCAAGATTATATTTGTTCTTTTTGTTGTTTATTAAACATAAAAAAACCTTTCGTTTTTTACGAAAGGTTTTTTAGGTTTTTATTATTTATTTAATTCAACAAAATATTTATAAAACAACGGAATAGTTTCAATTCCTTTTAAATAATTAAATATTCCGAAATGTTCGTTTGGCGAATGAATCGCATCAGAATCTAAACCAAAGCCCATTAGGATTGTTTTAGATTTTAGTTCTTTTTCGAACAAAGCTACAATCGGAATACTTCCGCCAGACCTAACGGGAATTGCTGTTTTTCCAAAAGTTTCAGTATAGGCCATATTTGCCGCTCTGTAACCAATGCTATCTGTTGGTGTCACATAACCTTGCCCACCATGGTGTGGTTTTACTTTTACAGTTACTCCAGCAGGAGCGATGCTTTCGAAATGATTTTTGAATAGATTAGTAATATTTTCCCACTCTTGGTTTGGGACTAATCTCATTGAAATTTTTGCAAATGCCTGGCTTGCAATAACTGTTTTAGCACCTTCTCCAGTATATCCACCCCAAATTCCGTTTACGTCAAGCGTTGGTCTGATTGAGTTTCTTTCGTTGGTTGTATAGCCTTTTTCACCGTAAATATCATTTAAGTCAAGTGCTTTTTTATAATCATCCAAAATGAAGGGTCTTTTCGCCATTTCAGCTCTTTCTTCGATTGATAATTCTTCGACATTATCATAAAAACCTGGAATTGTAATGTGATTATTTTCGTCGTGAAGCGAAGCAATCATTTTGCAAAGAATATTAATTGGATTAGCTACTGCGCCACCATAAAGTCCAGAATGCAAGTCCCGATTTGGCCCTGTGACTTCTACTTCAACATAACTTAATCCACGCAAACCAGTAGTAATTGATGGTTGTTGGTTCGAAATCATTCCAGTATCTGAAATCAAAATAACATCGCATGACAATTTTTCTTGATTTCGTTCTACAAACCACGATAGCGATTTTGATCCAACTTCTTCTTCTCCTTCAATCATAAATTTGACGTTGCAGGGCAAGTTTTTATTGGCAATCATGTATTCAAATGCTTTTATATGCATGTACATTTGACCTTTATCATCGCATGAACCACGAGCAAAAATTGCTCCTTCTGGATGAATATCAGTAATTTTAATAACTGGTTCGAATGGTGGCGAAGTCCATAATTCTAATGGATCAGGTGGTTGTACATCATAATGTCCATAAACCAAAACAGTTGGAAGATTTTTATTGATAATGTGTTCTCCAAAAACAATCGGGTAACCTGGTGTTTCGCAAATTTCTACAAAATTACAACCCGCTTTTTCAAGACTAATTTTTACTGAATCGGCGGTTTTGATTACATCTTTTTCGAATTTAGTATTTGCAGAAATAGATGGAATTTTTAATAATTCAAGAAGTTCGTCAATAAATCGTTGTTTGTTTTCGGCAACGTATGTTTTTATATTGTTCATTTTTAATTTATTTTGAATTTCAAAAGTACAAAAAAGAGTTAGGAAAATATTAGAATTAATATTTTTTTGTAATTTGTTGATTTAGATTTTTTATTTCAAAAGATATATCTATATTTGCACCCACAATTCGCGGATATGGTGAAATTGGTAGACATGCCAGACTTAGGATCTGGTGCCGCAAGGCGTGTAGGTTCGAGTCCTATTATCCGCACAAAAAAAGCTTCTCATTTCGAGAAGCTTTTTTTATATTTAAAATTCAAAATCTTTATTTTTCGTCAATCCAAAAATTTATTTTTTTCTCTAATAATGCTAATGGCATGACACCAGATTCTAAAACTTTTTGATGAAAAACTTTAATATCAAAGTTTTTGCCCATTTTGGTTTCAGCTTTTTTGCGTAATTCTAATATCTTTAATTGCCCAATTTTATACGACAGTGCTTGTCCTGGAATCGCCATGTAACGTTCGATTTCGGCAGTTATTCCTTCAATACTTTCGGCTTCATTGTCCAAAGAATATTGTATTGCTTGTTCTCTAGACCAACCTTTACTGTGCAAACCTGTATCTACAACTAGTCTAATTGCTCGGTGCATTTCGTTGCCTAGCATTCCAAAATATTGATATGGATCTTTATATAAACCCAATTCTTTTCCTAAACTCTCGGTGTATAAAGCCCAACCTTCGCCATAAGCACCAAACCAATTGAATTTTCTGAAATCTGGTAATGTTTCACTTTCTTGTTGTAAAGAAATCTGAAAATGATGACCTGGAATTGCTTCGTGCAAAAACAAATCTTCGTCACCATAAAAATTATAGTTGGCTACATCTGGAATCGGTACATAAAAAATTCCTGATCTCGATCCATCGGCTGCACCTTGAGAATATTCTGCACTTGCAGTTTTTTCTCTAAAAGATTCTGTTCTTCTGATTTCGAATTTGGTTTTGGGTTGCAAGGCAAATAATTTGTTGACATTTGGTTTTACAATTGTGTAGATTTTATTGAAATTTGCGATAACTTCCTCAGGTTTTTTAAAAGGTTTCAATTCTTTTTTGTTTCTCACTTCCTCAAAAAATTCTTTGATAGTTCCTTTAAAGCCAACTTGATTTTTGACTTTCTCCATTTCAGAATTCAATCTTGCAACTTCTTTTAAACCAAGATTATGTATTTCTTCGGGTTGCATTTCTGTTGTAGTCCACTGTCTTACCAAAGTTTGATAATAATTTTTTCCAAAGTACAAATTTCCAATACCACTAGTGATTCTTGTTGCTGGCAAATATTCATTTTTCAAAAATGACGCCATTTTTTTGTATTGTGGAATCAATTTTTGATTAATAACAAAAGCATATTTTGTTGCAATATCTTTTTTTGAAGATTCAGAAAATGTTTTTGGCATTAATTTTATTGCGGAATAAAACTGATTATCTTCAATATTTGGAGTTTCGAATACATCAAATTGTGGAATAATTTTTTGAGTTAATGATTTAGGCAAAACGGCTTTTTGAACAATTCCTTTTTTCATATAAACCATTGCAGAATCTATCCACACTGAATAGATTTCTATTCTTTTCAAGAAATTATTATAATCTTTTTCTGTTTTAAACGGTTGAGCGCTCGTTCCACCAGCATATTGAGCCATTGTTAAGTGCGTGCCCCAAAATTGATGAATCGGCATTAAATTCGACGGGTGATTTAGTAGCTGTTGCCCAACTTCTATTTCCCATTTCATGATTTCAAAGCTATTTTTTTCTTCTTCGTTCAAATCTTCAACTTCGATAAATTTAAGTTTATCATCGTATTTTTTAAAAAATTCAGATTGTAATTTTCTATAAGAATCGGTCATTTCGAAAACTAATTTATCATCAAATTCAGATTGTCCGTTCTGAGTTGCATCTAAAGGAGATAATGCGTTTTTATCATAGAAGTAATCTTTGGCAATTACGTCAATATTATACTTCGCTTGTTTTCTACAAGAGACTAATAATAGGGTAAGAATAAAGAGTAAGAAAATTTTTTTCATTTTGATTTTTTTGTAAATATAATTGATTTTAACCAATTAATTATTATTCTATTAACCGTGATAAACTCTAGAAAACACAATTTTATTTTCGTAGATTTCAAGAACTTCGGCTACTTGAATGTCATTTTCGTTTTCTACAGTTCTAATATATTCCATAAAAACCCTATTTTCATTTGCTGTAAGCGATGTAACTTTATAGTTTAGACTCGGAATATTTTCAAAAGCATCTTGCCACCAATCTTGCAATGCAGTTTTGCCTTTTACAAAGCCATTTGTTTCTGGTTTTTTGATTTTTAATTTTGGCGAATAATGTTCTGCTTCTTCGTCATATAAAGATAAAAGTTGTTCTAAATTGTGGTTGTTGAATGCTTCGAACCATTTGTGAGCAATCGATAAATTTTTATTTGATGGCATTTTTTTAAATTTTTTAAATGAAAAAAATTCCTGAAAGTGCAGGAATTTTTTATGTCTAGAATGATTTAATTAATGAAATTTTAGTTGTTCTTCAAGTTAATTATTTCTTGTTCTGTCAAAAATCTCCAATTTCCTCTTGGCAAATTCTTTTTGGTTAATCCAGCAAATGATACTCTGTCGATTCTCAAAACATCATATTGAAAATTTTCGAAAATTGCACGAACAACTTTTACATTTGATGTTTTTAGTTTGAGTCCAATCTCGGTTTTTGGCTCTTTGTCAATATAACTGATTTCTTCGATTGCTAATCTGTGTCCGTCTAATGTTACGCCTCCAGCAATTTTTTCTAAATCTTCAAATTTTAAGTTTTTATCTAAAGAAACTTGATATATTTTTGATGATTTTTGATTCGGAAGACCAAATTTTCTGATCATATCAGTATCATTTGTAAATAACAAAAGTCCAGTTGTGTTTTTATCCATTCTTCCAACGGCTGCAATTTTAGAATTGGTCGAACCACGAACCAATTCCATTACATTTCTATGTTCTTGACCTTCGTCAAGTGCAGTTGTAAAGTTTTTTGGCTTGTTTAACAAAATATATTCTTTTTTTTCAGGAGTTAAAACTGCTCCATCAAAATTTATTACATCGCCTGGCTTTACCATATATCCCATTTCAATAACTGGAATTCCGTTTACTTTCACGTTGCCAGATTGTATGTAAATATCAGCATCTCGACGCGAACACGCTCCTGAATTTGAGATGTATTTGTTCAGACGAATTTCGTCTTTAACTTTTGGGCGTTTTGGTGCTTGATTTGGTTTTTTCTCAATTTTATTTGGGTCAACCGTTTCTATTTTAGCTTTTGGTTTGTCTTTTTTTGGACTTTGGGCACGTTTTGCCATTGCAGGTTTTGGCTTGTTCGAACTTGGGCGAGAACTTTTTCTTGCTCCAGAACCACTATTATTGCCTTCCTTATTATTCATAATATTCTATAATTTGTGCAAAGATAGGTTATTTTAAAGAATCTTTTGCTGAAAAAAATGCTTCTGAAAAATCAGAAGCATTTACAAAATTGAAAGTATAATTTAAATTTTAAAAAAATTATGATTGAAAAGCTGGAATGCCAGTAATATCTGCGCCCGTAATCAATAAATGAATATCATGTGTACCTTCATAAGTCAATACAGATTCTAGATTCATCATGTGTCGCATGATTGAATATTCGCCTGTAATTCCCATTCCGCCAAGAATTTGTCTTGCTTCACGAGCGATTTCAACAGCCATATTTACATTATTTCTTTTTGCCATAGATATTTGTGCAGTTGTAGCTCGCCCTTCGTTTCGCAAAACACCTAATCTCCAAGTCAGTAATTGCGCTTTTGTGATTTCGGTAATCATTTCGGCTAATTTTTTTTGTTGTAATTGAGTTGCTGCAATAGGTTTTCCAAACTGAATTCTTTCTTTGGCATATCTCAAAGCAGTATCATAGCAATCCATTGCTGCACCGATTGCGCCCCAAGCAATTCCGTAACGTGCTGAATCTAAACAACCTAATGGTGCGCCAAGTCCTGATTTATTTGGTAAAAGGTTTGCTTTTGGAACTTTTACGTTATTAAAAACTAATTCTCCGGTTGATGATGCTCTTAATGACCATTTGTTATGCGTTTCTGGAGTTGTGAAACCTTCCATTCCGCGTTCTACTATTAAACCATGAATTCTACCTTCTTCGTTTTTTGCCCATACTACTGCAATGTCTGCAAATGGTGCATTCGAAATCCACATTTTGGCTCCGTTAAGTAAATAATGATCTCCTTTGTCTTTAAAATTGGTAGTCATTCCGCCTGGGTTTGATCCATGGTCTGGTTCAGTCAATCCGAAACATCCCATCATTTCTCCAGTGGCCAATTTTGGTAAATATTTCAAACGTTGTTCTTCGTTTCCATATTTCCAGATTGGGTACATTACTAATGATGATTGAACAGATGATGTCGAACGAACTCCAGAATCTCCTCGTTCTATTTCTTGCATAATCAATCCATAAGAAATTTGGTCTAGTCCTGCACCTCCATATTGTTCTGGAATATAAGGTCCAAATCCACCAATATCTGCCAAACCTTTGATGATTTGTTTTGGAAATTCAGCTTTTTGAGCATATTCTTCTATAATCGGAGAAACTTCTTTTTTTACCCATGCACGAGCAGAATCACGAACTAATTTGTGTTCTTCGGTTAATAAATCATCAAGTAAATAGTAATCTGGAGCTTGAAATAAATCGGGTCTCATATATTTTATTGTAATTATTATTGTTACGAAAACGTTTGCAAATTTACTGAAAGTAATTTAACAAAACAATCAACAAATGTTATAATTTTATTTACAAAAAAACATTTAAACTAAAAGCCACTAAAATAGTGGCTTTTAAAAATATTTATTTTTTTAAGATTATTTTTTTATCAATTTAAATGATTTTTCATTTTGGTTTTCGTCTGCAACTTTAACTATGTAAATCCCTCTGCTTAAATCGTTTACATCAAATGAATATTCACTATCGAAACCACCTTTGAATTGTTTAACTAATTGTCCAGTTGTAGAATAAACTTCGGTTTTTGATACAAACCCATTCAATTTAAAACTTGAGGCAGTTGGATTCGGATAAACATTTATAGCTTTATTGAACACAAAACTTTCTGAACCTAATGCAGCAGGTAAGTTTCCATAAACTAAAAATTGACCAGCTGCAATAGTTAATGTTGCATTTACATCTGTTACATTTATTGTTGTGTTGTCCATTAAATTATACCAGGTTCCCGTGTAAGGAAAACTTGGGTTAATGTTAGCACTATTTGTATTGAAATTGCAAAGAGAAACAACATTTTTTAATTGTGTTATTGGCAACGAATTATCAAATATGTAAATTCTTTGTTTTAGATTATCGCCACCTTCTGGACTAATTGTATAATCGCTTTCGAAAACGGGTTCGTTGATTTTTAAAGAAATCATTTTTGCCCAATCGTTGTATATTTTTGCTCGATTGGCAACTGCTAACCAACTACCATTAATCCACTGAGGTTGCGGTTTTGTGTCTAATTTGCAGTCTCCTGGAATAGTTGCTGATTCGTCATTTACTGTTCCGTTATTACAAGAATATATAGAATCATCCATACCTAAATCGGCGAAATGCCATAACATTTTTGGACCTGGAACTAATATTGATGCTGCACCAATTGCAGACATTCTGGCTAGATTATTGTTAACATTATTTCTTGTTGGAGAAGTTCCTGTTGTTACACCGAATGTTTTTGCACTGTACATAATTCTTTCTTTATCGTGACTTTCAGGATAACCTATAATTCTTTTTCCAGTAAATGTTGTACGGCTTTTTGCTCCGATACCTGCAATATTTGCTCCTGAAGCATAGCCACCAAGAAGTTGAGAATAGTTATAGGTCATTTCTCCCCACATCATTACGCCTTTGCTAATTGGTTCATTGATTCTATAATTTGCCCATTGTACTTCTTCGTTTTCGTTACCTAAATGTTCGAAAATCGCATAATGTGTTGGGTCAAGATTCCAAGAATAATCTACATATTCTTTAAGAACATCTACTCTATCTTGTTGGTAAGAATTGGTGCAATTGTCATTTCCGGCACAGTTTTGTGTAAAACCTTTTGTTAAATCCCAACGGAAACCGTCAATTTTGAATTCTTCTATCCAATGTTTTACAACACGTTTTACATAGTTTTTTGTTCTTGGTTGTTGGTGATTAAAGTCACTACCAACACTATAACTGTGTGTCGCATTTACATTAAAATAAGGATTGTCAGTTGCAATTCCGCCCCATCCATCGCCATCAAGATCGTTCATCCACATTCTGCTCATCGGGTTACGACCAAAAGCGTGGTTTAATGCTACATCAAGAATAACTGCTATTCCGTTAGTGTGACACAAATCTACAAATTCTTTGAACTTGTCTGCTGTTCCGTAAAATTTGTCTAAAGCCATGTGAAATGAAGTATTGTAACCCCAAGTTTCGTTACCTTCAAATTCCATAATTGGCATTAATTCGATTGCATTTATTTTTAGATTTTTGAAATAATCCATTTTATCAATTAAATCTTGATAATTTCTTTTTGAATTAAAATCTCTAACTAAAACTTCATAAACTATTAAATCTTCTTTTTTTGGTTTGTTAAAAGTTGTATTTATCCAGTTATAAGGAGTTTGACCAGTTTTCAAAACCGAAACTTCTCTTTGCTGACCTGCAGGATAAGTTGGAATATTAGGATAAGTAATTGCTGGAATAAAAGGGTCGTCAAAAGGCGAAAGTACTAATGTAGAGTAGGGATCGGCCGTTTTAACTAATACTGGAGAACCAGCAACAGGAGTAGTATCAGCAACCCAATATTGATAAGAATAATTTGTTCCTGGAGTTAATCCAGTTAATTCTAACCAAAATTTAGAAGAACTTACATCTTTTTTCATTGAGTAATTAGTGTCTGGTTGCCAGTTATTAAAACTTCCTGCTACATAAACAAAATCTTTTCCAGGAGCATCAAGAACCAAAGTTGCTTTTGATGTGTCTGATGTATTATAATTAATTCCTTCGACTAATGAACTAGATGGTAATGGTGATGAAACAGAAGCTGGATTCACAACAACCGAGAAAAACTTAGATTGTGTATTGGCACCTTGAGTAATTACCAATTCATAATTTTGATTGTTGGTTATTGAGGTTTGCGTGAATGAATAAGTCGAAGCGGCTAAAACTGGTGCATCTATCGAAATTCCGTTTGCTTTTAGATTATAATTTGCTGGCCCATTAGTGTTATTTGCAGTAATATTTAAGTTGGCACCCGAATTTAAGATTGTTGTGCTATTTGCTAATGGTGCTGTCAAATTAGATTGAAACAAACCAACATTAAAGAAAAAATCGCCACATCCTGGTGCTAATTTCATAGTTTGCGAGCCAGTCGGATTTCTAAAAACCATTCCTAATTTGGTTGCTGTTAATTGTTGAGCAGCAGTTATTCCGTAATAAATACTTGGTGTTAAAGTAATGCTCCAAACCCCTGAGCTAACAAGTGTCATTACTCCAACATTGTTGTCAACTGCCCAGTTTCCAACAACTGAATACCCAAATGCATTGGCATCTGTACCGATTCCTGAATGCATGTAAACTTTTGCTGGAGTAGCGCCCATACCATTACAAGTAGGACTTGAAAAATTGGCTGTTATCGTTATTTGATCGGTTACATTAAATTGTGCAGGTGTTATTGTTACTTGTTGTGCCAAGCCTAACAAACTGCAAAATATTGATAAAGTAAGAAGTAATTTTTTCATATCTAAATGATTTATGAAAAAAAAGGCTGAATAAATACAGCCTTTTTTAGATTATTATATATTAATTATTGTTTGGTGTTATAGTATATTTGTAATTTCTTGGTTTACTTAAGTCAAGAACTATATCGTATTTTTGACGAGTTGAG
This sequence comes from Bacteroidota bacterium, assembly GCA_043728355.1. Taxonomy (GTDB): domain Bacteria; phylum Bacteroidota; class Bacteroidia; order Flavobacteriales; family Flavobacteriaceae; genus Flavobacterium. The sequence continues at coordinate 10,512 of JAYTMQ010000085.1, forward strand.
TTATCAACAAAAGCACCTGGAACAGAAATTTCTCCATTGGTTCCTGTTACCTCTTCAACTTGTCCAGAAACAGCATTTTTTCCTAAAATTGAAATTTGTGTAGTACCTGTTGACGGAATAAATGGAGGAAATTGAACAGGTACAAGTATTGGAATTGCAACAGTACCAATATTTACATTCGAAATTGGTGGAGTAATTTCTGTGCCAGTCCACAAATTTGATTTGAATCTAAAAATTTTTCCTTTTATCAATTCAACTGTCAAAGTCCATATATTATTGTTGTTATTATCTAACATTGGTACTGCATTTGCAAAAGCTGTTACTCTTGTTGCAGTTCCAAAAACACCGAAAGTTCTAAATTCTTTTATTGAATAGGTGTTTGCAACTAAATCTGCTTTAACTAAATAATGTCCTGTATTTGAAATCACAATATCAATTCCAGTTGAAGATAAACTACCCGCATTATTACCATAAGAAATAGAATTTGTAAAACTACCACAAGCATCAGCTTTATAAAATTTATAGTTACCAGCAGTTAAATAAATATAACCCTCATAAATTGGTACTGAATAAATACTTTCTGCGCCAACTTTTGGACCTAATACTGCATTTGAAACACTTGTAGCAAAAGATAAAATTGGTGTTGAAATTGAATATGGTGTAACATTTAAAGAAATTAAATTACTTGAATATTGAACAACTGCATTTTCCGCTGTGTTACCCAATGTTGACTTTACTCTTACATCTATACTAATTGGAATTCCACATTGAAAACCAGTAAATTGGTTTATTAAAGCATTTAATTCTTTTACCTTTAAATCATATTTTCTATCATTTCCAACAATATTAATATCATCACCATTATTTAAAAGTTGTGGATCTGCAAAATTTGTTCCGCTTTTAGCTATTTCAATTTTATATTTTGATACTGTTGCAACTCCATTATTTCTATCCCAACTAATTGTTGAAACAATATTATTATCATTAACAATTTGAAGAACCTGAGACGTCGAATTTGAGGATCTTAAATCAAATCCTTCAGCAGTTACTACAGGATCTATTACAGTCGTACATGAAAAAGTGTATAAAATTACAAAAATTGATGGTATTATTTTATTTATATATTTCATAGTTTTAATTAATTATATTCAGAAAAAACTTGTTTTAATGTTGGGTTGGCTTGAATTGCTCTTTGAGGGATTGGCATCAAATCTCTATAAGGCATAGTTGCTGTGCCATTTTCGACACCACCTTTCCATTGCCATAATTTATCGCCTCCTGAAAATTTACCAAATCTTATTAAGTCGGTTCTTCTATGACATTCCCAGTACAATTCTCTTCCTCTTTCATCTAAAATAAAATCTAAATTAAAATTACTATTATTTGAAATCGAAGTAGCTTGGGCTCTAGTTCGCAATTTATTTACTAAAGAAACAGCTTTAGGTATATCTCCATTAGCACCGCCTCTCAGAGTTGCTTCAGCATACATTAAGTAAACATCTGCAAGTCTAAACATAGGGAAATCAGTATCTGGAATATCAATAGCTTGTGCTGCACTTCCGTCTGCTTTTTTATTTATGTATTTTACTACACCATAACCACTCTTAAATTCACCAATTGTTGCAATATTCAAAGTTTGACCTGTTGTAAAAAACTTTCCTCGTTTATCTGCTGTTGAAGTAACATCAGGAAATAGATTTACAAATTCTCTTCTTGTACGAAGACCTTGCCAACCACCGTCCATTCCTCTATCTGCTGCTGACATATCGCCACCCGTTGATGCATGCATTATGTAACTCATGCCTGCACCTGTTGCTCTAATTTTTAAACCATCGCTTACTATCGGAAAAATAATTTCATTTTGAGAGCCATTTGTATTATTGTCTGCCGAGAACATGAAACGATATTCAACATTTGCAAAAGAATAGTCCGAATTATTCATTATGTCATTTGTATAAATGATTACTTCATCATTTTTTGCAGTACCTGTGTAAACTTTTGCATTCAAATAAAGTTTTGCCAATAAAAATTTAGCAGCTGTTTTATCTACTCTACCATATTCATTAGTTTTAGAATCTTTAAGTTTAGTTTCTAAATCTTTTAATTCGCTTTCAATATAGTTAAATACTTCGGTTCTTGACTTTTGAACAGGGTAGAAAATCCCAACTGGATCTAATTCGGTTGTTATAGGTACTTTACCATACAAATCCATTAATTGTGAATAAAAAAACGCTCTTAAGAACCTTGATTCGGCTCTAAAAAATTGAATTTCAGCTTTAAGTTCTGAGCTAACGCCTCGTTCTGTCAATTTTTCGTCTGAAGATTGTCTTAAAAATTCATTGCACAAGCTAATTTGGTAAAATGATCGAGAAAACATTCCATATAAAAATTCATTGTTAGCATCCCATTTTTGAGTGTTCAATGATGGTAAATTACCATCGGCCCATGCTATAATTGCTTCATCAGTTGGAATTTCTTGCATGGTAAAAAGTAATCTTAAGTAACTACTAAAATCACCTCCAATTCCACCAATATCAGCTGTTCCATCGCCATCGTTACCTCCAACATACAATCCAGCATATAATTTGGCTAATACTTGTTTGTATGAAGCTGGATCTTTAAAGAAATTTTCTGCTAAAAATTCATCATCATCTTTTGGAGTTACATTCAATTCTTCTGTGCAAGATATTAAAGTAAGATTTATTCCAACTATTAATAGAAATAAATAACTGAATTTTGTTACTATTGTTTTCATAATAAATAATTTAAATTATTAAAATTAAAAGTTTGCGTTTACACCAAAAATGTAAGTTCTTGCTCTTGGATAAACATTTCCATCAACTCCTGAAAAGCGTTCTGGATCTATTCCGTTATATTTTGTAATTACTAAAACGTTTTGTGCACCAGCAGTAAATCTTAAAGCTACTCCTTTTATAAAAGACTTGCTTAAATTATAACCAAGAGTTAAATTGTCTAATTTTATAAACGAAGCATCTTTTACAAAATAATCTGATAAATATCTTAAAGTTGAATTATCTTCTTCAATAAAACCAGTGTTAAAATAATCGGTTGTTATATTAGATAAGTCTGTATCTCTTCTTAATGCTGCTTTTAAATATGCTTTATCAGAACTTATATTATCAAATACAAAATTACCCAAACTGGCTCTCCAACTCATTGCTAGATCAAAACTTTTATAAGACATGTTACTAAATAATCCAAAAGTGTAATCTGCCGCTGGCTTCTTCAATCTGTATCTATCTTTAGAATCTCTCACTCCATCGTTATTTCTATCAACATACTCACCAATAATTGGTCTATTCTGAGCGTCATACAATTGTTCATATACATAAAAAGCAGATGGATCATAATCAACAGTATTTATTTTTATTTTATTTCCAGAACCACCACTTATGTTGTCCCCAGTTTCGTAACCAATAAATCTTGGGACTGTAATTCCCAAACTAGTAATGTTCTGTTTAATATACGTTGTATTGAAAGCAATATTCCATTTTGTTGAATTTGTTTTAACAAGATCAGTATTTAAACTAAACTCAACCCCTTTTGTTGAAAAGCTTCCAATATTTGCAAAACCTTGGTTTCTCAAATTAGCGCCATCAGGTAATGCTATATCTGCAAGTAAATCATTAGATTTTTTTTCAAAGTAATTTATAGAACCATTTATTTTGTTGTTAAACAATCCATAATCTAATCCAATATTTGTTTCAACCAATTCTTCCCATTTAATAGATTCGTTATAACCTTCTGTTCTAGCAACTCTTATGGCTTGGTTTCCAAAAACGTATTGTGAATTAGCTGATCCAATAGTTACACGTCTTAAAAAGTCATATGAAGCGGATATGTCTTGTTGTCCCGTTGTACCATATCCAAAGCGAAGTTTTAAATCTGAAATAGTAGATTTACCTTTTAAAAATGATTCATTAGAGATATTCCAAGCTATAGCAATTCCAGAAAAGTTACCCCAACGATTTATTTCTGAGAATCTTGATGTACCATCTCGACGGTAATTAACTGTTACTAAATATTTACTATCATAGCCTAGATTCAATCTGCCAAAAAATGATTGAAGATTAATATCAGCATCTGTTGTGAAATCTGGATCAGGGGGTGTTAATGATTTTGATTCACCACTTGCAAAACCTACTCTCTGGAAAAGTTGATAATTGTAACCTCCTGTTAAATCTACTTTGAATTTATTAAAATCTTTTACATAGTTAAAATAAGTATTTAAATTTTTATTTTGACGGTCGTCTGTGTAGTTCTTAAAATTACCTTCATTTCTCCATGGCGATGCAAGAGTTCCAGATGAAAATGAAATTGGTTGATAACCACTGATACTTTCTGTGCTATTTCTCTCAAAACCATCACTGTCAAATTTATCAATTCCAAGTTCAGCAATAAGTCTTAAATTTTTAAAAAAATGTAGTTTGTAATCAAATCTAATGTTACCCCATTTTCTTATTGTATTAGATCTTCTTTCATTTTGATTTAATCTTGCAACTGGATTCTTTGCAGTTAATAAATTAATATCTTTACTTGGTGTCAACCACTCAAAATAACCACCGTATCGTGATGTTGGGTCAAATACTGGTTGAGTTGGATCAAAACTAATTGCACTACCAATCACATTTCCTTCATCTTGAAATTGATTTTTACCAAATGAAGCATTACCGCTCAAATCAATTTTTAAATGATCATCAAATAATGATGGATTTAATGAAAATGAAACTGTAGTTCTCTCAAAGGCCGTATTTTTCAATACTCCTGGAGTATTAGTATTCCCAATAGATAATCTAACTGGCACCTTTTTTAATAACATTCCGCTTGCAGAAATGTTATTATTTGATGTCCAAGCATCTCTAAATATTTCATCCTGCCAATCTGTATTTGCGTTTCCTAATAAAGATTTTTGTGCAGCTGTTCCTTTAGAATTAACTAAATCTCTAAATTGGTTAGCTTTTAAAACATCAACCTTTTTAGTTACAACACTTAACCCAGTTTGAGAACTAAACGCAACTTTTAAACCATCTTTTGTGCCCTTTTTTGTTGTAATTACTATTACACCGTTTGCTGCCCTTGAACCATAAATTGCAGCAGCAGACGCATCTTTTAAAACTGTAAATGTTTCAATATCATTAGGGTCAATTGTTGAAAGAACACCAGTTGATCCATCTGGATTTGCATTACTCAAAGGCAAACCATCAAGCACTATTAAAGGTTCGTTTGATGCATTTAACGAAGAGCCTCCTCTGATTCTAATATCAGCCTTTGCTCCTGGACTTCCTCCACTTGTTATATTTACACCAGCAATTCTACCACTTATAAGATTTTCTGCTGTTACATTTAAACCTCTATTAAAATCTTTTGCAGTTATTACCGAAACAGAACCAGTAGCATCTTTCTTCTTAACACTACCATAACCAACTTGAACAACAACCTCTTTTAACTCATTAGAATCTTCAGAAAGCTTTACATCTAAATTGGTTTGTCCTGTAAATGTAATTGTCGAACTGCGGTATCCTACAAACGAAAAATTTACTTTATCACCGTTTTTTAATCCTTTCAAAGTAAATTTACCATCAAAACCAGTCGATGTTCCAGATGTTGCACCTTGTATAACAACATTTACTCCAGGAAGCGTTTGCTTGGATTTTGAATCTATTACTGTTCCCGTAAATGTGTTTTGTGAAAAAACACTAAACGGGAGCAGTAATAATAAAAATAACAACTTTTTGTAAATTGTTTTCATACGTTTTGTTTAAGTTAAATAATAATTAGTTTGGGTTATATTTTTACTTCGAACGTTAAAAATATGTAAATTTTAGACAAACTAAAATTAAAAACTGTTAATTGGTTTCCGAAAACGTTTTCGTGTTGAAAAGTTTTATTTATTCCTTTAAATTTAAGCAAAAAATTGCAATACCAAAAAAATTAAAGTATATTTATTTTGTTTTTAATAATTATGAAATTCACATAAAATTAGCAATACCTAAAATTTGTAAGTAAAACGAATGTTAATATGCAAATTGCAAATGACCGATAAAAATTACAAGTATCAACACATGAAAAGAAAAGTTACCCTTAAACAAATTGCTAAAGAGCTCGATGTGTCTATATCGACAGTATCTAAATCTTTAAAAAACAGCTCAGAAATTAGCGAAGATACACGACTAAAAGTTCAGGCTTTTGCTAAACTTTATAATTACAAACCCAATCTTATTGCGCTAAGTCTCAAAAACAGAAAAACCAAAACAATCGGTATAATTATTCCAGAAATAATCCACCATTTTTTTGCAACAATTATTCGTGGTGTTGAACAAGTTGCAAATAAAAGAGGTTATAATGTAATGGTTTGCTTGTCAGACGAATCGTTTGATAAAGAAGTTTTGAATATGGAATTATTAGCCAACGGAAGCATCGATGGTTTCATAATGTCATTGTCCAAAGAAACTCAACAAAAATATGATTATCACCACATTATAGAAGTTATCAATCAAGGTATGCCAGTTGTAATGTTTGACCGTGTAGCCAGCGAAATTTTTTGCGATAAAGTCATAATCGATGATAATTTAGCAGCCTACGAAACCGTTCAATTTTTAATCAACAAAGGGTTTAAAAATATTGGATTAATCACAACCGTAGATTATGTTAGCGTAGGAAAATTAAGAACCGAAGGATATAAAAAAGCACTTAAAGCGAATGATATTGCAGTCAACGAAAACTTGATTCTTAAAATTGAAGATGTTGCCCATTGTCAAGAAGAAATTGCTAATTTCTTTGAAACTCAAAAATTTGACGCAATATTTGCAGTAAACGAGCTTTTTGCAGTTCACGCCATAAAATCTGCTAATAAAAAAGGATTAAAAGTTCCCGAAGATTTATCGGTTATTGGGTTTACTGATGGTATCATTTCGCAATATTCATCTCCATCGATAACAACAGTGAGTCAAAACGGAGAGAAAATGGGTCGGAAAGCAGCCGAAATGCTTATCGAAAGACTCGAAACCGAAGAAAATGACGACGAAGAATACCAAGAAGTTTATGCAACCGAAATCATAGAAACCAATTTAATAGAACGAGAATCTACTAAATAGATTTCAGATTGCAGGTTTTAGATTATGTTCCCGCCAAAAAATCTAAAATTAAAAATCTAAAATTAAAAATCTAAAATTAAATTTATCAACATTATAACGTTTTCGCAAAATTTTTTATAAAAATTTACCGTCAAAAACACAAAAATTAAAATCTTTTTATAATTTTACAAATTATAAAAATCAAAACTTATATTTTTACTTCGAAATACTAATTAAGTTTTGATAAGCATCGCGCTTGTCGTACCAACCAATTTAAATACGATAATGGAAAAGCGTAAATTAAGTTTTTGGGAAATTTGGAACATGAGTTTCGGATTTCTTGGAATACAATTCGGATTTGCCTTACAAGGCGGATTTATGTCTAGAATTTTTCAAACCCTTGGTGCAAGTCCCGACGACATTCCAGCACTTTGGATTGCCGCACCCTTAACTGGATTACTTGTTCAGCCAATAATAGGTTACATGAGTGATCATACTTGGCATCCTAAATATGGTCGCCGAAAACCTTATTTTTTAATTGGTGCTGTACTAAGTTCATTTGCATTATTTTTTGTTCCATATTCATCAACATTATGGATTGCAGCAGGTTTTTTATGGATTCTAGATGCTTCTATTAACGTTTCTATGGAACCTTTTCGTGCTTTAGTAGCCGATAAACTGCCAGAAGAGCAACGTTCGTATGGATTTGTATTACAAACTTTAATTATTGGAATAGGAACTTGGGTTGCCTCAAACTTGCCTTGGATGGTCGAAAAAATGGGGTTTTCAGAATCTACAGCTGTTGCTGGAGTAGTCCCAGAATATGTAAAGATTGCCTTTGGAATTGGAGCTTTAGTCTTCTTAATTAGTATTTTATATACTGTTATGACTACACGTGAATATCCGCCAAATGATTTAGAGGAATTTAAAACTAAGAAAAGGGAAAATAATTTTTTTAAAGATTTAAAAGAATCATTCGCAACAATGTCTTCTACAATGAAAAAATTGGGTGTTATTCAGTTTTTCAGTTGGTTTGCATTTTTTACAATGTGGAGTATGGCAACTCCAGCATTAACATCTTCAGTTTTTAATGCACCTGCGCCAGACGCTAAAGCATTTAATATGACAATTGAAACTCAGAAAATTGCATTTGATACAGCCAATAAATTATACCAAACTGCTGCTGATAATGTAGGATCCTCAATGGGACTTTATGGCTTATCATCAATGGTGTTTGCTTTAATTTTGACTTTTATCGCGTCAAGTGCCAAAGTTAATAGAAAATATGTTCACATGTTTTCATTAATTGCTGGTGGAATAGGATTTTTGATGATGGGATTTTTACCAAGTCCAAGTTATTTAAATATCTCCTTTATATTAATTGGATTTTCTTGGGGAAGTATTCTCTCAATGCCGTACGCAATGTTATCAAGCTCAGTTGATGAGAATCGAATGGGAATGATGATGGGATTATTTAATATGTTTATTGTAATTCCGCAGATTATTGCTGCACTAGGTGGTGTAATATATTTATCAAAAATGTTTGGTTCATCACCAGTAGCTCCAATGTTACTAGCAGGTACTTCTTTAGTAATTGCAGGATTGTGTAACTTTTTAATAACAGAAGAAAAAGCAATTAAAGGTTAAAAAAACAAAATGAAAAAAGCATTCATATTCGACCTAGACGGCGTGATTGTTGACACAGCAAGATATCATTTCTTGGCATGGCAAAAACTCGCGCAAGAATTAGGAATCGAATTTACACCAGAACACAACGAAGAATTGAAAGGCGTAAGTCGCGTTCGTTCGCTTGATATTATTTTAGAATTAGGAAAAGTAACAGCATCGCAAGAAGACAAAAACCGTTGGCTCATCCAAAAAAACGAAGAATATTTATCATACCTAAAAGATATTGACAATTCTGAAATCTTGCCAGGCGTACTGCCAATTCTAGAATTCCTGAAAGAAAACAATCAAGCAATTGCCCTTGGTTCTGCCAGCAAAAATGCACGACCAATTCTAGAAAAAACAGGAATTATTCATTATTTTGATGCAATTGTCGATGGCAATGATGTAACCAATGCCAAACCAGATCCCGAAGTTTTTCTAGAAGCCGCAAAATTACTCGGAGCAACTCCAGAAAATTCTATAGTTTTTGAAGATTCTGTAGCCGGTGTTCAAGCAGCTAACATTGCGAAAATGACAAGTGTCGGAATTGGAAACGAAAACATTTTGCACGAAGCAAAATATATTTTCAAAGATTTTACTTTTATGGACGTTTCATTTGTAGCAACGTTTATTCAATAAATAGTTTCACGTTTCAGGTTTTCCAACTTGAAACTTGAAACCTGAAACAAAAACAACAAAATTTTAAAATGAACCAAGATTATATAAAACCAGACAATTGGTCGATTATCGAAGAAGGATTTGACCAAGAAAGCGTAAAATCATCAGAAAGTTTGTTTAGTATCGGCAACGGTGCAATGGGACAGCGTGCCAATTTCGAAGAAAATTATTCAGGCGAAACTTTTCAAGGAAGTTACATCGGTGGCGTTTATTATCCAGATAAAACCAAAGTAGGTTGGTGGAAAAACGGTTATCCAGAATATTTTGCAAAAGTATTAAATGCTCCAAATTGGATAGGAATTGACATAGAAATTAATGGCGAAAACCTGGATTTAGCCAAATGCAAATCGGTTAAAAATTTTCGTCGTGAATTGAATATGAAAAACGGAATTTACAACCGTTCCTTTCATGCAACTTTGCAAAACGACACAGAAATCGATGTAAATGTTACACGTTTTTTATCTATGGATTTGGACGAAGTTGGAGTTATCAATTATGAAATTACACCAATCAATAAAGATTCAAAAATTGTTTTCAAACCTTATGTTGATGCTGGAGTTTCGAATGAAGATGCGAATTGGGAAGAAAAATTTTGGGAAATTCAAGATTTAAAACATTCTAATAATGAAGCATTTGTAACGGCTAGAACATTCAAAACCCATTTTGTTGCCACAACATTTATGCAAAATAGTATTTTTTTGAATGCTAAAAACCTGAATTTTTCGCCTTCAAATGTTGAAACTGGAAAAGACAAAATTCAGTTTTCGTATAAAATCGCTGTTGCAAAATCTGAAAAGGTTGCTATTCAAAAAATTGGTGGCTACACAACTTCATTAAACCACGAAAACACAAAAACTGAAGCAGAGAATGTAACCAATCAAGTTTTAAACATAGGTTATGATAAAATGTTTCAAAATCAAATCGATGCTTGGGCAAAAATTTGGGAAATGTCCGACATTACTATCAATGGCGATGTTAAGGCGCAACAAGGTATTCGTTTTAATATTTTTCAATTGAATCAAACCTATTCTGGAAAGGATTCTCGACTCAATATTGGTCCAAAAGGTTTTACTGGCGAAAAATACGGCGGTTCGACCTATTGGGATACTGAGGCGTATTGCATTCCGTTTTATATGGCTACAAAAGACCAGCAAGTCGCTCGTAATTTATTGACATACAGATACAACCAATTGGATAAAGCCATTGAAAATGCTAAGAATAATTTAGGATTTACTAATGGTGCAGCTTTGTACCCAATGGTAACGATGAATGGCGAAGAATGTCATAACGAATGGGAAATAACCCACGAAGAAATCCATAGAAATGGCGCAATAGCATTTGCGATTTTCAATTATCACAGATACACTGGCGATTACTCGTATATTCCAGAAAAAGGCCTAGAAGTTCTTATTGGAATTGCACGTTTTTGGCAACAAAGAGCGAGTTTTTCTACCAACAAAAATCAATATATGATTCTTGGTGTAACCGGTCCAAACGAATATGAGAATAACGTAAACAATAATTTTTATACCAATTATATCGCCAAATGGTGTATTGATTATGCGCATGAACAAATTGTTAAAGTATCTTTAGAATATCCGCAAGATCACAAACGAATTATCGAAAAAGTAAAACTTTCGGAAGCTGAATTGCAAGAATGGAAAAAAGTCGCAGATAAAATGTATTTTCCAAAATCAGAAGAATTAGGAATTTATTTGCAGCAAGACGGTTTCTTGGATAAAGATTTAGTTAAAGTTGCCGATTTAGACAAATCGCAACGACCAATTAATCAAAAATGGTCTTGGGACCGAGTTTTGCGTTCGCCATACATCAAGCAAGCCGATACTTTGCAAGGATTTTATTTCTTCGAAGATCATTTTACAAAGGCCGAATTAGAGAAACATTTCGATTTTTATGAACCATTTACAGTTCACGAAAGTTCTTTATCGCCTTGCGTGCATTCGATTCAAGCCGCACTTTTAGACAAAATGGATATGGCGTATACTTTTTATTTGAGAACTTCACGTTTAGACTTAGACGATTATAATAAAGAAGTCGATGAAGGTTGTCATATTACATCAATGGCTGGCACTTGGATGAGTATTGTTGAAGGATTTGGAGGAATGCGTGTCAAAAACGATGCCTTACATTTTTCTCCTAAAATCCCAAAAGAATGGAAAGGTTATAGTTTCAAAATCAATTTCAGAAACCAAATATTAAAAGTTTCTGTCAATCACAATGAAACGCAATTTTCGCTAGAAGGCGACTCAGATCTTGCAGTTTTTGTAAACAATAAAGAAATTTTGGTAGAGCCAAATAGTTTGGTTGTTGTATAATTTAAATTCAAAACCCTTTCAAATTCAAATCGAAAGGGTTTTTTAATAAAAAATAAGAATGAAAAACATTTTTTTATTAGCAGCATCAATAATATTTTCGTTAATGACAAAAGCACAATCATTACAAAAACCATCTTCAGGGAAAATTGATAGAATCGAGGCATTTGAATCGCAATTTATAGATAACCGAATGATTGATATTTGGTTGCCAGAAAATTATAATTCGAACAAAAAATATGCAGTTTTGTATATGCAAGACGGGCAAATGCTGTTCGATGCAACCACAACTTGGAACAAACAAGCGTGGGAAGTTGAGGAGGTTTTGACTCAATTATTTAAAGAAAATAAAATTAAAGAAACAATAGTTGTAGGTATTTGGAATGGCGGAAAAATGCGTCACGCCAGTTATTTTCCTCAAAAACCTTATGAAAATTTATTAGCATCAGAACAAGAATTAGTGACCAAAAAATTACAAGAAAAAGGTCGAACAACCAATGCTTTTATTCCGAATTCTGATAATTATTTGAAATTTATTGTCCAAGAATTAAAACCATTTATTGATAAAAAATATTCAGTTTTTACCGATAAAAAACAAACATTTATTGCAGGAAGCAGCATGGGAGGATTAATTTCGATTTACGGAATTTGCGAATATCCCGAAGTTTTTGGTGGTGCAATTTGTATGTCAACACATTGGCCAGGAAATTTCGAAGTCGAAAATAATCCAATTCCGAATGCATTTTTTAAATATTTAGAAAATAATTTGCCAAATCCAAAAAACCATAAAATATATTTCGATTGTGGCGACCAAACTTTAGATGCAATGTATCCAAATTTGCAAAAACAAGTTGATTTAATATTGATAAAAAAAGGTTTTTCGGAAACAAATTGGCTCACAAAATATTTTCTTGGAAAAGACCATTCCGAGAAATCTTGGAGCGAAAGATTGCATATTCCATTTGAATTTTTATTAAAAAAATAAATATGAAAAAATTATTAATTTTACTTATAATCCCAATTTTCTCATTCGCACAAAACGCCAACAGAAAATTCGAAAATTTCAAAGAAACTTCAAATTTATTAGAAATTAACGTTTCTGATGGGCAATACATTTTAAAAACATACTCTGATAAAATCATCGAAACAACTTTTTTGCCAAAAGGAGAAGTTTTCAATCCAATTTCGCATGCGGTTGTTTTATCCCCAAAAAACGGAATTTCAAAAGTTTCAGATTCTGGAAATAATATCAGTTATTCGACTTCTGGAATGGTTGTAAAAATTCAGAAATTACCTTTCAAAATTTCCTACCTATATAAAGAAAAAGAATTACTTTCTGAAAAAATAGGTTACATCAAAAAAGATTCTACCGAAATTCTAGATTTCAATCTTGATAAAACTGAAATTCTTTATGGCGGCGGCGCAAGAGCCATAGGAATGAACCGTCGAGGCAACCGTTTGCAATTGTACAATCGTGCGCAATATGGTTATGAAACACGTGCCGAATTGATGAATTTTACCTTGCCAATTGTAATGTCTTCTAAAATTTATGCCGTTCATTTTGACAATGCTCCAATTGGATATTTAGATTTAGATTCCAAAAAAGACAATTCTTTGCAATATGAAACTATTTCTGGTCGCAAAACCTATCAAGTAATTGCAGGCGATTCTTGGGCGGATTTAATTGCTAATTATACTGATTTGACTGGTAAACAACCTTTGCCAGCACGATGGACTTTAGGAAATTTTTCTTCACGATTTGGTTATCATTCACAAGAAGAAGTCGAAAAAACAGTTCGTAAATTCAATGAAGAAAATATTCCTGTCGATGCTATAATTTTAGATTTATATTGGTTTGGAAAAACCATAAAAGGCACAATGGGCAACTTGGCTTGGGACAAAGATAATTTTCCGAATCCGACCAAAATGATGGCGGATTTGAATGAAAAAAACATAAAAACTGTTCTAATTACTGAACCTTTTGTATTGTCAACATCAAGCAAATGGCAAGAAGCCGTCGATAAAAAAGTACTTGCAGTTGATAAATCTGGAAACTCAGAAAAATTTGATTTTTACTTTGGAAATACAGGAATAATCGACATTTTTAAACCCGAAGGAAAAACGTGGTTTTGGAATATTTATAAAAGTTTAATTAATCAAGGTTGCGGAGGTTTATGGGGTGATTTGGGCGAACCCGAAGTTTTTCCGTCTAAAGCAATTACAGCTAGCGGCAAAGCAGATGAAGTTCACAATATTTACGGTCACAATTGGGCAAAATTAATTCAAGATGGCTACAAAACCGATTTCCCAAATGTGCGTCCATTTATATTAATGCGAGCAGGAAGTTCTGGTTCTCAGCGATTTGGAATGATTCCTTGGTCTGGCGATGTTTCTCGTTCTTGGGGCGGATTACAATCGCAAACCGAAATCGCATTGCAAATGGGAATGCAAGGTCTTGGTTATATGCACTCGGATTTGGGCGGATTTGCAGGCGATTATTTCGATAATGAATTGTATATTAGATGGTTGCAATATGGTGTTTTTCAACCCATTTTTCGTCCGCACGCACAAGAAGAAGTCGCTTCGGAAGCGGTTTTTAAAGATGTTGTGACCAAAGCCAAAGCTAAAAAACAAATCGAATTGCGTTATCAAATGTTACCATATAATTACACATTAGCATTCGAAAACAACCAAAAAGGAATTCCGTTAATGCGACCTTTATTATTCGAAGAGCCTACAAACGCCAAATTATCAACAGTTTGTGAAACTTATTTATGGGGGAATGATTTTCTGGTAACGCCAATTACAAAATCTAATATAAAAACAACATCAGTTTATTTTCCAAAAAACAATAATTGGTTTGATTTTTATAATGATAAGAAATATTCGGCTGGAACAACTTCAAATGTAAATGTTTCAGAAGAAAATATTCCAACATTTGTTCGTGGGGGCAGTTTTATTCCATTGATAAAAACCATTCAAAATACATCGAAATATTCGTTATCGAACTTTGATTTGCATTATTATTTTGACGAAAAAACAACTAATTCATCAGGAAAATTATACAATGACAATGGAACAACTCCAAACGCATTTGAAAAAGGAGAATTTGAAATACTCAATTTCAATGCCAATTACAATGTCAATAAAAATTTAAAAATTGTAACATTAAAACTAAGTACTGAAACAGGAAATAGTTTTGCAAGTTCAGATAAAAATGTAAATTTGATTTTGCATAATATTAAAGCAAAAACAATAACTGTTGATGGAAAAATTGTTCAATTTAAAACGAATAAAACAACAATTGAAATTCCAATTTCTTGGTTGAAATCTGGTATTAAAGAGATAAAAATACAGATGTAATTATTTTAACAAGGTTTTAAAAAACCTTTTAGGAATTAATAAAAAAATATATGAAAAAACTAATCCTTATATCAATGCTAACTTTCGGATTATTAATTAATTCGCAAGCACAAACCAAAAGAAAAGCAATGTCAGTAACTTTAAAAACGCCATTCGTTTGGGAAGGCGCCAATCTTTATTTTTTATTAGTAGATAGATTTAATGAAGCTCCAAGAAAAAACAACGGAATTTATTTTAATCGTACAAAAAAAACAGGGAAATTACGCGGTTTCGAAGGTGGAAATATCAAAGGAATAATTCAAAAAATTGACAGTAATTATTTCACAAATCTTGGAATAAATGTAATTTGGCTCACACCAATAGTAGAACAAATTCACGATGGTGTCGATGAAGGATCAGGCGTAACCTATGGTTTTCACGGTTATTGGACAAGAGATTGGTCTACAATAGATCCAAATTTTGGCACAAGACAGCATTTAGCCGAAATGGTCAAAAAGGCACACGCCAAAGGCATTCGTGTTATGCTCGATGCTGTTATAAATCACACTGGACCAGTTACCGAAATCGACACAGTTTGGCCAGAAGGTTGGGTCAGAACTGGTCCACAATGTAAATACGATAATTACGAAAACACAACATCTTGCACACTTGTTGCAAATCTTCCAGATATAAAAACCGAAAGCACAACCGAAGTAACTTTGCCACCATTTTTAATCGAAAAATGGAAAAAAGAAGACCGTTATGAAAAAGAAATTGCAACGCTTGATGCGTTTTTCAAAAGAACCAAATATCCGCGTTTACCGAAATATTATATTATGAAATGGTTGACAGATTATATTTCTGAATTTGGAATCGATGGTTACCGTTGCGATACTGTCAAACACACCGAAGAAATAGTTTGGCTGGATTTCAAAACGCAATGCGAATATGCTTTTCAACTTTGGAAGAAAAAAAATCCAACAAAAGTGCTTGATGACAACAAATTCTATTCGGTTGCAGAAGTTTATAATTATGGAATAAGTACAGGTCAAAATTTTAATTTTCCTGATAAAAAGGTCAATTATTACGAAAATGGGTTTGATAATATGATAAATTTCGAATTCAAATGGGATGCAAAAGGCAGCTATGAATCGATTTTTTCTAAATATTCAGATAAAATGAATTCTGATTTAAAAGATTATAGCGTTTTGAATTATGTCTCGTCTCACGATGATGGAAATCCATTTGATGGAAAACGTGAAAAAGCAATCGAAGCAGGAACAAAATTGTTGCTTTCTCCAGGAATTGCTCAAGTTTATTATGGCGACGAAACAGCAAGAAGTCTAGTTGTTGAAGGAACAGAAGGCGATGCAAATTTGCGTTCAAATATGAATTGGAATGATTTGGAAACCAATCCAGAAACCCAGAAAACATTGCAGCATTGGCAAAAACTAGGTCGATTTAGAAGAAATCATCCAGCAATTGGAGCAGGAATTCATAAACAAATTTCAAATGGTTCAGATTATGTTTTTGGTAGAATTTTTACGAAAGGAAAATTCAATGATGTTGTTGTTGTTGGTTTGGATTTCCCAATTGGAAAAAAAGAAATTACCGTTGATAATTTATTTGCAAATGGCACCAAACTAAAAGATGCTTATTCAGGAAAAACTGGAATAGTTACAAATGGAAAAATTGCAATTGATTCAAATTTTGGAATTGTTTTATTAGAAAAATAAGATTATTTATGAATCAATCCTATAAGGTTTTTAAAACCTTACAGGATTTGTGATTTTAAAAAATGAATAAAATCTTAAAAATCGGTCATCGAGGCGCAAAAGGTTACGAACCTGAAAACACATTAGTTGCTTTTCAAAAAGCGATTGATTTGGGTTGCGATGGCATCGAACTTGACGTGCAATTAAGTTCAGACTTTGAAATTATTGTCATTCACGACGAAACAATTGACCGAACAACCATTGGAAAAGGTTTTGTAAACCAAATGACTTTATCCGATTTAAAAACTTTTAAAATTGCTGATAAATATGAAATTCCAACTTTAAAAGAAGTTTTTGAATTAATTAATTATAACATTTTAATAAATATTGAACTAAAAAGTTATGAAACTACTGATAAAGTTGTAGAATTTATAGAAAATCAAGTTTCAAACAAAAACCGAACTTTCGAAAATATTATTGTTTCAAGTTTCGATTGGAATGCTTTGCAACAAGTTCGTTTTTTGAATGATAAAATCCAGATTGGTGTTTTAACAGCAACCGATTTAGACTTGGCATTTGCATTTGCAAAATTCATAAAAGCCAAAACTATCAATCCTTATTTTCATTTATTAACGCAAGAAAATGTTGCTAAAATCCAAGAAAAAGGATTCGAAATTCATACTTGGACAGTCAATGAAATCGAAGATATCGAGAAAATGAAATCGTTGAAAGTTGACGGAATAATTTCTGATTTTCCTGATAGAATTTGAATTAACCACAAAGTACACAAAGAATTTCACAAAGCTCACTAAAAAAATTTTTAGTTTTATCTAACCATATCTTTACTAATTTTTTTGCGAAGCACACAAAAATAGTTATACTTTTACAATCAAAAATCATTAATCTTAATGAACCTTAATCTATTATGAGTTCAAAAAAATAATTTTAATTTGAACCAAAATTTCGACATAATTATAGTTGGCGGTGGAGCAGCAGGATTTTTTACAGCAATAAACATTGTAGAAAAAAATCCAAAACTGAAAGTTGCTATTTTAGAACGTGGAAAAACAGTTCTCGAAAAAGTCAGAATTTCTGGTGGTGGTCGCTGTAATGTTACTCACGCTTGTTTCGAACCCAACGAATTAGTAAAATTTTATCCAAGAGGCGAAAAAGAGTTGCGTGGACCATTTCATCAATTTTGCACTGGAGATACAATTGAATGGTTTTCTAATCATGGAGTGGAACTCAAAATCGAAGAAGATGGACGAATGTTTCCAGTTTCAAATTCGTCGCAAACAATTATTGATTGTTTCATGAATGCGACTCAAAAGCTCGGAATTCAAGTTTTGACAAGTCAAAGTGTACAATCAATTTTCAAAAAAAATGATTTCTGGCAAATAGAAACTTCCAGAAGCGTCGGGACTGAAAATTATCTAACCGAAAAACTAATTCTCGCAACGGGAAGCAATCCGAAAATTTGGGAAATGTTGCAAAATTTTGGTCACGCAATTGTTTCGCCAGTACCATCATTATTTACATTTAACATAAAAGATGATAGAATAAAAGGATTGCCTGGCGTTTCAGCACAAGTGTCTGTCAAAGTAAAAGATACTAAACTGGAAACTTCGGGTCCATTATTAATTACCCATTGGGGAATGTCTGGTCCTGCGATTTTAAAACTTTCGGCTTGGGGAGCACGAATTTTATTCGATAAAAATTATCAATTCACGATTTTTGTCAATTGGTTAAATGATTTAGATACTGATGATTGCGAAAAAATACTTAAAAATTTAAAACTCGAAAATGCCAAAAAAGCCGTATCAAAAAAATCACCATTTACATTGACCAATCGATTATGGGAAAGTTTGGTTTTGGCCTCGGGAATTGAAACCGAAACCAAATGGTCGGATTTAACTAAAAATCAACTCATAAATTTAGTAAATCAACTCACAAATTGCAGTTTTCAGGTCAACGGAAAAAGCACTTTCAAGGAAGAATTTGTAACTGCTGGCGGAATTGATTTAAAGGAAATAAATTTTAAAACGATGCAAAGTAAACTTCACGAGAACCTATATTTTGCTGGAGAAATTGTGAATATTGATGCTGTAACTGGCGGCTATAATTTTCAAAATGCTTGGACTAGTGGGTTTATTGTGGCAAATAATATTTAGGTATTCTTCAAGAAATTTGATTTTTGAAGGTGACTTTTGAAATTACTTATTCAACCACCAAATATTTGCATTCAAAATCAAAGCAAATCCAACCCAAGCCAAATATGGAATAAATAAAAAACTGGCAATTTTATCGATTTTAGAAAATTGATTGTAAGTTTCATAAATCATCAACCAAAGAATCACAATTTCTATTAAAGCCAGCATTGGATTTTGAAGTCCAAAAAACAAGTAAGACCACAAAGCATTTAATGCCAATTGAATAACAAAAAACATTAATGCTTTTTTGATAACTTCTTTATTGTCATCGATTTTAGACCAAACGAGACCAGCAGCAATTCCTATAAAAGTAAAAAGTAAAGACCAAACTGGAGCAAAAATCCAATTTGGTGGATTAAAACTTGGTTTTATTATTGTTGGATACCAAGTTATTATAGCATCCTTGGTAACTTGACCAGACAAAAACCCTATTGCTAAACATGACGCAACACATACGAGAATTTTAGTATATTTATTCATAAATTTAAATTTTATGCAAAATTACAATTAAAATAAATTTATAAACATAACTTGTCATATATGTTTTATACTTTTTATTAATCATTATATTTGTGAAAAATTTTATAAATGTCATCACAAAAAGATTTTATTGCTACACATTTTTCTAAAAATATAGATTCTGGAAGTTTCACATTTTCAGCACCAAGTAATATAGCTTTGGTAAAATATTGGGGCAAAAAAGCAAACCAAATTCCAGCCAATCCTTCAGTAAGTTTCACTTTAAATAATTGCAAAACAATTACCAAATTGTCTTTTTCTAAAAAAGAAAATCAAGATAATTTTTCATTCGATTTATTATTCGAAGGCAAACCAAAAGAAGATTTTAAACCTAAAATTCAGAAATTTTTCGAACGAATTGAGCAATATTGCCCATATTTGAAACAATATCATTTCACGATTGATACCGAGAATACATTTCCTCACAGTTCAGGAATTGCATCATCGGCATCTGGAATGGCCGCGCTATCGATGAATATAATGGCTTTAGAACGAGAATTAAATCCAGAAACGTCTAATGATTATTTCTACAAAAAGGCATCTTTTTTAGCGAGATTGGGTTCAGGAAGTGCTTGTAGAAGCATAAAAGGTAGCGTGGTTTGTTGGGGAAATCACGATGAAATTTCTGGGAGTTCAGATTTGTTTGGAGTAGAATTCCCGAATTTGATTCACGAAAATTTCAAAAATTATCAAGATACAATTTTGTTGGTTGACAAAGGCGAAAAGCAAGTTTCCAGCACCGTTGGACATGATTTAATGTATAATCACCCATTTGCCGAAAGGCGATTCGAACAAGCTCATGAAAATTTATCGAAAATGAAAACCGTTTTAGAAAACGGAAATTTAGATGAATTTATCGCAATTGTAGAAAGCGAAGCCTTGACTTTGCATGCTATGATGATGACTTCGATGCCCTATTTTATTTTAATGAAACCCAATACTTTAGAAATTATTAATAAAATTTGGAAATTTCGTTCTCAGACTAAAATTCCAGTTTGTTTTACGCTCGATGCAGGTGCAAATGTGCATGTTTTGTATCCCGAAAACGTTGTAAATGAAGTTTTGCAATTTATTAAGAACGAATTAGTTGGCTATTGCCAAAATGGTCAGTACATTTGTGACGAAATTGGTTTTGGCTCATTGCAAATACATTAATATTTTTTTATATCTTTATTTTTTTAAATTTAAGGTTATGGACATTCAGTTAGAAAAACAAGCATTAATAAAAATGATAGAAGAAACCAATAATTCTTCAATTTTAGATGCTATAAAAAAGATTTTCACCTCCGAAAAA
>JAYTMQ010000086.1:0-4720 GCA_043728355.1 Bacteroidota bacterium
TTTTTTATGAATTTATTTTTTCTTTTTAGTTTCAATAAATTGTTTTGATGCCAAATCATAAGACAATTTAGACGATTTCGTTTTTGAATTTAAAGAAATATCTCCATCTGGCAAAAGTGCAAAAGTATAACCTTCGTTTCGCATTTTTTCTTGAGTTTCGGATGCGTTTTTTAATTTATCCAAAAAAACTTTTTCTGTAATTTTAGTAGTTTTTTGAATATTACTAAAAACTTTAGTTTTTGTCGAAACATCTAAAATTTCGGAATTAGTTGCAGTTATATCTTCGGTTTTGTTTGGATTTTGAACTAATGATTTTTCATTATAAGTTAATAAATACATTTTTATTCCTTTTGAAGTAAACGATTTTAATACACAATCGGTTGGAGGAATTGTTCCAACTGTTTTTATATTAATTGAGTCTTTTAATTTACCGTTAATTATGTAAATGTTGAAATTGTTTTTTATGATTTCGGCTGTAAGATTATCGAGTTTAGCAAGTACGTTTGTTTTTGAAACTTTTGGTGTAGATTTTTTTTTCTTTTGAGCATTTGAACAAATGCTCAAAAATGAAATTAGAATAAGTAGGAATAATTTTTTCATAGGTTAGTTTTTTTAGAATGGAAAAGTACAATAAATATTTTAGTTTAGTACATAAAAAAACCGAGTAATTTCTTACTCGGTTTTTATTAAATAAAGATTTAAAATTAATCTTTAACTTGAGATTGTGTTGCAAGATTATAAATTACAAGACCAAATCCAATTTTGTTAATTGCATCTGCAATGTTGTAAACTACATCTACGCTACCTTTTCCTAATATAGAAGTGTACCAACCATCAGTTCCTAACATGTATCCTAAAGGATAAATTGCCCAACCAACAAGTACAAACCAACATAAAATTTTGTGAGCCGCCAAAACGTTTCCACCAGCTGTTGCAGCTAATTTAGAAGCAGAACCCAACCATATTTCGTAAACAATTACAAAATATGCTAATCCTGAAATTCCACCCCAAAGTGCTGCTTGGTCAGAAAAAACAGTTTCTCCTAGATAACCAGTTACAAGCATAATAATTGACAATCCAATCATTTTCCATAACAAATCAGTTTTTGCACCAGCTACTTTAAGTATTAAATAAAACTCAACACACATTAATGGCACTGTTAAAATCCAATCTACATATCGGAAAAATGTCGGAGATTCTCCAACTTCAGCCCAATATTCTTTCATGTAAAAGTAATGTACTGCAGCAATAAAAGTAATCAAACCTGATACTAATACAGAAGTACGCCATTTTTTATCGAATTGGTTTAACGATAAAAAGAAAAATGCCGATGCAGCCATCATTGCCATGCATCCTACGAAAAATGTAAATCCTACATAATCTGTAGATTCCATTTTAGAAATTAAACTTGTAAACATCATAATGTTTGTCATAATAAATAATTTGGTTAAATAATTTTGTTCAAACAAATATAATGATAAATTGAATTCAACAATTATTTTTATTAAATTATTTTTAATAAATTTGTAGTTTATTTATCAATTTAACTTTTGTTTATGTCAAAATATCCGAATTTCGCAATTGTAATAAGTTTTTTTTGCTTGTGGCTAGATTCTTACATGTCGGAAAATTATCAGTTAATAATGGGATTTTCATTAATCTTTAGCTTTGGAATATTACATGGCGCAAACGATATAGTTTTAATAGATATGTTAAACAAATCACAAAAACCCATTTCGTTTTTAAAAATATTATGCTATTATGTTGCAATTGTTGGAATTGGAGTAATTTCATTTTATTTGTTTCCGCTACTTGCATTAATACTTTTTATAATTGTGAGTGGTTTTCATTTTGGAGAACAACAATGGCAAATGTTAGAAACGTTGAAAAAAAATTGGTTCAAAGTTAGTTTTCAAACAATTTATGGCATTTTTATTTTGTTTTTATTGTTTAATTTTCATCAAAACGAAGTTCAGAATGTTGTTCAAGAAATTACTTCGGTTGCTATTCCTGTTTTTTATATATCAATGTTTTTAAAAGTCTTTGCAAGTATACTTTTTGGGTTTTTATTATACCTATTTATAACTGTAGAAAATTTCAGAAAACAAATATTGTTAGAAGTTTTTTACATATTAGTTTTCACAATCATTTTCTTATCATCTAGTCTAATCTGGGGATTCGCTATTTTCTTTATTATTTGGCACAGCATTCCTTCAATGATAGATCAAATTAAGTTTTTACACATTAATGTAAACTTTAATAATTTCAAATTATATTTCAAATCTGCTTTTTTATATTGGATTGCTTCTTTGTTTGGAATTGCAATGTTATATTATGTTTTCAAGGACGAAAAAATATTCAATGCTTTATTCTTTTCATTTTTGGCAGCTATAACTTTTCCGCACGCCTTGGTTATATTGAAAATGTTTAATCGGAAAGTTTAATTTTGTTTAAAAATTGTTTATAAGTTTAAGATTAAAACAAAAAAAACCAGCAAATTTCCAATGGTTTATTTAGGAATGTATTTTAATTCTCGATTTTTTATTTCCAAAACCCTACCGTATTTTTTTGCATAAGTTTGTTTCAAAGTATTTGAATTAATTCCAGCTTTTGGAACACTTGAAGAAATTATAAATCCAAATCTTTTTTCTTTGGGGATTTTAGTTAGGTTTAATTCGAAATAATTTATTGTCGATACAATTTGGTCAAAAGCTTTTTGAATATTTGTTCCTTTTAATTCAACAAAATAAAAATCATTATTCGAATGTCTAATAAATCCAAAATCACATTTTTCAATTATTTTTGATTGAATCAAGCAATCATCAATTCTAATTTTTGTAAAATCTTCGCTTGAAATAATTTCAAAACGTTTTCCGTTTTCCGATGCAACTTTGCTTTTCAAACAACAAACTTGATTCGCATTAATTAATTCTTCGAAACTAATGTGCATACCTCAATTCTGTAAGTTTGTCAAATTCTTTTGAAATAATATCAGAAACGCTATCAATTGCATTAGTGTCAATACTACGGAATTCTTCATTTTTTATAGAATAAACTTTACCATCATTTCGAACTTCATATACCGAAATATCATCGTAATCTATCCATTTATCTTCAGAAACTATTGCATTAATTTCTTCTTTTAAATCTGGATGTTCATTGAATGTGTTTTTAGCGAGCATTAATGTGTCAAGTGCTGAGAGAATGTATGGACTGTGGGTTGTGATTACAACAATATCATTATACTTTTTTAGATTAGTAATCAAATAATCAATTAACATTTTTTGTCGTTTTGGGAACAAATTTAATTCTGGTTCTTCGATTACAAATACTTTAGGTATTTTACTTTTTTTATTTAATTCATTTTCTAAAACTAATAATAACGGTAAAAGTGATTGAATACCACTTGAAGCTTGATTTAAATTAATTTTATTTCCTCCAAATTCAATTTGATTAACTGAATTTTTAAATGAATAATTAAAATCAAAATATTTTTTATATTGAATATCTTTTCTGGCAATTTCAAATCTACTTGCAAAAATTTTATAACAATTTGGCAAGGCAACATTATTAGCTAATAAACCGGAAATTGAATCGCTTAATAATGAATAAATTATTCTTTCCGCAGGAATATAAATAGTCAAATCATTATTTATAATTCTAATTTCTTCATTTAAATTTAATAATTTATCGTAAGCTTCTAATAAGTTGACTTTCAACTCTCTTATTTTTAATTTATCAACATCGGTGATTGTATCATTTTCTTCTATTTCTTTGAAATCTACTAAAATTTTTTCACCAATTTTAAGTGTTTCTTCAACTGAACTATTGTCTAATTTAATATTCATATCCGCACTTATTTCCATTTTCAAATTTGAAATATTAATTTCGAAATCGCCACTAAAATATTTTATAGAGGAATCAAAAGATAAAAAATCAATATTGAAATTTTTTAGAGAATCTTTAAGATTTTTAAAATATTTTTTTTCTCTAGTTAATTGATTTATATCCCTAAAAATAGCAATCAACTTTGCCAAAACACTTTTCCCAGTAGATGTATCGCCAATAAAAACAACATATTTTGTTAAGTCTATTTCAGCTTCTTTTATGGGTCCAAAATTTTTAACAATTAATTTTTCCATTGTAGTCTAATTTTTAAAATGTAAAGATATAAAAAAACCGAGTAATTTTTTACTCGGTTTTAATCTAATTGTCTAAAAATCTAACAATCTTATTTCACTTCTTCAAATTCTACATCTTGAACATCGTCTCCTTGCGTTTCAGCTTGTGGCTGTGCTGCTTGACCTTGTTCTCCCTGTGCATACATTGCTTCTGTAGCTGTTTTCCAAGCTGCATTAACGTTGTCTAAACCTTTTTGAATCGCTTCAAGATCTTGCGATCCGTGAGCCATTCTCAATTCTGTCAAAGCATATTCGATAGCCGTTTTGTGCTCGTCAGTGATTTTTTCGCCTAATTCTTTCAATTGTGTTTCAGTTTGGAAAATCAAACTGTCTGCTTCATTGATTTTTTCTACTCTTTCTCTGGCGATTTTGTCAGCTCCAGCATTTGCTTCAGCATCTTTTTTCATTCTTTCGATTTCTTCTGATGTTAATCCAGATGAAGCTTCGATACGAATATCGTGAGATTTTCCTGTTCCTTTGTCAGTTGCCGAAACTTTGATGATACCATTAGCATCAATATCAAAAGTTACTTCAATTTG
>JAYTMQ010000087.1:0-10153 GCA_043728355.1 Bacteroidota bacterium
TTTGTTGAATTCAGCAACTTTTTCTGCTTTTTTAGAAATATTAGACTCTAATTGAATTTTAGATTTTGTTTCATTAAACTTTTCATTGTCTTTTAAATATTCTATTGCAAAGGTTCCATATTCTAAATATTCTTTTTTCGCAGTTTCAAGAGTTTTATTTGTAGCGTCTGTGAGTGAATTATCATTTTTATAGGATTTAAAAATCTTTAATTTTTCAAACCCTTCATTTGCAAATTTTTCTAAATCTTTATTTATTTTTTCAACTTCTACTATTTTTTTGCTTTTTATAGCATTTCTTAAATTAGATTGATTAACATATACTTTTAAATATATCAAATACATAGTTGTATGATTGTCAAAAACTTCTACAGCTATTTTCATTTTTTTTGAAAGTTCATTTTCACTTTCAATAAAATTAAACCCATATTTTTTTGCAAAATCAACTTGATTTTTATTTAAAACATCTGATTGATATTTAATACTTTTATTAATAAAAGCTCTTTCTAATAAATATTTTTCTAACTCTTCAAATGATTGATTTTCATAGTTTTTGAGATTTGAAATTTTTTCAAAATGCAAGTTTATTTGCTTTTCAGAAATTGTTAAATATTCTAAATAACTATTTTTATACTCTAAATCACCAATAAATCCATTTTCTAAAAGACTAATTTTTTCAAATGAAACTTTTATATTTTCGAGTAATATTCTTTTTAATTTATTGATTTCATTGATGTTCTTGCTGTGGGCTAATGCAACATTGTATTTCCAAATTAATTTACAAATAGCTTCCTTCTCAACTCCAATATAATTAAAATAAGCATTTGGTGTTTTAAATTCTTGACCATTTGTAAAATTAGAAAACATCAAAATCAATAAAATAAATAACTTTTTCATAAACTTATTTTTTATAAAATGGCAATTTTATGACTTTAGCTAAAACATCATTTTTACGAATTCTTATAAAAATTTCAGAATCAATTTTGCTGTTTTCGACCGTTACATAACCCAAACCAATGCCAATATTCATAGATGGCGACATTGTTCCTGAAGTTACAATTCCGATAACTGAACCCGATTTATCAACAATTTCGTAGTCATGACGTGGCACCGAGCGTTCTTGCATTTCAAATGCGACCAATTTTCGTGTAACACCAGCTTCTTTTTGAAGTTTCAAATTTTCTGAATTTGTAAAATCTTTATTGAATTTTGTTATCCAACCTAAACCAGCTTCTAAGGGAGAAGTTGTGTCATTAATATCATTTCCATACAAACAAAAACCCATTTCTAGTCGCAAAGTATCTCGAGCTGCCAAACCTATTGGTTTAATTCCAAACGATTTTCCAGCTTCGAAAACTTTATTCCAAATAGTTTCAACTTCTGAGTTTTTACAATAAATTTCGAATCCGCCAGAACCTGTGTAACCAGTTGCAGAAATAATTACGTGAGGAAATCCAGCAAAATCAGCCACTTCAAAATGATAATATGGAATTGCAGACAAGTCAATCGAAGTTAATGATTGCATAGCCTCAACAGCTTTTGGTCCTTGAATTGCCAATAACGAATAATCATCAGAAAGGTTTTTCATAGTTACACCCAAATCGTTTTTAGACGAAATCCAATCCCAATCTTTGTCAATATTCGATGCGTTTACAACCAACAAATATTCATTTTCTTTAATCATATAAACAATTAAATCATCGACAATTCCGCCGTCGTTATTTGGCAAACAAGAATATTGTGCTTTTCCAGGTACCAAAACTGAAGCATCATTCGAGCAAACTTTTTGAATTAAAGCTAAAACATTTTCGCCAGACAATAAAAATTCTCCCATGTGCGAAACGTCAAAAACGCCCACATCATTTCGCACTGTTTCGTGTTCGGCATTTACACCTTCATACAAAATTGGCATATTATATCCAGCAAATGGCAACATTTTCGCCCCTAAACTTTCGTGAATGTGGGTAAGTGCAGTATTTTTCATTGTAAAATTTTCTAAATTTAAAAATGCTAATTTATAAAATTAATTTCGATTTTATAATATTTATTTGAAGCCAATCCTGCTCTCATTCCAATCTTTTTTATTTGCCTGAAAAAGGCAAATAAAAAAGGATTTTCCCTTCCATCAGGGCTAGGTTTTTAGCGTTGCAATTAGTATCATTTTTTAAGCAAAAAATCTTTCAAATCATCATAATTCGAAATCTTAATCGAAACTTTATCTTTATTCAAAACACATTCTATTTGTTTAGGAATTTCAAGTTTAATGTTCAAAGTTGGTTCAACAGTATCGAGAAATTTTATTGGATGAGCAGTTTCTAAGAAAATTCCAATACAATTATTATGGTTTATTAATTCTTTTTTTAAACCCAAATAACCAATTGCTCCATGAGGTTCGGTTATATATTTGGTACTTTCAAATATTTCTTGCATTGCAATTATTGTTTCTTCGTCAGAAAATGAAAATGACGAAAAATCTTTTTGAAATTCAGTCAAGTCATTGTTATACATTTCTTGAATGCGAACAAAATTACTTGGATTTCCTACGTCCATAGCATTAGAAATAGTAGATTTTGATGGTTTTGGATTGTATTTACCAGTTTGTAAAAATTCAGGAACTGTATCATTTACATTGGTCGAAGCAACAAAATGTTCGATTGGCAAACCAAGTTTTTTTGCAATAACTCCAGCGCAAATATTTCCAAAATTACCACTTGGACAAGAAAAAATCATTGGTTTATTTAAATGTTTTAATTGTTTGTAGGCTACAAAAAAGTAAATCATTTGTGACAACCATCTTGCAATATTGATTGAGTTGGCAGATGTTAAATTATTTAATTTCAAATCATTATCTAAAAATGCTTTTTTTACCATATCTTGACAATCATCAAAAACACCATCAACTTCAAGAGCCGTAATATTCTGACCTAAAGTCGTCAATTGTCGTTCTTGAATGTCACT
Source organism: Bacteroidota bacterium (assembly GCA_043728355.1). GTDB lineage: Bacteria > Bacteroidota > Bacteroidia > Flavobacteriales > Flavobacteriaceae > Flavobacterium. The sequence goes on from JAYTMQ010000087.1 coordinate 2,956, forward strand.
AACTTTTCCCGATGGATACAAAATTACAACATCAACTCCTGAAACTCCTAGAAAACCACTCGCAACTGCTCCGCCAGTATCGCCAGATGTGGCGACTAAAACAGTATTTTTTATCGTTAATTGTCTTCCCGAAACTTCGGGATTAAAGAATCCTAGACAACGTGACATAAATCGTGCGCCAACATCTTTAAAAGCCATTGTTGGTCCGTGATACAACTCTAATGAATAAATATATTGTTCAACTTTTATTGTTGGAAAACCAAAACACAAAGTTTCGGCAATAATTTCTTTTAAATTTTGCTCAGGAATTTCGTCGCCAACAAATTGTTTCATTGCAACAAATGCAATTTCTTCATTGGAATAATTTTCAATATTTTCAAAAAAATCTTTTGAAATAGGAGCGAGGCTTTCAGGAAAATATAATCCTTTATCTGGAGCCAATCCTTGGATTACTGCATCTTGAAAAGAAACTTTGGGAGCATTATGGTTTAAACTGTAATATTTCATTTTTATTTATTTAGACACAGATTATACAGATTTACACAAATTAATATTTTATTTTCATAAAATTTAAAATTAAATCTTTTACCTTGATAAAGTTTAATAGTAACTTTCATAGAAAAATCTGTGAAAATTTGTGAAATCTGTGTCAGATTTTTTTAACACCTTTTGAGTTTATTTTACAAACGTGAATATCAAATTCATAATCAGTTTTTTCAAATACTGATTTCATTGCTAATGCAACTTTTTCAGCAATTTCTTTTCCTTTGCTTAAAGCAAATATTGAAGGTCCAGAGCCAGAAATTCCAGATCCAAGAGCTCCGTTTTCTAGAGCTACTTTTTTAATTTCTTCAAAATGTGGAATAAATTTTCCTCGTAAAGGTTCAACAATTTCGTCTTGCAAACTTCTTCCAATTAATTTATAATCAGATGAATGCAATCCAGAAACCAATGCACCAACATTTCCCCATTGTGCAATTGCCGATTTTAGCGAAACCATTGGCTGCAAAACAGCTCGCATATCTGAAGTTTTTAACTCGATTTGTGGATGAATAACAGTTGCATACAAATCGCTTGGGCTTTCAATTCGAACAATATCCAATGGGTTTGAACTTCGAACTAAAGTAAATCCGCCTAGTAAACAAGGTGCAACATTATCGGCATGAGCACTTCCAGAAGCTAAAACTTCGCCTAGCATGGCAAATTGTACCAATTCTTTTCTAGAAAATGGATTTCCTAACAATTCATTGATACCGAAAACGGCTCCAGCTGCACTTGCCGCCGAACTTCCGATTCCAGATCCTGCTTTTATATTTTTATAAATTTCGATTTCGAAACCTATTTCAATATCAATGGCAATATCAATGTCAATATTAATTGGGACGTATTTATTATCTATGAATTTTATTGATTTTAATAATGCCAAACCTGCAACTCCAGCAACATTTTTTTCGGTTTCTAATGGCAAATCTGCACCAATAATTTTGGTTATTTGAATGCCTTTTTTAATAGTTTTTCGAATTATCATTTCATCGCCAATATTTTCTAAACAAGTTCCTAAAACATCGAAACCACAAGATAAATTGGCAATTGTTGCTGGACAGAATATTTTTATTTTGTTCATAAATTAAATGTTCAATGATGTTTAACTTGTTTAAACTTGTTTAATTTTGTTTAATTTTGTTTAAACTTGTTTAAACTTGTTTAATACCGTTTAACAATTTTAAACAACTTAAACAATTTCAAACTTTTTTAAACCATTTTTTTACACATTCCCAATCCTGATTACATCAGCAAAAATCCCAGATGCTGTAACGGTTGCTCCAGCTCCTGCGCCTTTTATTAGCAATGGTTGATCAACATATCTATCTGTATAAAACTGTACAATATTGTCTTTTCCTTCCAAATTATAAAACGGACTTTCTTTAGGAATGAATTCTAAACCAACACTTGCTTTTCCGTTTTCGAATGTGGCTACAAATTTCAATCTACTGTCTTTTTTCTTTGCTTCGGCTAATAAATTCTCAAAATGAGATGCATTTGCTTTGAGCGATTTAAAGAAATCATCATTATTTGTGGTTTCCGTGCAAGCTTTTGGAAGGAACGAATTGTTTTGAATTTCGTCAATTTCCATTTTATAACCACTTTCGCGAATAAGAATCAGTATTTTTCTAGCAACATCGACGCCTGACAAATCAATTTTCGGATCAGGTTCAGTAAAACCTTGAACACCAGCTTCTATCACAACATCGTGAAAATTGTAAGTTTCTGAAAAATTATTGAAAATAAAATTTAAACTTCCTGATAAAACCGCTTGAATTTTGTTGACTTTATCGCCAGAAGCGATTAAATGTTTGAGTGTATCGATTATAGGTAAACCTGCACCAACATTGGTTTCAAACAAAAATGGAGCATTGTATTTTCGGGATAATCGTTTTAAATTGCTGTAATTTTCATAAACCGATGAACAAGCAATTTTGTTGCAAGTTACAACCGCAATATTATCACGCAAATAATGTTCATAGGTTTTAGAAACTTCCTCATTTGCTGTAATATCAACAAAAATTGAATTACGTAAATTGAGTTTTTTTACATTCGAAATAAAAACTTCTTTGTCAGCAATTTCACTGTTTTCCAATTTATATTGCCAATCTTTTAAAGAAATTCCTTCTTCGTCGAAGTGCATTTTTCGTGAATTCGAAACCGCAATAACTCGAAGGTTTATCTTTAAATTTTCTTTCAAAAATTTCTTTTGTTGGCAGATTTGATCCATAAATTTCTCGCCAACATTACCAACTCCCATTACAAACAAGTTTAGTTGTTTGGTGTTTTCCTCGAAAAATTTTTCGTGAAGCGTGTTTAGCGCTTTTTTGACATCATATTCATTAATAACAACTGAAATATTTCTTTCTGATGCGCCTTGAGCAATGGCTCGAATATTGACATTATTTTTACCTAAAGTGCTAAACATTTTACCAGATAAACCTTGATGATTTTTCATGCTTTCGCCAACAAGTGCAACGATACAAAGGTTTTTTTCGACAATGCAATTATCAATTTTATTTTGAGCGATTTCGAGTTCAAATGCTTTATCAATGGCTTTTTGAGCATTTTCAGCATCTTGATTTAAAATTCCAATACAAATAGAATGTTCCGAAGATGCTTGCGTAATAAAAATTACGTTTATGTTTTCGTTTGATAAGACTTCAAACAATCTTTTAGACGAACCAGAAACACCAATCATTCCAGAACCTTCGAGCGTTAAAAGAGCAATTTTATCAATATGCGAAATTCCCTTAATTGGATTTTCATTTTCACTTTTATTTGATGAAATTAAAGTTCCAAATGCTTCTGGTTCAAATGTGTTTTTTATATAAATTGGAATATTTTTCTTTAAAACAGGCTGAATTGTTGGTGGATAAAGCACTTTTGCTCCAAAATGAGACAATTCCATTGCTTCTTGATAAGAAATAGTTTCAATTGGCATGGCTTGTTTGACAATTTTTGGATTTGCAGTAAACATACCATTGACATCAGTCCATATTTCGAGTTGCGAAACGTTTAATGCTGATGCTAAAATTGCTGCTGTATAATCTGAACCGCCACGACCTAAAGTTGTATTATTTCCATCTAATGAAGATGCAATAAAACCTGGCATTACAGTTGCTTGAGCATTACTAGAATTGAAATAATCTGCAATTAAAACATTAGATATTTCGAAATTAACAACTGCTTTTCCGAATTGATTATTGGTTTTAATCAACTCACGGCTGTCTTTAAAATCGGCAGATTTTATTTTTTGTTGTAAGGCTTTTGCAATAATTTTTGATGACAATAATTCGCCAAAACTCAAAATTGTATCAGAAGTTCTATTTGACAATTCGCCTAATAAGTAACAACCATCAAGTAAAGTTTTTAAGTGATTTATATAGCTTTTTATGGTGTTTACTAAATCTGATTGTTCGGTAATTGGTATTAATACTTCTATAGCATTTTTGTGTTTTTTTTCGATTTGAGTTACGATTTGATTGTAGTTTTTATCTTTAGAGGAAGCATTTGCAGCAGCAAGAACCAATAAATCTGTAACGCCACTAAAAGCAGAGACAACAACAACCAACTTATCGGTTTTTGAATTTTCATTAACTATATTTAAAACTAAATTGATATTTTGGGAATTGGCGACCGATGTTCCTCCGAATTTTAAAACTTTCATTACTTTTTTTTAATTTTTCAAATGTAACTTATTTCATTAATTATCAAAAATTAAGAAATAGTTTTATTGAAATATTATTTTTTGAAATAAATAGCTAGAATTATTGAATTATTAATAAAGATATACAATTAAATTATTGAATTCGTAATAAAAAATATAAATCTATCAACAAAACTTGTTTTTTAAAGCTAATTTATCCAATTTTGGGAACTCAAATAACAAAAATGGATAATTTACATTATATATCAGCGGCAATTTTAAATTTAGAAGCTTTGCAAGAAATAATTGTTCACAATAAAACAATAAAATTATCGGAAGAAGCTAAAATAAATATTCAAAAATGTCGGGAATATTTAGATCAAAAAATGGCAAAAACCGATGCTCCAATTTATGGAATAAATACTGGTTTTGGATCTTTATGTAATATAAAAATTGATGATAAAAACTTAACTAAACTACAAGAAAATTTAGTAAAATCACACGCTTGCGGTACGGGTGAAAAAGTGCCAAATGAAATCGTTAAGCTAATGTTATTATTAAAGATACAATCACTAAGTTACGGACATTCAGGCGTTCAACTAATTACAGTAAATCGTTTGATTGATTTTTATAATAATGATATTTTGCCAATTGTTTACACACAAGGTTCATTGGGTGCAAGTGGCGATTTAGCACCATTAGCACATTTATCATTACCACTTCTTGGAGAAGGCGAAGTTTGGTTTAAAGGCGAAAAAATGCATTCAAGCCAAGTTTTGAAACATTTTGATTGGCAACCAATAATTTTACAATCAAAGGAAGGTTTGGCATTGTTAAACGGCACACAATTTATGAGTGCGTATGGTGTAAATATTATCCTTAAATCATTAAAATTAAGTTATTTAGCAGATTTAATTGCGACGATTTCATTAGAAGGGTTTGATGGTAGACAAGAGCCTTTTAATGAATTGATTCATTTTATACGACCACATAAAGGACAAATTGTTACCGCTAATCGGATTAATGAATTTTTAGACGGAAGCCAAATTATAAATCAACCAAAAATTCATGTTCAAGATCCTTATTCCTTTAGATGTATTCCCCAGGTTCATGGTGCAAGTAAAGATGCAATCGATTATGTGAAAAAAGTATTCAAGACCGAAATTAATTCCGTTACCGACAATCCAAATATTTTTATAGACAGCGACCAAATAATTTCTGGAGGTAATTTTCATGGTCAGCCATTGGCATTGGCTCTAGATTTTATGGCGATTGGATTATCAGAATTGGGTAGTATTTCTGAACGCAGGACGTATCAATTGATTTCTGGATTGCGTGGATTACCCGCTTTTTTAATCGAAAATCCTGGTTTGAATTCAGGTTTAATGATTCCACAATATACAGCTGCTAGCATTGCAAGTCAAAACAAACAATTGTCAACTCCAGCAAGTATTGACAGTATTGTTTCAAGCAACGGGCAAGAAGATCATGTGAGTATGGGTGCTAATGCTGCAACAAAATGTTTGAAAGTTTTAGACAATTTAGAAAGAATTTTGGCTATCGAATTAATGAATGCTTCTCAGGCTATAGAATACAGAAGACCATTGAAATCTAGCGTTTTTATTGAAATATTTTTGAAATCTTATCGTGAAGAAGTTCCTTTGATTAAAGAAGATAGGATTTTGCATTATGATATAGAAAAATCAGTAGCTTTTTTGAGCAGTTTTATGATTGATGAATTGGATTAATTTTTTATTTTAAAATCAATAAATCAATATTTACAATACATTTCATAAACTTATCAACGAAAACGTTTGATTTTTGTTATTAAATAAAAAATAATTGTAACCATTTGCAATTACTATTTCAACTTTCATAAATTTACCGAATCAAAAATAAATATGTCAAAATCCATAAAAAAAATAGGCGTACTAACTTCTGGTGGCGATTCTCCAGGAATGAATGCCGCAATTCGTGCAGTCGTTAGAACTTGTGCTTACCATAATATAGAATGTATCGGAATTTATAGAGGATATCAAGGAATGATCGAAGGCGATTTCAAAGAAATGGGACCAAGATCGGTAAATAATATTGTCAATAAAGGTGGAACAATTTTAAAATCTGCTCGTTCTAAAGAGTTTATGACAATAGAAGGTCGTAAAAAAGCCCACGAACATCTTACAAATGCTGGAATAGATGCAATTGTTGTTATTGGTGGAGATGGTTCTTTTACTGGTGCTGAAGTTTTCAATAACGAATATGATTTTCCAGTAATGGGAATTCCAGGAACAATCGACAATGATATTTTCGGAACAAGTCATACATTAGGTTACGACACAGCACTAAACACAGTTGTCGAAGTAATCGATAAGATTCGAGACACTGCCAGTTCGCACAACCGACTTTTTTTCGTAGAAGTAATGGGTCGGGATGCTGGGCACATAGCACTAAACGCAGGAATCGGAGCAGGAGCAGAGGAAATTTTAATTCCAGAGGAAGATTTAGGATTAGACAGATTGCTTGAATCTTTAATAAAAAGTAAAGCATCGGGCAAATCTTCAAGCATAGTTGTGGTTGCCGAAGGCGATAAAATGGGTAAAAATGTTTTCGAATTAAAAGATTACGTCGAAGAACATTTGCCAGAATACGACGTTCGAGTTTCGGTTCTTGGACACATGCAACGTGGTGGCGCGCCATCTTGCTACGACCGAGTTTTAGCATCAAGATTGGGTGTAAAAGCCGTAGAATCATTATTGGCAGGAAAATCTAATTTTATGGTAGGAGTAATGCAAGACCAAATCACGCTAACTCCATTAGAACAAGCAATTAAAGGTCATTATCCAATCGACGAAGAATTATTAAGAGTATCAGACATTATGTCAACTTAATACAATTTCAATAGCAAAAATTCAATTTCAATTTCAACAAAAATTAAAAATCTTTTTAAAATAATAAATTAACAAACTTTCAAAAAACTCGGCTTCCTCTCCTTTGGAGAGGGTCGTG
>JAYTMQ010000088.1:0-4581 GCA_043728355.1 Bacteroidota bacterium
AAACAAATGAAAGAATTAAAATCTCAAAAAGATGCAGAAATGAAAGCTTTTTTATCAGAATCTCAATTCAAAACTTATTTAGAATTGAAGGAAGAAAGACACGACAGAATGAAAGACAAAATGAAAAATCGCAATGAAGAATAATTTTTTTTTGGTTCTGTTCTTGAATAATGTTGGTATTTCAAACCCTATATTTTATTGAAATAAAACTTCTTTTTGTCATTTCGACGATAGGAGAAATCACATAAACCAAGCAACTAATGTGATTTCTCCTATCGTCGAAATGACAAATCACCATATAAATTATGAAAACCCACAACTTTCTAGAATATAACCATTTTTTTTAAACTTTGAGATTTAAAAAATGGCATCAAAAATATTTTAGATGCCATTTTTATTTTATCTACTCCAAATTTCCCACGATTTATAAGCTTGAAAAACGAGCATATCTAGTCCGTTTTTACAAATCGCACCATACTTTTTGGCTTTTTTTAGAAATTGGGTTTCCTCAGGATTATAAATTAAATCAAAAGCAATGTGTTTTTCTGTAAAAAAATTATACGGAATTAATGGAAATTCTTTACTGTTTGGACTTGTTCCTAAAGGTGTACAATTGATGATTATGTGATAATTATCAAATGTTGTTGCGTTTATTTTATCATAATCTATAGACGAACCAATTGGTTCTCGAGAAACGAATGTATAATTAATATCCAATTCATCAAGTGCATAAGCTACAGCTTTTGAAGCGCCACCAGTACCGAGAATTAATGCTTTTTTATGATGTGGTTCTAATAAAGGTTTTAAAGCTTTTTTAAATCCGTAACAATCAGAATTGTAACCTTTTAAATTTCCTTTTTTTGTAAATCTTATGACGTTTACTGCACCAATTTTGGCTGCTTTTAATGATAATTTATTCAAAAAAGGAATAACAGTTTCTTTGAAAGGAATCGTGACGTTTAATCCTTTTAAGTCTGGATTATTTTTGATTATTTCAGTAAAAGATTCAATTTCTTGAATGTCAAAATTGTTATATTCACAATCCAAAAATGGTTCTTTAGAGAATTTTTCTGCGAAATGCTTTTTCGAAAACGAATAATCAATGTTTTTACCCAATAATCCAAATAATTTCTTTGACATAAATTTTTTTGAAACAAAGTTCAAGTTTCTTATCTAATTAAAAAAAAACAACTTTAATTCTTGTGCTTTTCAATTTCGGTTTGTACAACTTTTCTATCCCAAACTACTGGAAAAAGATTTTTTATTAAATCGTGATTTTTATATGACAAACGCAATCCATTACACAAATGAAATTTTCCTTTAACAAGTTTTCCATCCATATAATTTAATCCAGCCAATCGGTATTCGATTTCGAATGATTCTGGGTAAAATTCAGTAGCCAACAATAAAGTATTTTTAGCCATATCAAATTCGCCTTGAAACTGCAATACATCAACCCAATACAACCAAGTATCTAATTGATTGTCACCGTGTTGAACGGCTTTTCTATAGCCGTATTCTGCTTCTTCAAAAAAGTTGAGTTCTTTATTGATAGCTGCAAACCGTTTCCAATACAATTTATTTTCGTTATCAATACTCAATGCTTTATTAACAAAATAAAGTGCTTTTGAGTAGTTTTTTTCTCTAACATAAAAATCAGTAATTGCTATCCAACCTTTGTCTAATAATGGATCTTCGTGAACCGTTCTGTTATAATATTTTAAAGCTGTGCTTTTGTTACCTAATTTTTCGTGGCATTTACCTATTCGCAACAGCGCATAAGAAGTTGGATCATCAAGTTCGATTGTTTTTTGGTAACTTTCAATAGCTTTTTCGTAATTTTTTACTTTTTCGAAAGCTTTGCCCATTTCCATAAATGCGCCAAGAAACTCATCGTCTATATATGTTGCAAATTCGAATGCACGAATAGCATTTGGGTAATCTTTTATGTGATAATACAATCGACCAGCTTGATGCCAACCAATTTCGGCATAAGGATTTTTATCTAAATATTCGTTCAAATATTTTAAAGCTTCTTGATTTTGATCCAAAAATTCATAACAATACACAACATTATAAATCGCCGTTTGCTCTTCGATATCGACTTCTAAACATTTTGTGAAATAAATTTTGGCTTGTTCGAAATCGTCCATAAACAAATATTCCATTCCAATTAGGTTGTAAACATCGGCTAAATCATCTGTGAATTTTAAAGCTATTTCTAGCAACTCTACTGCTTTTTGATGGTTGTCTCTTTTGGAATATATGTTGGCTTTTTGTATATAAACTTCTTCGTTTGTAGGCTCGATTAAATACAATTCATTGAGCATTTTTTCGGCTGCATCTAGCTTGTCTTCAAATACTAACATTTCGACCTGAACTAACTTTAAACCTGTAGATTTAGGGTGTTGATCGAGTGCTAATTTCAAAGCTTTTTTGGCTAAATTTGTTTTACCCATATCAAGATAATGAAGTATAATATCCTCAAACTCTTCTGAGTCAAAAAATAGTACTTTATTGGTCTTCATCATTGATTCAAACTTCGATAATGATAAGTTATAATCGTCGTCGTCTTCTTCGCTTAATTGCATATATGTAGGTTTGAAAATATAGCATAAAATTACTGCTTTAATTCTATATATAATGTTAAATTTGAATTGTTTTGAACAATTTAATTAACAGTTTTTATTTATAAGTTTATTGCTTTCTTAATTAATGAAACTTCTTTTTAGTTTTAATAATTTAAAACTGTTTTGAATAAAAATTTCTTAAATTTGAAATTAATAAATTTTACTTAAAAATGATAATTAATAAAATTTTTAATTTCGCTCAAAAATTATTACACAATTTAAATAGAAAATTGATGCACCAGTTACTGATGAACAAATTGAATTAATCAAAAAAAAACTTCAATTTTGAGATTGATTTTTTAATCATCGAATTCTGGGAGCGTTGCAATTGTGATAATTCTGCAACGCTGATTTACGGAATATGCAAAAATTTGATGAAATAGAAAATCTATTTATTAACCGAAAATTTAGAAAAATGAAATTAATTTTGAAAACAATTCAAGTTGTAATTTTCTATTCAGTCATCGTTACATTCGCACAAAACAAAAGTCAAAATAAGGAAAATTGCGTTGTAATTTCAAACAAAAAACCTAAAGTAAAAAAAATGGAAACAACTCAAAAAAATGTACTCGGAACCGATTTGAAATTAGCTAGTATTGACCCAATGACTGGATTTTTCAGAACAGGTTTTTGCGCTACCGATACCTACGATCGTGGTGTTCACGTTGTGGCAGCAGTAGTTACAGACGAATTTTTGAACTATTCGTTATCGCAAGGAAACGATCTTATTTCACCTTATCCAGCAGTTGGTTTTCCTGGTTTGAAAGCAGGATATATTTGGTGTTTGTGCGCCATTCGCTGGAAAGAAGCTTTAATAGCTGGCGTTGCGCCACCAGTAATTTTGGAGGCAACCAATATAAAAGCATTAGAATATGTAACTATTGAAGAGTTGAAAAGTAAAAAAGCCGATTAAAACGAACGAACTTATCAAATAATTTGAATTCGAGTTTTGTAGAAATAAGTTGGGTTTATGAGCGCTTAGGAAATAAATCCGAGTAAACTAAAAATGACAATTAAAAATGCAATTATTCATTTAATAAACCATTAGAGTTACCATCGAGGACAAATTGTGGCGCGCATAAAAGTTAGTGTTGACTTATTGCCACTTTCTAATTATATAATGTATGCCAACGAAATAATTTAAATTCAAAATAATTCGTTTTGAAAATTAAAAATATTCTTTTTATAGTTTTTTCTATAATTTAAACTTTTTTCATTGTCAGACAGTAACATTACTTTATCTATTGAATATTTGTTAAATAAATGTATTGTGTTTTTAAGTTGTGCAACGGTAGCAAATTTTACAAATGGTCTTTTTACAACATTATCCCATTGGTATAAAACTGTATTGTCATAAGCAATTCTTAAATAACAATGATTTCTAAAATTTAATTCATTACAGTATTGTTTCTCTAATAAATTAGAAAATTCTTTAATTTGAAAAATAAGAGTTGCTTTTTCTTCTAACATATTTGTTAAATAAAATTTAATATTAAAAAAATATTTTAAACCTTTGCATAAATAATAACCATAACAATATATTATATGAATGAAAACTAAAATTTGTAACATTTGTAAAACACAAGAAATAGTACTTTTTAGAATTCAAATCGAAAAAGTTAAAACTTGGATTTTTGTATGTAAAATATGTTGCGAAAATTCTCAGAAATTAGAAAATTATAAATATGGTGGCACTTGGAAAGGCAACCGACATTGAAACTTAACTTTAATGTCATTTTTTTCTGAAATAAAATTTAAAAAAATAAACACAAAGTTACAAATTTTAAAAATTATGATTAAATAAACCAATAAATTAGTACAATAACTATAAAAAAAATTTCAAAAGATTATAAAATTATATGACTATCCGTAACTAATACCAAGTTGTTTCTAATGCAGCAATCATAAGTCTATCCGATAGTTTGTCTCCAAAATATCGTCTATTAAACTT
>JAYTMQ010000089.1:0-14781 GCA_043728355.1 Bacteroidota bacterium
TAGTTTTAGTTTACTGCCTATATTATCGATTTTTTGAGCCTCATCGATAACAACAAATTTATTATTACCAAAAAAAGATTTTAATCGGGTTGCTGTTGCGTTTTCAAAAATCAACGAAACATCTGCATTTTCAGCATCTAACCACAAAACATTTTCTTGATTTTTTAATAATGTTTTAAGTAATGTGCTTTTACCAACTTGACGAGCACCAAGAATTACGATTGCTTTTTTTTGAAAAAATTCTCTTTCTATATTTTGAATAATCGTTCTATAAATCATTTTTTTATTCAAATATAAATTATTTTTCCATTATAAAGGAAAAATTACAGGTTATTTTTCCGTTATAATGGAAAAATTACAGCTTTTAGACTTTCCTCCCAAGTTTTAATTTCAATTCCGAAAGTACTAATGATTTTCGATTTATCTAAAACGCTATATTTCGGTCTTTCGGCTGGCGTTGGATAACTTGATGTTGGAATTGGTTTTAAATCAATTGTAATATTATTAAATTCGAATATTTTCTTTGCAAAATCGTACCAAGAACATTGACCTAGATTTGAGAAGTTATAAATTCCATAAAAATTACCTTGACTGCGCTCGAGATGACAAATTATATGTAAAATCACATTTGCCAAATCAACAGCATTGGTTGGAGTTCCAATTTGGTCATTTACTACTGATAAAATTTCTCTTTCTGAACCTAACCTCAACATTGTTTTAAAGAAATTATTGCCAAATTGCGAATAAACCCAACTTGTTCTAATAATTATATGTTTTTCTAAAATAGCTTGAATTGCTTTTTCGCCATCGAGTTTGGTTTGACCATAAGCACTTTTTGGATTGGTTTGGTCAGTTTCGATGTAGCCATTTGTACCACTGAGCGCGATCGAAGTGCCATCGAATACAAAATCGGTCGAAATGTGAATTAATGTTGTATTGAATTCTTTACAAATTTCTGCAAGATTTTTGGCTCCAGTTACATTTATTACAAATGCTTTATCAGGTTCAGATTCGGCTTTGTCAACTGCTGTATAAGCTGCAGCGTTAATACAAAAATTGGGTTTGTATAATTCAAAAATCTGTTTAACATTATTTAAGTTGGTAATGTTTAAAGTTTTAGAATCGCAAAATTTAAAATCTATATTCGGATAATTTCCTGCAATAAATTGAATACTTTGTCCTAATTGACCATTGGCTCCTGTAACTAAAACTACCATACTTTCCTGGCGTTTTCAAGATTTGGTTGTACTAAATCTTTTTCGGAAATCAATAAATCTGTCTTCGGAAATTGCCAATCGATGTTTATAGTTTCGTCATTAAACATTAATCCGCCTTCTGAATCTTTATTATAAAAATTATCGCATTTGTAGAAAAAAGTTGCTGTTTCTGATAATACCAAAAACCCATGTGCAAAACCTCTTGGCACAAAAAATTGTGTTTGATTTTCGCCTGATAATTTCACTGCTTCGTATTGTCCATAAGTTTCAGAATCTGGACGAATATCAACTGCTACATCCAAAACTTCGCCTTGCAAAACACGAACTAATTTAGCTTGTGTGTGTTCGCCACATTGATAATGTAAACCTCTCAAAACACCTTTTGTAGAATAGGATTGGTTATCTTGAACAAAATGTACTTCTTGTCCAATTCCGTTTTGAAAAGTTTTTTCGTTAAAGCTTTCCATAAAATAGCCTCTGTCATCTTTAATGATTTTGGGTTCTATTATGAAGCAACCTTTAAGTTTTGTTGGTATAAAATTCATTTTCTAAGTCTATTATGAGAATTAATTGCTGCTCAATATTTCAAGTAATTCGTCAGTTTTTAGAATATTAAAATAATCTTTCATTCTTAATCCATTTACTAATTGTAAATCACCACTCCATAATTTACATTCTAAAAACTCAGCCATTGCTATAAAGACTGTGTCTTTCTCATCGATATCTTTGGTTAATTCAAATGCTTTATTAAAAATATTTTCAGAAATACTTTCTTCATTAATAAAACTTATTCTTTTGATTATTTGATACATAACTTCTAAAAGCTCTGTTTCATTTAATTTAGAAACTTTAAGCATTTTATTTTTATGTTTGAATAATTCAATATAAGAAAAATAACAACCAAAAATCTTAAGTCCGAATTTTGGATTTAATATAATTTCTGAGATTTTTCCTTCAGGTTTTATGATTGCACTAAAAAGCAAATTTGTATCTATTAAAATTTTCATTTAATAAATTTACTTTTATTTAAATTCCACCAATTTTCTTGTGCTTTTTCTGCTAAATCGATTATATCTTTTTCTTTAGCTTTGCTTTTAGAAACTATACTTTTCACTGTTATATAGTCCAAAAAATCTTGCAAATAAGTAAAACTTATGGAATTTGGGATGGTTATTATCGTGTCATTATTTTTAGTTTCTATTAACATCTTTTATTTTTTTTACAAATATACAAACTAAAATTATAACTTTTACTCATTAGCAACTTCCAACAACTGCGTGCCATATCCACTTTTTAATAATGGATCTGCTAACGCTTTGAGTTGTGCTTTGTCGATAAATCCCATTCTAAAAGCGGCTTCTTCGATAGATCCAATTTTCAAACCTTGGCGCTCTTCTATAACTTGTACAAATTGTGATGCTTGCATTAATGAATTAAACGTTCCTGTATCAAACCAAGCTGTTCCTCTATCTAGAATACTTACTTTTAGTTTTCCGCGACGCAAATATTCTTTATTGACATCGGTAATTTCTATTTCACCACGATGACTTGGTTTTATGTTTGCTGCAATTTCGACAACATCGTTATCATAAAAATAAATTCCAGGTACAGCAAAATTCGATTTTGGAACAGCTGGTTTTTCTTCGATTGATAAAACTTTTCCTTGTTTATCAAAGTCTACTACACCATATCGTTCTGGATCATGAACATGATAGGCATATATAACACCACCATCTGGATTGTTGTTTTGTTGCAACAACCTGCCTAAACCTGAACCATAAAAAATATTATCGCCAAGAATTAATGCTACTTTATCGTTACCAATAAAATTTTTACCAATAATAAATGCTTCTGCCAAACCATTTGGGTTTTCTTGAACTGCATATTCAAACTTGCAACCAAATTTTTTGCCATCGCCCAAAAGCTTTTCGAACATTGGCAAATCGTGTGGTGTCGAAATAATTAATATTTCATTAATTCCGGACATCATTAATGTTGACAACGGATAATAAATCATCGGTTTGTCGTAAATCGGCATTAATTGTTTACTAACTGCTATGGTCAATGGGTGCAATCTGGTACCAGAGCCACCTGCAAGAATAATTCCTTTCATAAATTATATATTAGAAATTTTAGCTGCTTGTTTTCTGTAAAAAGATATAAAAAATTTATAACATACAAAAACAAGTATAAAAAATATTGGCAAAACTAAAATTAGCTTATTTCCTAATCCTTTGGTGTTTTTTATGTTGACAATTCTACTGTTTTCTTTTATAATTTTATCAAGCGATACCAATTGGTTTTTTAAATAACTATTTTCATTAATTAATCCATCTTTGGTTTTTATAATGTCATTTAATTGAGTGTTTTCGTTGTAATAGACTAATTTATCACTTTTTTGATTACTTAAACTACTTGTAGAAAATTGATTTAATATATTGTCAATTTGATTTATAATTATATCATTTTGCTTCAATTTATTATTCATATTATCTACATAAGTATTTTGGTATTTTGAATAAAAATCTGATTTATTCAAATACAAAAGTATTGGATCAATTGTATTTTTATTAGAAGCTTGTCCATTGGTATTAATGTGAATTGTGTGGTGAGAATAGTTCTTGCTTGTTAACTCATCTTTGATTACTTTTTTAATATCTCCATCTTCTGAAAGTAATTTTACTAATTCGAAATTTTGAGAGTTTTGAGCATTATTTGCACTTGTTGCAGAATTATTATTTACAAAATTATAAATGTCAATTATTGGTTCTATTTCTATTAAAGTAACTTTTTTAGGTTCTAAAATTCCAATTGATTTCAAGAATATTGAATCATTTTGTTTTATTTTAGCATTTAACAATCCAACTTTGTCATAAACATAATCAGTACTTCCGAAATTTGGTGTAACAATTATATCGTGTTCATATTTATTATTTGAATCGTCTGATAAAAATCCTAATACGGCACCAATTACAAATAATAGTCCTAGAATTATTATGTTTTTCTTTACATATAATATACAATTAAATATAAAACCTAAAAAGCTTTCAAAAAGTCCAGCTATTTTCTTAGTTAATAATGAAAAATCAATTTCTTGATCTTGATTATTTGGTGTGTTTGCACTCATTTATTTTAGTTGTTGATATTAAAAATTTGTTCTAATATTTTAATTGTAATCAAGTAGGTTGGCTTTACACCTGTGGTTCCTAATCCGCCTGAAGCCAAAGTGCTTCCTGTTTCCAAAGGATTATCAGATGCGTAATAAGCATATCGAACCTTCACATTTGGATTAATACTTTTTCGTATTTTTGATGCCGATTGAATGGCTTTTTGATAATAACTTCCTTCCATTTCAAGACCAATGGCTTTCCAAGTCGATTCGTGGAAAAACTTTAATAAATCTCTATTTTGCAATGATGTTCCAAAAACGGTAACCATTGTTCCTGCAATGACTGGAATGTCGTTTCCTTCGAACATTTCGGCAGTTAACTCATTGTGAAACGTATAATTATCGGCTGTTCCTTCATTAATGTGCGCACTCGGAATCATAATATCGCCTTTTCCGCCTTCTAGAATTCCTGCTTTTCCCATTATCGAAACCGATTCTACATTTATAAAAACTTCTTTTTTGTAAGGTTTCAATAATTCGTCGATGGTTTCGTAAGCTTGCTCACCAAAAGCATAATCCATAACGATTATAACTGGTGGTTTGTCTCCAATTTTTGCTTTCGCAAATGATGTTTTTGCCCAATCGATTTTGGCTGTATCAAAAATCTGAACATCAATATTGGTTCCAGAACTGTCTGGTAAAGAGAACATTCCTTGTTTCAAAGCAACTTCGGTCACTTTATCTCGAACATCGTGTGCGCCAGATTTACTTAATTCTTCATATATAAAAAAATCCGACTTGTCTTTAAACTTGGTTTTCAAAACATTGGTTGCGAAAATCGAATTCATAACAGAATGCATATTTGCCGAAATAACATGAATTGGTCTGTCGAAAAGTTTGTTTTCTTCCAACACTTTTTTGATGTTATTTGCCCAAATTTCTCCGTGAATATGATGCCCTAATCTTTCTCTAAGAATAGGAGAAAACGTAATTGTTCGTTTGTTATTGTCCAAAACTTCTTCTAAAGCCAATTTTCCTAACCAATAAATAATGTGTAAAAATCGATCTGGCTGATTGTTGTTTCCAAATGCATCATAAATATCTAAAACTTCCGAAAAAGTTCTTCCTAAAATATTTGCTGTGTGCGAAATGGCTTTTTCTTTTTCGACCAAAGTTAATTTTTTGGTCAATAAAGCAAATTGCTCTAATTTTTCCCAATCGCGCGAAACTTTTCCTTCGTCGTCAATTAAAACTCGGTTTTTTATTTTGTGAGATTCAATAAAAATAAAAGTCAAATGCGTTAAAATATCATAAATGTCCGATCGTCCACGAGTTATTTCGACGTTCATTTGTTCGTCATCGATTCTATAACAATTTCTGCGTCGTTTTGGTGGAACAATTGCTTGAAAATGCGATTTTGAATATCCTTCGTCTGATGTTAAATTGATATAACGACATTCTTCTATTCCAACAGGAAGTCTTTCGATTACATATAAAAGTCCTGATAATTCTACTTTCTCTTCGGCAATGCTTCCGTAAATTTCTGGTCGCAATGACAACAATGCTTCACGTAAAGTTTCGCCCGAAACACCCATTGGTTTGTAAAATCCACGGTTGAACAAATGGCGCATTGTAATGTATAATTTCTCGATTGCTGCAGACGATTCTTGCGCCCGCGAACGTGATATGTATTTGGTTTCTGTCATTTTTTTTAGTTAATAACTCGCAAATATAGGGTTTTTAAAATTATTAGTTTAACTCTAAATTTAATTTTATCGGACAATTTGTCTGATAAAATGTCCGATATGTGTATATTTCTTGTTTTTATATGACTTATCGGACGTTTTTTATTTAATTCTGTCCGATGAATTAATGTTTAAATAAATATTTTGTGCCTTTATTTTCCCCTGCTTTATTAGAAATAATTGCTCCAACTAATGGGTCTAATTTATCAATATGCTCTGGAATTGACTTGTAACTTTCAAGAATTGCAAGATTCATTAATTCTATTGGAGTATATTTCTTTTTTGGCATAGTTTATTTTTTTAGTTACTCAAAATTAGATTAATTGCAGGTTCAGAAATCATTAATTTATCTCCAAATTCGTTGGTTTCTTTGTTCCATTTTCCGCCATAAAAATTAAATGTAAATGATTTTTCGATTCTATAAATCATTAGAATTGGCGCAAAACTTGTTTGAATTTTAGAGATTTTTGTCATTGGATTAACGACAATTTTTTCAATCTTATTTCTATCAATTAATAATTTTTCAAATCCAACAAAAACGCCATCTTTAGGCATAATTAAATTAAGCTTTTCGAGATTGAATGTGTTTTTTATTGTTCCTTTTTTGACCGAAACTATCAAATCTTTTTTTAATAATTCATCGCCAGGAAAACCATTATTATCCATTTTATAAAAATGAAGTTTGATTGTTGCATTTTCGATTTTTGAATCCGTGAAAACGGAAATTTTATTGATAAATTTAGTCTTTTTATATTTTTCGAGATAAGGGAAAAATTTAATATCAATTTTTGGACCATTGTCAAATGCTTGTAAAACTTTGTCTTTTACTTTGCCAATTTCGATTTCCTTAGTTGCAAATTTCTTTATAACCACAACCTCATCTAATTGAATTTCTGATAGTTTTAATACAACTTGCAAATTATCCGAAGCTTTAACAATTTGTTTTTCGAAACCTAGAGCCGAGAAAATTAAATTTTTATTTTTGTCTAATAATTGAATTGAAAATTCGCCGTTTTCTTCAGATGTTGTTCCAATATTTTCGTTTTCGACCCAAATATTCACAAACGGAATGGCTTGGTTTTTATCGTCGACAATCTTTCCTTTTATTTGTGCAAACGAAGTTAGATTTATAAATAAAAAAAGTAAATATTTCATCGTTTAGCTTTTATATATTTGATTCATACTTTTTTTAATCAAATTGATTGTTTCTTTATTAACTGCAACTTCATTTGCTAAAACTTCAAAATGACTAATTGCATTTAAAACGGAATCGAAAATTATTTCAGAATTTTTTACGTTAAAATGTTTAGCCAATGCTTGTAAATGTTTCAATTTTGGGTTTTTATATTCGCCAGAAATACTTGTACTGTGAAACCCAAAACTCGAATTCGAAAATGTTAAATCATAAGCTGGTGCAATTTTCCAAGTTCCATTTTTATCCATTAGAAAAGAAAAATTCTTGCTGTGATCATCGCGATTGTGCGCAAAAACGTTGAAAGCAGCCAATCGTAAAATTGTATCATAAACCTGAACGTTTTTCTCTAAATTAAAACCGCAATCCATAATGTGTCCATAATCTAAAGTACTTAATCTGAAATTATCGTGCAACAAACCTGCAACAGAATGCAGGTGCAGTTTTTGGTTGCCAATTCTATCAAATCGTTTGCTACCAAAAAAATATTTTTCTTTTTTGGTTTTAAATAGCTTAAAATCAGCAACTTCTATTCCAGCATTTCTTGCCATTTGATTGTATATATATTCAATTTTTGAAATATCTTCTAAATCGTTCGAAGCTGGAAACTTAATTATCCAATTCTCAAATCCTGACTTTAATTCAGAATTTCCTTGAGTTATTTCATTGGTTTCAGGATTGAATCCTATATGAATTTTTGGTCTCGCGCCACCTGAAGAACCACCAAGTAGAAACATTTCTTCGATTTCGTCTATAGAAATTCCTTTTTGAATATCTATTATTTCGCTCGAAACATTATCTAAATCAATGTTTTTACTAAAATTAAAATTGTTTTCAAATTCTGGTTCATACGAAATTGCGCCCAAACTGTTTTGGTCAAGAAAAGTCAATCGATCCAAAGCCGAAATTTGATTAATGTTTATTCCTTGCGAAATTAATTTTCTATCTAACAATAATTTTCCCCAACCGTCAGGAATTGAATCTGAAAATACACCAAACAAACCATCAAAATGACTTACTGTTGGCGTTAAAATTTCGTTTGATAATTTTAGTTTGAACGGAGAAATTTGCAAACCCGATTCTATAAATTCTTGATTGTATTTAAAATATATTTTCTTTTTATCCAAGACCATTGTGCCAATTTCAGATTTAGAATTGTCAAGATTCAAGAAAGCTCTTATTTGATTTGTGCTTGTCATTTACAATTTCTTAAAAAGTTTTTCAATGGCTGTTAAATCTTCTTTTTCTTCAAAAAGTGCATCAAAATCTTGCAAATTATCTGTCAAATGTGCCAATTTTAATAAAGATTCTAACGAAATTTGACCAGTTTGTTCGAAACGTTTTAAACTACCAAGCGAAACACCACTTCGCAAAGCCATTTGCGATTGTGATAATTTTTGATTTTTGCGTATTTTTTTAAACCGATGAGCGATTTCTAAAATTGTTTGCGACGGAATTTTGTTAATTGAATAATTTATCATACTTGGCTAATATATTATTCAAATATACGAAAAAAATTAATAATAACTAATATATTAATCTTTTTTAAGATTTAATATTTAACAAATCAACAATTTTTCTATTGCAGAAAAGTATTATTTAAAATTATTAAACTAAAAAATCCTTTATCAAAAAATAATTGACAAAGAATTTTGAATGTAATTGTATTTAAATTTTAATTTTTCGTTCTACTTTCAAGAACCAAAATTAGTTTGTTTTTCTCTTCGATGGTTTGTTTAAGTTCCTCAATTCGAGCTTTCATTTGGATTATTAACTCTTGCGAATCATTATTATTAACAATACCATTGATTGTACTGCTGTCTACCGAATTGTTATTTTGAACTATTTTTCCATCATTTATTAAATCAAGCAGATCAATTTTATATTCTTGAGCAATTTTTTTGAGTGTATCTATCGAAATAGACGATTTGTCGTTTTCCATATTCGAATATGTTTTTTGTGAAACTTCTAAAACTTCAGCTAAATATTCTTGTGAGTAACCGTTTTGCATACGTAATTTTCTTAGTTTAATACCAATATTTATGCCATTTTGTTGGTCTTTCATATTTGTTATGGCTTTTATTCATTGCAAAATTACAACATTTTTACGGTTTAGTAAAATTTTACTAATATTCTGTAAATATTTACTAAATAATGCAAAATCTTACTAACAATTATGGTTAAAAACAACCAATCTTTGTAAGAACAAAAAACATCTCGAGAAAAATTTTGTTACAAAAAATTATTTTTAATCAATTAAATTATTATTTTTATGAAAAATTTATTATTAGGCTTAGTTGCTATTGTTATGTTTGGGAATTTGGGGTTTGGGAAAAATGAAAATAATTTATCAGATCCTCCTTCGACATTAATAAGAGGTTGTGTAACACTATCCTGTTGTGGTATTGGTCCATTTGGTGTCGAAATATATAGTACTACTCATTGTTGGAGTTTTAATAGATCGAATATTGTTATAACTTTTGATCAACCAATTAAATCCACCGAAGTTATAGTTGCATATGATACTATTTTGTCAGGCTCATTGTCTGAAAAAAACGAATATGTTATTTTGCCAGCAGGTAAATATAATGTTGTAAATAATGCCGTGACTTTTGTTCCAGTCTTACTTGCAAGTCGACCTTGGTGCATAACTTACACTCAACAAGGTCACGTTTTAGGTAACGAATATTCGACATCGTCAACATCTTGTTATGATTGGATTTGGAATAAAAACAATGTTTTAGGGATTGGTAATGTGACAATCACACCAACTTTAACGCCAAAAATAAAAGAAGCATTACTTACTGCTGGAATTTTAGATTATACTATTGATAAAGATTATGTTCAAAAAGATGCTAATGTAAATTACACAATAAAAGCTGGTAAATATAAATTAAATGCGGATGGTAATATTTACATAAATAATGTGAAAATTAAATAGTAATAAACTAGGCTCTTGAATTGTTAATTCTTGAGCCTTATACAAAATAAATAAAAATGAGGAAGTTTTTTAGTTTTGCAGCAGGATTGTTAATTGGTTTAACAACATTATTTTTAATTTTATTTTTTCTAACTTATTAAATTCAAGAAAATGGACAAATCCTTCTTCAAATACGGTATTATTACTGGTATAATTTTATCATTTATAATAGGTTTTACTTTCAATAAAATGTTTTTATCAACCCCTGATTTTGACATTTCTAAATTTAATTTAGTGAATATTAAAGGGGAAAAAATTGAAAAATCGATGTTTAAAGATAAGCCATTAGTAATTAACTATTGGGCAACTTGGTGTGTGCCTTGCATAGAAGAATTTCCGGCATTTGTAGAACTAAGTAAAAAATATGAAGGTAATATAAACTTTATATTTATAAGTGACGAAAAACTAACTACAATTCAAAAGTTTTGTGCTAAGAAAAAATTTGATCTAGTATTTGTGAAAACAAATGAAGATTTAACTTTAAAAGGCTTGAATGTGAGACCTGCTACATATTTTTATGAATCTAATGGAAAACAAATAAATTCTATTGTTGGTGGAATGAAAATAGATGAATTAGAAAAACAAATTAAATCTCTAATCGAGTAAGAAATGAAAAAAAATCAAAAAACTCTTTTTTAATTTAAAAAAAATCCAATGACTTTTTTCAAACCTATCCTAGCAACACTAATAATGTTGCCTTTAATTTCTTTTGCTCAATCCGACCTTGAAAATGCTTTAAAAGTTGGTCAAGTTTTATTAAGTGGTTTTTCAATTATGAAATCAGGAACAAATGCTCATAAAGACAGCAAAACAATTTCAAGTGTTTGTATAAAAAATCGTTTGCAAGAAAAAATATCTTTCATTATAACTGGCAAAGACGCCGAAGGTGTTGCAGTTGTCAAAGAAATGGTAATCCAGAACGACGGTAAAGAATGTGTTTTTAACATCTTGAAAGGCATTTATACTTACGAAATTTTACTCGCCAATAAAGAACAATATAAAAAAGGCGAGTACAATTTTGATGACGATATTGTTATTGTCGTCAAGAAAGAAAATTAATTAAAAATGCTGTCAAAACTTTTGGGTTCATTCTAATTTTTGGCAGCATTTTTTTAATTAATATTTAGGTTTATAAATTATCTGCACAAACAGCAATTCTATTCGATAAATCTTTTAGCGCATAACGAAGTTGTTCTTTTTCTTGATCAGAAAAATCAGTAGGTTTGCCATTTCCATCAATTCCATCAAGTTTATGATAAAGCCACGAACGAGATTTCTCGAAATAATTCATCGAAATTTTTGCTATTGATATATCAAGCAATATGCCTGACATTTTTTGCTTGACAGATACTTTTGGTAATTCTTTCATTGCTAATTCCATAATTTAAAATTAAAAGTTACATTAATTTATAGTTTAATTTCTATCTAACATTTTTTGTACTTGTTTTTCGATCAACCATTCAAAATCGTTTTGACCGTTCGGAAATGCTTTGTGAAATAACCTCAAAAGTCAAATAAGCTCTTTTTCATCATTTGAAAGTGGTGTTATTTTTTCTTTTTTTACCATTATTGTATTAAAGTTTATTTCTTTTTTTACCATTATTGTATTAAAGTTTATTTCTTTTACAAATATAATACACATTTGCGTACTAAAAAAATTATTTCGTAATTTCAAACAAATCAACAATCTTTCTATCATTACTCAGTCTTGGCACTTTGTTTTGTCCGCCTAATTTTCCAATAGATTTCATATAATCTTGAAAACCGTTTTTGGCAACTTTGGTAATTATTAAATTTTGCAAAACTTTACCAACAATCAAGTCGTCATAATAAATGTTTTGTTTGCGCATTTCGGTGTTTATTGCTGTTGCAAATGATTCTATATCTGCAGGTTCTTGCTCGAATTCTATAAACCATTCATGATATGGCAAACCAGAATTTGGCGTGATTTGTGGCGCAACCGTAAACTCATTTATAGCAATATTGGTGTTTTGCATTGCTTCTTTCATTGCGCATTCGACTTCTTTGCCAATAACGTGTTCGCCAAATGCCGAAATGTAATGTTTGACGCGCCCAGAAACTATAACACGATAAGGTTTTAATGATGTAAATTGAACTGTATCACCAATATTATATGCCCAAAGTCCGGCATTTGTGGAGATTATTAAAACATAATTTACATTCAATTCGACTTCGCCAATGGTATATCGTTTTGGATTTTCTGCGAAAAATTCATCAGATTTTATGAATTCGTAGAAAATTCCTGAATTCAATAATAGCAACATTCCTTTTTCTTTTTGTGAATCTTGATAAGCAAAAAATCCTTCTGATGCTGGAAAAAGCTCAATTGAATCGACTTTTCTTCCAATTATGCTTTCGAATTTTGCTCGATATGGTTCAAAATTTACGCCGCCATAAATAAACAAATTAAAATTCGGGAACAATTCGCCAACTGGCTTTTTAGTTTTGATTTGTAGTTTCTCGAAATACATTTGCACCCAACTTGGTATTCCAGAAATCACAGTCATGTTTTGATCGAAAGTTTCTTCGACAACAACGTTTACTTTAGTTTCCCAATCTTCAATGCAATTGGTTTCCCAACTTGGCATTCGGTTTTTTTGCAAATATTTTGGTATAAAATGCGCCACAATTCCTGACAATCTGCCAATTTTGATGCCGTTTTTTTCTTCAAGAATTGGACTTCCTTGCAAGAAAATCATTTTTCCATCGACAAAAGCCGATTTTTTGGTTTCGTGAATGTATAATAAAATTGCTGAACGTGCCGCTTCGATGTGCGTTGGCATTGATTCTTTGGTTAGCGGAATGTATTTTGCGCCCGATGTTGTGCCCGAAGTTTTGGCAAAATAAATTGGTTTTCCTTTCCAAAGAATGTTTTTTTCGCCAGCGACAACTCGGTCAACATAAGGTCGCAAAGCTTCGTAATCTCGAATTGGAACTCGATTTTGAAAATCTTTAAAACTAGAAATTTCTGAAAACGAATGGTCTTTGCCAAACTGAGTCGCATTCGCTTGACGGATTAAACTCTCAAAAACTTTTTGCTGCGTTGCCACTGGATTATTCGCCCATTTTTGGGTTTGGTTGTAAACTCGTTTTGCGTAAATTTTAGATAGATAAGTTTTTAAAGACATTTTTTAATATTAGATTTTAGATTTCTGATATTAGATTTTTTGGAGATTCCGTTTTTAATTTTTTCTCTGTAAAATAAAATAAAACGGCACAAGATGATAAAGCAACCACGATACCGATTGCAAGTTGCGAATTTTCGCTTTGAGCATATAAACTACCAGTAAACGAACAAATGATGTGAAAAATTGCAATTTTCATCATTAATATCGATGAGTGTTTTTGTGCTAAATTCCATTTTTCTATACTTGACATAGAATTTTTAGTTCGATAACCATATAAATCGTTAATTTTCTTTGGTGGAAATTTATATTGAAAAAATCCAAGTAAAAGAAAAACTATTCCCATCAAAAATTGCATAAAAAAAATGTTTAATAACCAGTTCATAAATTTTAATTTTATTTCTTTTTTGATTTGACAGCTTTTGGATTGGCTAATTTTTCTTCATCAGAAACTAGGTTTCGCAATTCTTCATCGGCATCGTTTTTTTGAACATCGTCAATGTTTGGCGTTTCTGTAGATTTAGCTAAAATGGAATCTTTATTGACTTTGGCATATTCGACTTCGCCGTTCAAAACCTTTTGAACAGCTTGCAAATAGGCTTCGTTTTTCTTCAAAGCATTTGATAATGAGTCCGATTTTATTGCTAAATCGATGGCGTTTTGTCTTAATCCAGAAGATGCATAACCAGGAATGTATTCGCGAAGTGGCGTAAAAGCAATCAAAAAAGTAGTTAATGTAATAATGATTATTGCGCCCAAAGTTGCAACTACAAAAACATTCATTAATGTTAATGGCAACGAAAAAATCTCTTCGAAAGTGTCTTCATTTAAAATAATAAGACGACTTTTGGCGTATAATTTCTTCTTTAGTTTTTGATGTTTGAGGCGTTTTAGTGACATTTTTAAAATTTGATATACAAATATATAAATTTATAACAGTTTTATGAATCATATATTTTAATTGTTATTATATTTGCATTATTAAATTTTTATAGAAATGATAGCAAATACCATATTTTTAGGCGCATTTGGTCCAACAGAATACATCTTGATAATTGCAGTTGTTTTGCTTTTGTTTGGTGGTAAAAAAATTCCAGAACTAATGAAAGGTTTAGGAAGCGGTATGAACGAATTCAAAAAAGCTTCGAAAGGCGAAAATGCTG
Source organism: Bacteroidota bacterium (assembly GCA_043728355.1). Lineage (GTDB taxonomy): Bacteria > Bacteroidota > Bacteroidia > Flavobacteriales > Flavobacteriaceae > Flavobacterium. Next base: position 14,553 of record JAYTMQ010000089.1, read on the forward strand.
TCGAGGATAAAAAAGAAGAAGAAACGAAATAGTTTTTTCTTATACAATAATGTAAAATCCCAAATTCTGATTTTTAATTGGAGTTTGGGATTTTTTGTAATTGATCAACAACGTTAAATTATTTGTCATAAAATTTTTAAATAAACTTCAAAATTCTTAACAAAAAAAATACTATATTTGTTTTAACAAGAATTAAAATCATTTATGACCAAAATTAGCTTATCAATTG
>JAYTMQ010000090.1:0-15195 GCA_043728355.1 Bacteroidota bacterium
AAAAAAATTAATGTTGTAGTTGGACAAACCATCGTAAATAATCAATTACTGTTTGAATTAGAAGACGACAAAGCCGAATTAAATACTCAAAATGCTAGGTTGGCCTATCAATTAAGTCAAAACGACAATTATTATATTCAAGATAAAATCTCGGAAATGGAATATAAAGTGCAATTGGCTCGTGATAAATTGCTGGTTGATAAATCATTATTTGATAGAAACAACCGTATCAAACAATACAATGTTATTTCGGAAGTCGATTTCGAAAAAGTAGAATTCGCTTATAAATCGTCAAAATTGAATTTGCAAACTTCGCAAAAACAATTATCTCAACTCAAATCGCAATTGAATTTTGATCAAAACAAAAATAATATTTTATTGCAAATTGGTCAAAAAATGCAAAGTGATTATCAAATTAAAAGTGCTTTTTCAGGACAACTTTTTGATGTTCTGGTAAAAGAAGGAACTCTGATTTCGCCACAAATTCCACTAGCAACTATTGGTCAAAAAAACGCTTTTTTATTAGAACTAGAAGTGGATGAAAACGATATGGCACGCATTAAACTCAATCAACCTATTTTGGTAACATTAGACAGTTATAAAAACCAAGTTTTTGATGCCAAAGTCGATAAAATTTATCCGATAATGAATCAAATGTCGAGAACTTTTAAAGTCGAAGCCCATTTCGTAAAAATACCTCCAAAATTATATCCAAATCTTTCTGCCGAAGCCAATATTGTCATTCAAACTAAGAAAAACGCTATAACCATTCCAAGAAATTATTTGCTAAAAGGCGATTCAATCCAAGTTAGTAAAAAAGAAAAACGCAAAGTAAAAACAGGTTTATCAGATTATCAAAAAATAGAAATTCTAGAAGGATTAAAAGCCAACGAAATAATTTATAAACCCAAAGAATGAACTACAAATTAATACTAAATATTGCCATTCATTTGCTACAAGCACGACTAAAACAAACTATTGTTGCTGCGGTTGGTGTGACTTTTAGTATTGCAATGTTCATTGCTTTAGTTAGTTTTATGAATGGGTTAAACGATTTGTTAGACGGATTAATGCTCAACAAAACGCCACACGTTAGGTTGTATAATGAAGTAAAACCATCTCAAAATCAACCCGTTTTGTTATCAGAAAAATACAAAAATAATACCAATTTCATCAATTCTGTAAAACCAAAAGACCGAGGAAAATCAATTTATGACAGCAAAAAAATCATTCAAGATTTAAAACTCGATAAACGAATTATTGATGTGGCTGCCAAAATAAACACGCCTGTTTTTTTTAACTCTGGAACCATTGAAATTGCTGGTGTTATCAACGGAATTGATATCGAACCCGAAGAAAAATTGTTTAAAATTTCTGATAATATTATAGATGGAAACGTAGCTGATTTGGCACAATCGAACAGTATTATTATAGGTAAAGGTTTGGCAGAAAAAATGTTGCTTTCTAATGGCGATAATATTAATGTTACTTCTTCAAGAGGCAATTTGTCAATGCTTAAAGTAGTCGGAATTTCGCAAATTGGCATCGCCGAAATCGATAACACTTTTAGTTATACGTCTCTTGCAACCGCTCAAAAATTATTAAACAAACCAGTAAATTACATCACAGATATTCAAATAAAATTGTTCGATATGCAATCTGCTCCAGCAGTTTCCAAAGAGTTTCATAAAAAATATGACACTGATACCATTGATTATCAAACTGCGAACGCACAATTTGAAACAGGAAGTTCGGTGCGAAGTATCATTTCTTATGCGGTAGGTTTTGTTTTGCTTTTGGTTGCTGGTTTTGGAATTTATAACATCTTGAATATGATGATTTACGAAAAAATGGACACGATTGCCATTCTCAAAGCAACAGGATTTTCGGGTAGTGATGTAAAATGGGTTTTCATATCATTATCCATAATTATAGGCGTTGTTGGCGGACTTTTTGGACTATTGTTTGGCTATTTTTTCTCGCTTGGTATCAGTTTTATTCCGTTCAAAACGCCTTCGCTACCAACAGTAAAAACCTATCCTATTTCTTATGATGTAATTTATTATGTCATCAGTATGGTTTTTGCCCTTTTTACAACCACAATTGCGGGATTGTTTCCTGCATTGAAAGCCAGTAAAATAGATCCAGTAGAGATTATTAGAGGGAAATAATGATTGCAGATTGTTGACCCGAGTCTGAAAGTGCGAACTGGCGAAGCATTAACAATTTTTGATTTCAGATTTACAATACTTAATGAACCTTAATTTCTTAATGGTTCAAAAAACAAAATAATTATTTTTTAAAATGGAAACCAAAATTCTAGAAGCCATAAATATCTCAAAAACATTTCACGAAACCATGAATGTAAAGGTTTTAACGGATATTAATTTTTCGATAAATAAGGGTGAATTTGCTTCAATAATTGGAAAATCGGGCTGCGGAAAGTCAACTTTATTGTACATATTATCGACTATGGACACTGCTTTTGATGGTGATTTGATAATAGATTCCGTTTCGATGAAAAACAAACCTGATGCTGAATTGGCAATCGTTCGTAATGAAAAAATTGGATTTGTATTTCAGTTTCATTATTTATTAAACGAGTTTACGGTTTTACAAAACGTGATGTTGCCAGGATTAAAACTCGCTAAATTATCTACTAAAGAAATTGAAGATAAAGCCTACGAAAAACTCAAAGTTCTAGGAATTCAAGACAAAGCACTCAATAGCCCAAACCAATTATCGGGTGGCGAAAAACAGCGAGTAGCCATTGCTCGGGCTTTAATAAACGATCCACTAATCATTATGGGCGATGAACCTACAGGAAATTTAGACAAAAAAAACTCCGAAATTGTGTTTGAAGTTTTTAAAGAACTCGCCGAAGTTTACAAACAATCGCTCTTAATTGTAACCCACGATAACGATTTTGCTAACCGAACCCATCGTATTATTGAAATGGAAGATGGAAAAATTATTAAAATGTGAATATTACAACTTTTAACAATAGTTCTATAACACATAACTTTGATATCTGTCTGAACTTTGTACCCAACAATTATAAATATAAAAAAATGAAGAAATTTTTATTATTATGTATATGTATGGGATTTACATTTACATCAAATGCTCAAACAGAAGAGAAAAAATGGAATATTGGACTTCACGGTGGTGTAACCCAATATAATGGAGATTTAGGTCGAGATTGGTACGAAACAGTAAACACGATGTATGGTTTTGGTGGAATATCGGTTTCTAGATACTTAGGAAAACTTTTTGATGCCAATTTATTAATATCAAAAGGAACGATTGGATATAACAACGGAACAACTGCTGGCTTCAAATCCGATTTTAATGCGGCTTCGATAAATTTACGTTTCAATATCGTTGCGCCAGAATATGTAATTAGACCTTATGTATTTGCAGGAGTTGGAGCAATTCTATTTGATAATCAACTGAATTTTCATACAGAAAATTACGATTATATTTTGCCAACTGCTGGTGCTGGTATCAATTTTAGATTATCGCCAGAAATTATGTTGAATCTTCAAGAAACATTTATGTTTTCTAATAAAGACAGACGAGATGGAGTTGATAATGGTGTAGAGGATTTCAAATCTAAAGATTCATATTTGACACATATGGTCGGAATAACTGTCAATCTTGGAAATTCAATCGATACTGATAAAGATGGAGTTGCAGACAAAAAAGACAATTGTCCAGACACACCAAGTGGTGTAGCCGTTGATAAAATGGGTTGTCCATTAGATAGAGATGCTGATGGTGTTGCCGATTACCAAGACAATTGTCCCGATGTTTCAGGTTCAAAAATGCTAAATGGTTGTCCAGACAAAGATAATGATGGTGTCGAAGATTCTAAAGACCGTTGTCCAGATCAAGCAGGAACAACTATGTTAAAAGGTTGTCCAGATGCTGACAAAGACGGAGTTGCCGATTTAGATGACAAATGTGCCAATACCAAACCAGGAACAAAAGTTGACGCAAATGGTTGTGCAAAAGATAGTGATGGCGATGGAGTTATGGATGATGTAGATAGATGTCCAGATACTGCAGGTGTTATGGCACTAAAAGGTTGTCCAGATGCTGATGCTGATGGTGTTGCCGATCTTGATGACAAATGTCCAAACGCAAAAGGAACTACAGAGAACAAAGGTTGCCCAGAAATTCCAAAAGCCGAAATTACAAGAATAACAATGATTGGTAGTAAATTATTCTTCGAAAATAATTCAGATAAATTAAAAGTTGCTTCATTGTCTCAATTAGACGAGTTGACCAAAATCTTAATGAAATATGATGGCGCAAGTTTAACAATAGAAGGAAATACGGATAGTGTTGGAAAAGATGATTTTAATATGACTTTATCTCAAAAACGTACAGAATCTGTAAAACAATATCTTGTTGGAAAAGGAATTTCTGAATCTAGATTAATAGCAGTAGGAAATGGAGAAACTAAACCAGTTGCAGATAATAAAACTGCAGCAGGAAGAGCGAAAAACAGAAGAGTAGAATTGAAAACAAATTATTAAGTAGGTATTTTAGTTTTGTTTTTGAAGGAAATGGTTGTCGCTCATTTGACAACCATTTTTTTATTTATTTTTTCACAGAGATGGACGGCAGTCCATATAAAAAGTATCAAATTTTTCTTAAAGTTGCCCAACTGTGCATCTAAATCAATTTAAAATTTATCATTTAAAATCTATGAATATTACAACTTTCCTAAATAGTTATATAACAAATGAATAAGTAAATTTTATCAACTTTATAAATTAATATTTTAAAAAATACAATAAAATGAAAATTTCAATACTATTTATGCTTTTCAGTTTTTTTATGCAAAATTCTTGCAAGAATATTGATTCTGAAGAAGAAGTAAAAATGAATCATTCGATGCCAATGGAAAATGATTTAATGCAATCAATGACCAAAACAAATACTGAAATGAATAATGCTAAAATGAATGGAGATTTTGATTATGATTTTGCAAATCTTATGATAATGCACCACCAAATGGCTATAGACATGAGCCGTGTTCAAATCGAAAAAGGAAGTGACCAAACAATCAAAAATATGGCAAACGGAATTGTAGTTGCGCAAGAAATAGAAATTAGAGAAATGCAACAATTTATTCAAAATTATAAAATTCCAAAAACTAATAATCAAACTTCAAATAGTTACAAAATTGCAACTGAAATGAAATCGATGATGGACAAAATGAACGCTGTTAAAATGTTTGATGATATTGATAAAGATTATGTTGCAATGATGATTCCACATCACGAAAGTGCAGTTGCAATGGCAAAAATGCAATTGCAATTTGGTACACAAAATGTTTTGGTTGATTTATCGAAAAATATTATAGAAGATCAATCTTTTGAAATTGACGAATTTAAAAACTGGCAAACTAAAAACTAGAAATCATGTTAGAAGTCAAAAAAGAAGGTATTGTTCTTAGCAAATCTGAACAAGGTTTTGAAGTAGAAGGTGTTTTAAATCCAGCAGTTATTCATTATGGAGATTACATTCATATGTTTTATCGGGCTGTCGGAAAAGGTAATTATTCGAGTATTGGATATGCCAAATTTAAAACTCCTTTAGAAGTTGTTGAAAGATTGGATGTACCTATTATATTTCCGCAATTCGAATATGAAGAACACGGCGTTGAGGATGGCAGGATTGTCAGAATTGACGAAGTATTTTATCTTTCTTATTGTGCTTTTGATGGTGTAAATGCACTTGGAGCATTAGCAACTTCGCCAGATTTAATCACTTGGACAAAACACGGAATTATTGTTCCACAAATGATGTTTGACGAATTTAAACGTTTGGCTGGAACCAAAAGTAAACTAAACGAAAAATACAATCGCTACAACGAACACGAAGGCATTAAAGAAAAAAACGGAAAAAAAGTATTAGTTTGGGATAAAAATGTTGTTTTTTTTCCTCGTCGAATAAATGGTATGTTACATTTTATACATCGCATAAAACCCGATATTCAAATAGTTTGTGTAAAAGATTTGAGCGAATTAACTCCAGAATTTTGGCAAAATTATTTATTGAGATTCAAAGATTATGTAATGCTTTATCCGAGACTAAAACACGAAATTAGTTATATCGGTGGTGGCTGTCCTCCTATCGAAACCAAAGAAGGTTGGTTAATAATTTATCATGGTGTTTATGATAGTATAAAAGGATTTGTCTATTGCGCATGTGCTGCATTGCTAGATTTAGAAAAACCCGAAATTGTGCTTGCAAGATTGCCTTATCCGTTATTTAAACCAGAACTCGATTGGGAATTAAAAGGCGAAGTCAACAATGTTTGTTTCCCAACTGGAGCCGTTGTTATTAACGATAGATTATTTATTTATTACGGTGCAGCCGATGAACGAATTGCTTGTGCATCAATGAGTTTGAAAGAATTATTATCTGAATTATTACTTAATCAAAAATAAAATGCAAACTATTAAATCAAAAAAATACAATCACATTTTTTCTACTAGAAATATTATTAAAAGATCTGCAATTTCTAGACTTGAGGCAATTGAAAATTCAATTATTTTGCCCGAAATTTTATTTATAACTTCTTATCCACCAAGAGAATGCGGTATAGCAACTTATTCACAAGATTTAATTTTTGCTTTAAATAATAAGTTTCGAAAATCGTTTGACATTAAAATTTGTGCCTTAGAAAATCAAAATGACAATTACATTTATAATGAAAAAGTTGATTTTGTTTTAGAAACCGACAATCAAAATTCGTATTTAGAATTAGCCGAAAATATTAACGAAAATGATAATATTTCTATGGTTTTAATCCAACACGAATTTGGTTTATTCAGATCTAATGAACAAGATTTTATTGCATTCTTAAAATCTTTAAACAAACCAACTAGCGTTGCATTTCATACCGTTTTGCCAAATCCAGATGACTTATTGAAAGAAAATGTTCAAAAAATTGATAAAATAGTAGAATCGTTTATAGTAATGACGAATTCTTCGGCTAAATTATTAGTTAAAGATTACGCAATTAGTAACGAAAAAATTTCAGTAATTCCGCACGGAACACATTTGGTAGAACACACAAATAAAGATGTCTTAAAAGAAAAATACAAATTCGAAGGACGAAAAATCATATCAACATTCGGATTATTAAGTTCAGGAAAATGCATCGAGACATCAATAAATGCATTGCGTCAAATTGTCAAAAAACATCCTGAAGTTTTGTTTCTGGTTATCGGAAAAACACATCCAAATGTAGTAAAAACTGATGGCGAAAAATACAGAGAATCGCTTGAAGCAAAAATAAAAGCATTAAAATTAACTAAATATGTCAAATTTATTAATCAATATTTGCCGCTTGAACAATTACTAGAATATTTGCAATTGACTGATATTTATTTGTTTACATCAAAAGACAGAAATCAAGCGGTTTCAGGAACTTTTTCGTATGCAATAAGTTGTGGTTGCCCAATTATTTCTACTCCAATTCCGCACGCTGTCGAGGTTTTGCAAAACGGAACAGGAATTATAATTGATTTCGAAAACCCAAAACAATTGGCAGAACAAGTTAACCATTTGTTAAAAAATGAGCAACTTCGCAAAGAAATATCATCAAACGGAATTCATAAGTTGGCTCCAACTGCTTGGGAAAATTCTGCAATTGCTCACGCTATATTATTCGAAAAAATAAGCGATAAACGAATAGAATTGCATTACAAAATACCAAAAATAAATCTAAATCATTTTAAAAAATTGACCACAGATTTTGCAATCATTCAGTTTTCTATTATCAATCAACCCGATATAAACACTGGATATACGCTTGACGATAATGCTCGTGCTTTAGTGGCAATGTGCCAACATTACGAATTGAATAATGATGAAAATGACTTAGAATATATTGACAAATATTTCAATTTTATAAAGTATTGTTTGCAATCCGAAGGCTATTTTTTGAATTATGTCGATGTAGATAAAAAATTCACAAAACAAAACTCCGAAAACCTCGCCGATTCTAACGGAAGAGCCATTTGGGCATTAGGATATTTGTCGTCAATTTGTCATTTATTGCCAAGTGATTTGGCTGATGATGTTTTAAAAACATTTCAATTATCATTAGTAAATGTTTGCAAAATAAACTCGCCAAGGGCAATGGCATTTATTATAAAAGGAATATATTATAATAATTCTTGTCATTATTCTGATGATAACATTCGCGTTTTGAAACATCTAACAGACAAATTAGTACAGATGTACAAACATGAAAACAAGGAAGATTGGAATTGGTTCGAAAGTTATTTAACCTACGGAAACAGCATTTTGCCCGAAGCATTATTGTGTGCTTATTTGGCAACCGAAAATTTGGTTTATAAAGAAATTGCACAAACATCATTTGATTTTTTATTGTCAAAAATTTTCACGAAAAACGCAATAAAAGTAATTTCTAATAAAGGATGGTTACATAATAATAACAATTACCAACAAGAAAAAATTGGTGGAGAACAACCTATTGACATTGCCTACACAATTTTAGCTTTGAGCAAATTTTATGAGGCTTTCAATAAATCTGAATATTTACATAAAATGGAGATTGCTTTCAGTTGGTTTTTAGGAAATAATCATTTACATCAAATAGTTTACAATCCTTGTACTGGCGGTTGTTATGATGGTCTGGAAGATAATTACATCAATTTGAATCAAGGTGCAGAATCAACTGTAAGTTATTTGATGGCAAGATTAACTATGGAAAAATATTTTCTTCAAAATGAAATAAAAAGAAATTTGAAAATCAATTATTCTAAAAAGATAATTAAAAGTCAAGCTATTAATATTTGAAAATTTAAAATCATGGCAATAAAAAAACAACATACTATTGAACCAAAAAAAAGTGATGCAAAGAAAAAAACAGAAACATCAAATTCTAAATCTGAGAATTCTAAACAAACTATCCGAAAAAAGTTAAATGAATTTGGTGATAACGATTCACTTTAAAAATCAGAAATTATGACAAATCAAACCCAAAACCTTTTTTTAGTCGAGGATAATCAAGAAAACGCTCTGAAATTGCATCAGTTTCTTGAAAAAAGATTCGGATCAATTTACAATATTCTAACATTTACAAATGCAGTTCAAGCACTTTCAAAAGTAGATAAAAACACAAGTGTTATAGTTTTAGATTATGACTATTTTGGAGACGAAGGTAACAAAATAGTGAATTTTATAAAGAATATAAACGAAAAAACTAAAGTTATAATTTTAGCTAACAACGATGACATTAGTTCTGAAATTGAATCTTATCAAAGCGGAGCTGACGAATTTTTAGTAAAGGATAAAGGCTTGAAAAAGAAATTAAACGCTTCAATTTTTGATATAATTTCTTATCCAGCCAATTATTTACAACAACGATATAGTGTGAGTCAAGCGTTTATTTACTTTGTTTTTTTATTTATAATTTTCTCAATAATTGTTTTTTTTGGAATGGAATTTTTGTAAAAATACATCTAGGAATATTACAACATATCCTAAAAGTTATATAACAATTTTTGATTTATTAAGGTTGAACTTTGTAAAAAATTTAAATTAAAATAAAGATGACAACTAATGAAATTCTAAAAGAAATAGTTTCGAATTATATTGATACTAATTTCGATAACAATATATCAATTAGCGTTTTAGGTCAAGAAGTTACTTTGTCTGGTATAGTAAAAACTTATGATGAAAAAGACAAAATTGAAGAAATAGCTTGGAATACTTTTGGAGTTATTTCTGTAAATAATGAACTTGCAATTGAAAATGAAATTTAGCAAAAATGATAATTAAAAAGCATATTATGGAAAAGATAAACAACAATCTATTCGAAAAAGATTCTAATGTGTTTATGGAAGAATTAATATCAATTTATGATGCAGAAAAAAAACTAAATAATTCGTTGCCAACAATGATTTTAAATGCAAGAAATCCAAAAATAGCAAATGGTTTGACTAAACATTTAAAATTCACTCAAGAACATTTACAACGTTTAGAAAATCTATTCACTTCATTAAAAGAACCAATAAAAAATTAAATATATGATACCAAAAATAGGAATGTCAGAAATTCATTTGCAACGAAGTAACGATTTGATGTCGATAATCTTGTCTGACGAAATGACTTTATACATAAAAACAAGAAAATTTCATTGGAATGTAGCAGGCGAAAGTTTCATGGAGTTGCACAAACTTTTCGAAAAACAATATTCTGAACTAGAAATTATTATCGACGAAGTTGCCGAAAGAATCAACAAACTTGGTGGTAAAACCATCGGTACTATGAACGAGTTTACTTTATTGTCTAGAATTGTGGAACATCCAAATAAATATCCAGTTCAAAAAGCAATGATATCCGAGTTATTATCAGATCACGAAATGATAATTTCGGAATTACGTAAAGATATTGACGTTTGTGCAGACGAATGTCACGATGTTGGAAGCGCCGATCTACTAACAGGAATACTTCAACAACACGAAAGTATTGCCTGGATTTTAAGAAGGTATTTGAGTTAAAAAAATTAAAAAAAATTAGAAATTATGTACTACGAAAATTATTATTGGGGAATGAATATTATTTGGTGGGTTATTTGGATAATCCTTTTATTTTGGATTTTTGCGATTCCGTATGACGTTCCGGGACAAAGACGCCGAAAAGATACTGCTTTTGACATTTTGCAAAAACGATATGCTGGTGGACACATTACGGAAGTAGAATACAACGAAAAGAAAAAAATTTTGGAAGCAGAATTTAGAAAATAAATTTATAATTCTAATTAATATCAAATACCTAGTAGGTATTTACTATAATCCAACTTAATAAATCTTAATATCTTAATGGTTTAAAAGAAAATATGATTATGAAAGATAATGAAAAATTTCCGAAAGCAGCAAACGAGCAATTAGAAAAAGACGGTTATCCAAAATATCCAGAAAACGAAGATATTTATAACAAATTTGATAAAGAATTTGATATCGATCCCGAAAATATTGCACAGAAAAAAGAGATTATCCAAATAGATAAAAAACCAATTTGGAACGAAAAAAATTTCGATCAAGATAAGTCTGGAAATGATTTAGATGTTCCAGGATCTGAACTTGATGACGATCAAGAAAACATTGGAAGTGAAGACGAAGAAAACAATAGTTATAGCATTGGCGAAGATAATCATAACGATTTAGATGAAGATAAATTATGAAAGTAGCCATTTTTGGAACACAATTTTACGAGCGAGAATATTTTAATAAATACAATATTGAAAATAAACACGAATTGGTTTTTTTCGAAGAATCATTAAATGCTGATTCAGCAGATTTAGCAAAAGGTTTTAAAGCAGTTTGCGTTTTTGTGACCGATAAAATTGATAAAAAATGCATCGAAAAATTAGCGAAAATTGGCGTTGAATTAATCGATTTAAGAAGTGCAGGCTACAATAATGTAGATATTAATTCAGCAAAATCTAACAATGTCAAGGTTTTGAGAGTTCCAGCTTATTCTCCACAAGCAGTCGCCGAACACGCTGTTGCTATAATTATGACTTTGAACCGAAAAACACATAAGGCTTATAACCAAGTGCGTGAAAATAATTTTTCATTGCAAAATTTAATGGGTTTTAATCTTTTTGGAAAAACAATTGGAATAGTTGGAACAGGAAAAATTGGACGTGCATTTTGCAATATTATGTTGGGTTTTGGTTGTAAAATTATAGCATTTGACATTAAAGAAAATGAAGGTTTAAAAAATAAAGGTGTTCAATATAAAACCTTTAATGAATTGCTTTCTGAATCAGATATTATTTCAATTCATTGCCCATTAAATACAGAAACCAATCATTTATTTGATAAAAAAGCATTTAATAAAATTAAAAATGGCGCAATGATTATTAACACAAGTCGCGGAGCAATCATAAATTCAGAACATGCAATTGAAGCATTAAAAAAAGAACAAATCGGTTATTTAGGAATTGATGTTTACGAAAATGAAGGTGATTTGTTTTTTAAAGATTTATCTCAAACTGTAATTCAAGATGATGTTTTTGAACGACTTTCATCATTTAATAATGTTTTAATTACGCCACACCAAGCCTTTTACACAAAAGAAGCATTAACAGAGATTGCAAAAATAACCATCAAAAACTTTACAGACTTTGAAAATAATAGAGTTTTAGAAAACGAAGTTAAATAAAAAAAAATAGTAACCTCAATTTCTAAATTCAACTTTAAACTTTTAAACTAAAAAAATGATACGAACAGCAAAAGCACATTGGGAAGGAAATCTCAAAGAAGGAAAAGGAACATTATCCACACAAAGTGGTGTTCTTGAAAGTACAAATTACAGTTTTAAAACTCGTTTTGAAGAAGGCGAAAAAGGCACTAATCCAGAAGAGTTATTAGCAGCAGCCCACGCTGGATGTTTTACAATGGCAGTAACTTCTATGCTTGGAGCCAAGGGAATTATTGCTAATAAACTTGACACAGAAGCAATTTTAACAATGGAAGGTTTGTCAATAACAGCAATTCATTTGAACATCACAGGTTCAGTTCAAGGAATAAATGCCGAAGAATTTGCAACAATTACTAAAGATGCTGAGCAAAATTGTTTAATATCTAAAGTATTGAATATTCCAATTAGTTCGGAAGTTCATTTCGAAATCTAAAACTAAATTCTACTTAATAATTTTGTTTTTTAGTGGCATTGATAGTGATTGAAATCGTGATATTAAATCAAACAACAACATTCAATTGTACTTTTCAAATCCATAAAATAATGCTTATTTATCTGCAAATTGTGAAGCAGAAATTGTTTTAGATAAACTTAAAATGGAAGAATTGTGGAATCCAATTCTTAAAATTTGGTTTAAAAATGGTGGAGAAGATTCCAACATCTCATTAATAAAAGCCAATACTAAATCTGCTTATTATTGGGATAACGAAGGTGGAAAAATAGTCAATTTTATTAAAATGATAGGCTCATTAATTACAGAAAATGATTACGTAGATGCAAAAAAAGGAAAAATAAAAATTTAACTTATATTATGAAAATATTAATCGTACTGACATCACACAGCCAATTAGGAAACACACAATTAGGAAATTCTGAAGGAAAAACGGGATTTTGGATAGAAGAATTTGCGGCACCATATTACATTTTTAAAGAAGCTGGCGCAGAAATTATTTTGGCATCTCCAAAAGGTGGACAGCCTCCAATTGACCCAAAAAGCGATGCTCCAGAAAACCAAACTGAAGCAACAATTCGTTATAAAAAAGATAGTGGATTGTTAGAATTAATGGCAAATACTAAAAAATTAGAAGACATATCTTCTGATGATTTTGATGCTGTTTTTTATCCTGGTGGACACGGACCTTTATGGGATTTAGTAACCGATAAATATTCAATTGCTTTGATAGAAGAATTTTGGGATTCTAAAAAACCTATTGCAACAGTTTGTCATTCGCCTTCAGTTCTATTAAATGTTAAAGACGAAAACGGAGATTATTTGGTAAAAGGCAAAAAAGTAACTGGATTTTCTAATTCCGAAGAAAAAGCCGTAAAATTAGAAGATATAGTTCCGTTTATGCTTGAAGACGAACTTAAAAATAAGGGCGGCATTTATTCTAAAAAAGAAGATTGGTCAAGTTACTTTGTGAAAGACGGATTGTTAATTACAGGTCAAAATCCTGCATCGTCGGTTGCTGTTGCAAATGAATTATTGGCTATTTTAAAATAACAACCAATCGTGGACTATAAAGATTACTATAAAATATTAGAGATCGATAAAAAAGCCACATCAGCCGAAGTGAAAAAGGCATATCGAAATTTGGCTAAAAAAAATCATCCTGATAAAAATTTAGGAGACAAAAAAGCCGAAGAACGTTTTAAATTAGTCAACGAAGCCAATGAAGTTTTAGGAAATCCTGAAAAAAGAAAACAATATGACGAGTTGGGCGAAAATTGGCAACAAAACCAACAAGCACAAAACCAACAACGAAATCCAAACCAGCAATCTCGACAATCAAATCAAGGTTTTGGTGGCAGCAATCAAGATGATTTTTCTGATTTTTTTGAGCAATTTTTCGCACAACAACGAGGCGGAAATCAGCAACAAAATCAAGCCCGAAAAGGTGGCGATTATGAAACCGAAATGGAAATTTCACTCGAAGAAGCCTATGCAGGAACAAGCAGAATTATTCAACTAGAAAATGAAAAACTTCGGGTTACAACTAAACCTGGCGCCTATACCGACCAACAATTACGCATCAAAAACAAAGGCGCAAAAGGCAATACTGATAACAATCGTGGTGATTTATTTGTTAGAATTCGAGTGGCTAATAATTCGAAATTTATCCGAAAAGGCAATGATTTATATTTAAATGCAAATATTAATCTATTTGATGCAATTCTCGGAAATGATGTAATTATAGAAACATTATCGGGCAAATTAAAAATTAAAATTGAGGCTGGAACTCAAAACGGAAAAACCATAAGATTGAAAGAAAAAGGAATGCCTGTTTACGAAAAAACTGGCACTTTTGGAGATTTTTATGTTTTGATTCAAATACAAATTCCAGATAAATTGACCAACAAACAAAAAATTTTATTCGAAGAACTGAAAGCAATTTTTTAAACAAAACTTATGAAAAATCAAGCAATTGTTCCTTATGCAACCGAAAATTATTTGGCTTTTTTAAAAGATTTACAAGAATCGATTATATATTTAAATTTACAATATTCAATAATTGATTTGCAATTAATTCAAGAAAATTCTGATGACGAAATTGATGAATCAATAAAAAATGCCATATCAATTTGTCATTTGGTTGGTATTGAAAGTAAATATCATTTTAAGAAAATTTACGTTTTTGATGTTGATTATAATGTAATAAATATCGATTGGCGAATGAGTAAAAAAGGATTTAATTTGGTAATTATGCAATTTCAAAAAATTACCCCAAAAAATGCAATTTGGTTATGGAATTTAGCTGATGTTTGAAGCGCAATTTCGTTAAATTAAGGAAAAATTTAGTTCAATTTGTCATTTCGACGTAAGGAGAAATCAAATAATACCAAACACAAATATAATATAGTCCAATTTGTTTAATTGGCTTTTTTTTATTACTTTTGGACTATATTATAATAGTGATTATGGCAAAAACT
>JAYTMQ010000091.1:0-9020 GCA_043728355.1 Bacteroidota bacterium
CGAAACAATCAAATTTCTAAAGACGATTTAATTTTTTTGAATGATTATGTCAAACCCGATTTTGATTTAAAATCCAATAAAGGTTACATAACTCTAACAACACACAATGCCAAAGCCGATACAATGAACGCTCAAGCTTTGGAAGATTTAGAAGGTACGCCAATTACATATAAAGCAGAAATTATTGGAGATTTCCCTGAGAAAATTTATCCAATTGAGTTCAATTTGAAATTAAAAGTTGGGGCACAAGTTATGTTCGTCAAGAATGATTTGAATCTCGAAAAACGATATTTTAATGGAAAAATTGGTGTCATAAAGTCCATTGGAAAACAAGAAATATTAGTTCATTTTCTAGAGGATAATTCGACAATAGAAGTCGAAAAATACGAATGGGAAAATATCAAATATTTTGTAAACGATATTACCAAAGAAATTGAAGAAGATGTTTTAGGAACTTTTGTGCAATTTCCAATAAAATTAGCTTGGGCAATCACGGTTCATAAAAGCCAAGGTTTAACTTTTGATAAAGCTGCACTCGATGTTTCTCAAGTTTTTATGCCTGGTCAAGCCTATGTTGCACTTTCAAGATTGCGTAGTTTGCAAGGTTTGGTTTTGTTATCACCACTTCGAATGAACGGAATTTCGAATGATCAAGACGTAATGGATTATGCAGAAAACAAAGCATCTGAAGAAACTTTGACCAATTCTCTTGAGCTAGAAACAAAGAATTTTATTCATAATTACTTGAAAGACAGTTTCGATTGGCAAGACTTGGCACAACAATGGCGCAATCATTATTTTGGATACAAAGCCGATTCTGAATTGTCTAAAAAATCCAAACATATTGATTGGGCTAAGAAACAATTAGATATTGTTGATCAATTGTTGGAGCCGTCACGGAAGTTTGTATCTCAAATTAATAAACTATTCTCTCAAGAAAACATTGATTTAAATTTTATTTTTGAAAGAATTCAGGCCGCTTTTAATTACTTTCTTCAACCAATGGATAATATGGTTTACGAAATTTTATGGAAAATAGAAGAAGTCCAACGAACCAAAAATGTAAAACAATTTTACGACGAATTACTGGAACTCGAAGATTTGCAAACCAAAGCCGTAATGCGATTGATGAAAGCTAAATTACTAATAGAAACCGTTGTTGCTGGCGAAACGATTTCGAAAGAAAAATTATCTAGCGAAGCAATAAAGTTTTATAAAACCCGAAAACTTGAAACTATTCGTCAAGAATTCAATAAAGTCAATATTACTTTAATCGAAAACGAAGCCGACATTGACCGCTATTCGAAAAAGAAAAAAGAACCTAAAGAACCCAAAAAAGCTACTATTCAAGAAACTTTTGAATTGTGGAATTTGAAAAATGATATTGATGAAATTGCTAAAATTCGAAAATTGTCGCCAACAACAATCGAAGGTCATTTTATTAAATTAATTGAAAACCAAACCATTACAATCAAAGAAATTGTTCCTGAACAAAAATTAAAAGATTTAGAAGCTGTTTTTAATGGTTACGAAGAAGATTCGCTCAATGGTTTAATGGAAATGTATCCTAATCAATTCACTTGGAACGAATTGAAAATGTTTCGGGCGTCAATCAAACAACTTTAATATGCCAAATTCAAAAAAATTATTTATTGGCTTATGGATGTTTGCTTGTGCAATTTGGATATTTTATTTGGTTGATGATACAATTAATGAACAGAAAAATGAAATAGAATTTATTAAAAATGAGATAAACGATTCTAGAAAATTTATTGAAGAATTCAAAATTAAATTTAACAAATTACCAAACACAAGAGAATTTTACACGTGGCAAAGAGAGTTTTATAACGATTATTCTTGTGACTTAAATCAAATAAATGAATCTTTAATTTCTGGCCAATGCAGAATAGAATACGTAAGATATTCTGATCCAATTCCAATAAATCTTCGAAACAAATTTAAAACTATAGATTTTAATAAGGAGTACACTATTGAAATTCAAAGAGATAAATATTTATGTTTTGAATCTTATCATTCTTGGAATAATTCTTATGAGACTAATAATTTTTTATTTGATTTAATTTTTGGAATAATAATAATTTTGTTAATTTCAATTATACCGTATTTATATTTTAGAAATAAATCTAAAATTAAATATCAAATATTTTTTACTGCAACCAATAAACTACCATAACTGCTGGAATAAAATAAATCGCAATATTTCTTGCTCCATCATAATCGCGAATTAATCGTTGACCGAAGAGCATAAAAATTAGGCAAGTACAAGAAAAAACGCCACCATAAAACCCAAATAATCTTCCTCCATTTATAATTAGTTGAATGATTCCAACACAACTGAAAATTCCAGCTAGAAGTTCGAGAATCACTAACAATATGGTGCAATAAACCATAAACTTTTTTAAAAATGTTTTTTCGAACAAACCTTTGAGCCAATTTAGGTTATCTTTCCAATAAAAAACTTTTTCATAGGCTGATTGAATGAATGTCACGGCAAGAAAAATTAACACCAAAATAGAGGCAACATTGTTCATAACTTATTTTTTATGGATTAATCTAGTTAGTTTTATTGATAAATCTGTAAGTATAATCTTAGCATTACCGTTTCTTTCGATATGGTATATTGCATCAGAAAGTTCTCGAAAGATATCATTAATATTGTTTCCGTTAACAAAAGGAGCAAAATTTTCGAGTTTAAACTTCTCGACTTTAGGTTCAATATAAACTAAAAAAGGTGTTTCGTAATTTAATAACAAGGCTTGTCGGAACATTTCTATGCAAAATTGCAAGAATTTTTTCTGCGTTTCGCGACCTAAAACCGCAATTTGTTCGCTCCAAGAAATCAAGTCTTGAATCGCAGCTGCATTACCTTTTGCACGAAATGCTGCACGAACCCAAACCACAAACCATTCCTCAAATGAACCATCTTCAGAATCTTCATGATATATATGTAACGCTTTATTAAAATCGCCTTGAGCCTGATGTGCAATTTTTGTTGCTTGTTTATTGTCAATAGTATATCTTGAAATCAATCCGTTAGCAATTGTACTTTCACTTAAAGCTGCAAAATGTAAAACCTGACAACGTGATCGAATTGTTTGAATAATATCTTCTTCGTTTTCTGTAATCAATAAAAAAAGTGTTTTTTCAGGCGGTTCTTCTAATAATTTCAATAATTTATTAGAAGCAGAAATATTCATTTTATCGGCCATCCAAACAATCATTATCTTATAGCCTCCTTCATAAGACTTTAACGCTAATGATTTTAGAATTTCTTGCGCATCGTCAACGCGAATTTCACCTTGTTTGTTAGCTACTCCTAAAATATTGTACCAATCAAATAAATTTCCGTAAGGTTTTTCAGATATGAATTCACGCCAATCTTTAATAAAATCCAAACTTTTTGGCTTAGTTTTTACATCTTCTGTGCTGACTGTCGGGTAGATAAAGTGCAAATCGGGATGAGAAAAGTTATTAAACTTGATATTGCATGAATCCAAACCGCCAGAATTTTCGTAATTTTGATTGTTACACAAAATATATTGAGAATAAGCCAAAGCCAATGCTAAAGTGCCACTTCCAGATTGACCAACAAACAGCTGTGCGTGAGGAATTCTGCCTAGCGTGGCGCTTTCTATTAAATGATTTTTAAGATAATCTTGACCTATAATTTCAGAAAATTGCATAAACAAATGTAATAGTAAAGGTTTACAAAAAAAAATTTAATTTAATAGATGTTAAATATCCAAAAAAACGCATTTTTTTACTTTTAATCGATTATATTTGACTTTAATAGATTAATTTAATTTTTGCAATACAATTAATTAACAACTTACTAACTTTGAATCTATTTTTGCATAGAAAATAATAGATAAAAACTTTGGCACGGTTTTAGTAATACAGAAAATCGATTGTAGCTTGTTGTTACAATTTAATTTTACAATAAACAAGTAAAAAAAAAAAAACTATAAAAAAGTTATTAAATGCTTGTTTGTTAAAAAAATTATATTACATTTGTTAAACATTTCAAAATTACCCTACTTATGAACAAGAAAATTATTTTTTTAAGTATTTTATTTTTAGCTGTCGGTTTTAATTCTTACGCACAGCCTAAGAAACCGAAAAGTATCGTTATGACAACAGCATCTGTTAAGACTTATAACGAGAAAGGAGCTTTAGAAGCGATGAATAAAGGTGAACTTATAAACCTTTATGTTGAAAGAATCAAATTGTTGGTACAAACCCTTCCTTACATAGCTCTAGCTAACAAGCCAGGAGTAACTATGGACGACGTTGGAATTCCAAACAATCCAGAAAACACAAAATTATTAGATGTTGAACAAGAAAGCACATTGCTTTTTTTGAATAACAATTCTGATTTTCAAAGAAAAATTTTGCCTTATGCAGACAAAAGTACTCTTATTACATGTATTTTATTTTACGAAAATGCGTTAAAAGAATTGCATTCAATGAATGATAATAATTAAGATTAAAATTTTATAATTTAAATATCCCATAAATTAAATTTCATAAAATGAAAAAACTATCTCAAATTAAATGGATTTTGCTTTTAACTACTTGTGCTACTTTTGCTCAACAGGAAAAAGGTATGGTTGGAAATACTAACTGGTTAAATAATTGGACTGAGTTCAAACCAGGAAAAGTAGAGTATAACGACTCTGATCAAATTTTATTTGGAAACATTACCACTAATAAAATATTATATAAAAAAAACACTTATTTATTACAAGGTAGTGTGTATGTAACCAATAATGCGGTATTAACTATCGAGCCTGGTACTATAATAAAAGGTGATTTTGAATCAAATGGAGTTTTAATCATTACCAAAGGTGCTTCAATAATCGCTGATGGAAAAGAAACTGATCCAATTGTTTTTACATCAAACAAGCCTGTAAAAAAAGCTGGTGATTGGGGCGGAATAGTTATGTTAGGAGATGCTCCTATAAACAAATTTGGTGGTACAGCATCTTTACCACTTGATCTTGACGCTAGCAAAACTTTATACGGTGGAATTAATTCAGCATATAACGGTGGTATCTTAAGATTTGTTAGAATAGAATTTGCTGGAAGAAAAGTTAAAGGTTTTAAAGAATTTAATGCATTAACATTAGCTGGTGTTGGAAACAAAACAATATTAGACAATATTATGTGTAGTTTTTCTGGAGATGATTCTTTCGAGTTTTATGGCGGAGAAGTAAATATGACAAAAGCAGTTTCTTACAAAGCATTAGATGATGATTTTGATTTCACACAAGGCACTCAAGTTAATCTGGATAACGCACTTGCAGTTAGAAATTCCTATGTAACTTCGGCAGGTTCAAGATGTATTGAAGTTGATTCTTATGAAAGAAAAGAAGATGCAGATTTCTCTAAAAAAATGACAGCTGTTATTGCATCAAATATGACAATGCTAAATGACAGTAAAAATCTAGATCAAGACATAGCTTCTGGTTTGATTAAGGAAGGTATCAGAATCGCAGAAAATTCTTCACTAACAGTAAAGAAAAGTGTAATATCAGGTTTTAACCCTGGAATAGTTCTTGACAACAAAATTGAAATCAAAGAAGCTAATTTCAAAAAAATTAGATTAGAAGATATTTATTTCAACAATTGTAAAGGTCATATTTACACAGAAAACAATACAAACAACGAAGATTTAGAAGATTATTATGGAAACTCAGCTTATGGAAACACATGGCATCAAGAAGCTAATAAAGAAACTTTCATTGACATTGATAATCCTAAACAACCAGACTTTAGGTTGAAACTTTCTAAAATTACTGCTTCGAACTCAAAATAATATTTATAACAAATCCATTAAAAATCATTTAATGGATTTGTTTATTGCGTTTACTAAAATAAATCGGGGAAAAATCTTTTCGATTTATTTTTGTTTTAATCAAACACCTGCAAAATAAATGAAATATAAAACTACCCCAATTTTCTATAAACTTTTCTTTATACAATTAGTTTTTGCATTTTTTATTTCAAATAATACCTACTCGCAAATTATTAATGCTCCTACCGTAGTAGGTAATAATTCAGTGTGCGCAATCAGTCTGGTACAAACTAACAACAAGTTTAATTTTACAACAAGTGGAATAATTTTTGATCCCACAAACGTGTTTAGTCTTGAAATTTCTGATACTAGTGGACAGTTTACTAACTCTCCAAATATAGTGGCAACTAATAATGTTTCTCCAATAAATTATGTTGTTCCAACTAATTTTGTTGGCGGGTCAGGTTTTAGGTTTAGAATAAGAAGTTCTAATCCAGCTTATGTTGGAGTAGCAACTGATGCGTCTAGTACTTTTGAAATATATTATTTAATTTTTAATTCTGGTTTTACAATAAATAATAACCAACTAACTGCAACAATTTGTGGCGGAGCAGGAATCACATTGTCTGTTGATAATCCTTTATCTCCACCAACTTCAATAAATGGACTCAAATATAATTGGTATAAAAACGGAGCGAAAGTTGCTAACAAAGTAGGTCCAAGTTATTTGGTTTTAGCTGGAGGGGTTTATTTTGCCCAAGTAGATTATGGAGGTTGTTCGATTATTGGTTCAAGTTCTAATCAAAGTATTGCAGTCTCACAAAGTGTGACAGTAAACTTTGGTACCAGTGGGGCAAATTATTTAATTACATCTAGCAGCGGTAATGTTGTTTCAGCAACATCGTCAACAGTTTTAAGTACTCCATCTATACCTGGAGATATTTATCAGTGGTTTCAAAACGGTTCAATAATAACCTCTGAAACAAACTCAAGTTTATCTACAAACCAATCAGGAACCTATTATTTACAAGTTAGCAATGGTGTATGTACAAGCACAACTAATTCTATAGAATTAAAAGAATTGCCAGTTTCAAATGCTAAGTTAATTCCAAATATGGTCAGTCAAAACAACGACGGACAAAATGATTTATGGGAATTAGAACAAAAATATATTACAGGTAGCAATACCGAAGTAACAATTTTTGACTCAAAAGGAAAAATAGTTCTTCAGACAAAAGAATATTTAAACGATTGGCCAGATTCTATTTTAGATTTTGACTCAGTAAATCCAGTTTACTACTACATAATAACTCCAGAAGTTGGAGAAATAAAAAAAGGATCAATTACAATTGTAAAATAATATGAAGAAGCATTATTTATTTATTATTTTATTATTTTCATTGCAGTCATTATTTTCTCAGACAAATAATGGTGTAGTATCTTTTGATGTTCCTGCAAAAAGTACATTAAAATTTAACAAATTTTTAATAAACCCAACTTTTAGTTTTGTTAAAGAAGATATTCCGACATTAAGTTTATTTAATAAAAGACAATGGTCAGGTTTTGAAAACGCACCACAAACCTATTTTTTAAATTATTCGGGAAAATTCCAAGAAAACAATGCTTTTTCTGCGGGCGCTTTTCAACAGAATTATGGAATTTTGACCACTACAGGAGGAATTGTGAATTATGCCAGAAATGTAATGTTTGACGAAGAAAGCAATTTGACATTTGGACTTAATTTATCACTATTCAAATCAGGTATCAACACATCTAGTATTATTACCAATTCTACTGATCCTTTACTTAATGCTTTCAACAACAATACATTATTAACGATAAATCCAGGAATTAATTACGGTATTGGATATTTAGATTTTGGTATATCGGCTAACAATTTGGTTTTTTATAATTTAGCCAATTCTCAAAATGTAGCTGCCGATCCTCAAAAAAGTTTTCAAGTCCACGCAATGTACACAGGTTTTGTAGAAAGCAATGGATATTTCGACGAAAGTAAATTTACAACACTTTTTAGAGTTGAGAACAAAAAAAATCAAACAGAAATAAATGGTAATTTTTTGTTCGAAAAACCCACTTTAGGCTGGATTCAAGCTGGTTATAATAATATTTATGGAATTTCAGCTGGTTTAGGATTTAATATAAATCAAAACATTTCTATTGGTTATAATTTCGAAAAAGGATTGGGAGATATTTCTAGCCTAGGAAATTCTCACGAATTCTTGTTGGCTTATGTATTTAACGAATGGGAAGAAAGAAGCGATGGAACCGGACCAACTTACACCAAACCAGTAGAATCTTTACCTCAAGTTGATCCAATCGTTGCCGCTGCCGAAAAAGCAAGGCTAGAAGCCGAAAGAATTGAAAAAGAAAAAGCACAAGCAGATGCTAGATTTAAAGCCTATGCAGAAGCCAAGGCCAAAGCAATTGAAGACGCTAAAAACAAAGCGACAGCAGATGCAGAAAAAGCAAAATTATTGGCAGAAGCAAGAGCAAAAGCTATAGAAGATGCAAGAATCAAAACTGCTGATGATGCACAAAAAAATGCATTAACTAATGTAGCAAAAGCGAAAGCACTTGCTGATGCCAAAACCAAAGCACTCGCTGATGCAAAAGCTAAAGCACTATTAGACGCTTCCAATGCAAAAGCAAATGCTGCTGCAAAAATAAAATCAGACGCTGAAGCAAAAGCTGCATTTGATGCAGAAAAAATTGCAAACGCAAAAGCAATAGCTTTAGCAAAATTAAAAGCTAATTCAGATGCACAGGCTTCTGCTAAACTAGAAGCGGATAAATTAAAACTGGAAGCAAATAGAATTGCAAAAGAAAAAGCAGATGAAGCCGCAAGAATTAAATTAGAAACAGAAAAACAAAAAGCAGAAGCAGATAGGTTAACTAAGCTTAAAAATGCAGATGATGCAAAAGCTAATGCTGAAAATTTAGCTAGAATAAAAGCTGATTCATTAAAAAATGCTCAAGAAAAAGCGGCAGCCGATAAATTATTGAAAGACAAAGCCATTGCCGATGCAAGAGCCAAAGCCGATGCTGCCGCATTAGCTAAATTAGAAGCTGATAAAATCAAAGCCGATGCTGCTGCACTTGCAAAAATTGAATCAGATAAAGCTAAATTAGAAGCCACTAAACTTGCCTCAGAAAAAGCCGCAGCCGATAAATTATTGAAAGA
>JAYTMQ010000092.1:0-23125 GCA_043728355.1 Bacteroidota bacterium
ATTCAATTTCAATTTCAACAAAAATTAAAAATCTTTTTAAAATAATAAATTAACAAACTTTCAAAAAACTCGGCTTCCTCTCCTTTGGAGAGGGTCGTGAAGAGGAAAAATCACAAAAAATGGTAAAATTAGGAATTAACGGTTTCGGTAGAATAGGAAGAATAGTTTTTAGAGAATCATACAACCGTGACAACGTCGAAGTTGTAGCAATTAATGATTTATTAGATGTAGATCATTTGGCATATTTGTTAAAATACGATTCAGTTCATGGACGTTTCAACGGAAAAGTAGAAGTTAAAGACGGAAAACTTTTTGTAAACGACAAACACATCAGAATTACTGCCGAAAAAGATCCTGTAAATTTGAAGTGGGATGAAGTAGGAGTAGAAGTAGTAGCCGAATGTACCGGGTTTTTCACCACAATCGAAACTGCAAAAGCACACATTACAGGCGGTGCAAAAAAAGTAATCATTTCTGCACCATCTGCTGATGCTCCAATGTTCGTAATGGGCGTAAACCACACCAACGCAAAATCAACCGATTTAGTAGTTTCAAATGCCTCTTGCACAACCAATTGCTTGGCGCCATTAGCCAAAGTAATCAACGATAATTTTACAATTGTCGAAGGATTAATGACAACGGTTCACGCAACAACATCAACACAAATGGTTGCCGATGGACCATCTAAAAAAGATTGGAGAGGCGGTCGTGCAGCATCTGTAAATATCATTCCATCATCGACGGGCGCAGCGAAAGCAGTAGGTCAAGTTATTCCAGAATTGAACGGTAAATTAACTGGAATGTCAATGCGTGTTCCAACAATCGATGTTTCCGTAGTTGATTTAACAGTAAAAGTTGCCAAAGAAACTACTTACGACGAAATTATGGCAGTTTTGAAAAAAGCTTCCGAAAACGAAATGAAAGGAATTTTAGGATACACCGAAGATTTAGTAGTTTCACAAGATTTCATTTCAGATACAAGAACATCAATTATTGATGCAAAAGCAGGAATTGGTTTAAATTCAACTTTCTTTAAAATCATTTCTTGGTACGACAACGAATACGGATATTCTAGCAAATTAATCGATTTATCGGTTCACATTGCTGGTTTAAAATAAAATCTTATATTTACATAGAATCTCATTAGTTTCAATATTAATGAGATTTTTTATTTAAATTTATTTGAAGCTATTTCCTGCTGTCATTCCAAATCTTTTTTTCAATTGCCACGGGTTTAAACCCGTGGCAATTGAAAAAAAGGATTTTCCCTTCCATCAGGGCTAGTGTTTTAGTGTTCAAAACAGCAATTTTCGAAATTTAAACCAACTTTATTTTAGAAATCTAGACCAAAATCTAATATCTAAAATCTAATATCTAAAATTATATATGAAACTATTAGTAGATAGCGGCTCAACCAAAGCCGATTGGATTGCAATTGACGATGCCGGTAAAGTGTTGTTCACCACACAATCTTTGGGTTTAAACCCAGAAGTTCTCAATAAAGAGGAGATAATTTCAAGATTAAACGAGCGTTTCGACATTTCGCATAACGCCAAAGAAGTCGATAGTTTATTTTTCTATGGAGCAGGTTGTGGTACCGACAGAATGAAAGACTTTTTAACTGAAGTTTTTCAAAATTATTTTCCAAAAGCAAAAGTTACTGTTCACGAAGATACTTATGCTGCCGTATTCGCAACAACACCTAAAAACGAAAAAGCAATAGTTTGTATTCTTGGAACAGGATCGAATTGTAGTTATTTTGATGGAACAGTTTTGCACCAAAAAGTTCAGTCATTAGGTTATATTGCTATGGACGATTGTTCAGGAAACCGTTTTGGTCGACATTTATTACGTGGGTATTATTTCAATAAAATGCCAGCCAATTTGGCAAAAGAATTCGAAACAACCTACAACGTTCAGCCCGATCCTGTAAAAAATAATTTGTATAAAGAACCCAACCCAAACGCCTATTTAGCAACGTTTGCTAAATTCTTAATCAAACATAAAAAAACTGATTTTTGCAAAAAATACATTAACGAAGAAATGGAAAGTTTTGTAGATAATTATATCAAACAATTCGTTAATTATCAAGAAGTTCCAGTTCATTTTATTGGTTCGATTGCTTTTTACTTAAAAGAAGAATTAGAAGATGTTTTAACCAAACACAACATTAAAATTGGAAATGTATTGCGTCGACCAATTGACGGTTTAATAGAATACCACGTTTTGAATAAGTAATACATTATACAAATATAAAATTGAGTAAAACTACAACTAAATAGCTGTAGTTTTTTATTTGGTAATATTGTCAAAAAAAATTGATTGTTTTTCTATAATTTTTTATTGAAAATGTGTTTTTTATCCGTTATTTTCTTAAAATATTAATAAAAAATTTATCTGAAAATACTTCAATCTCTTTCATTCTTTTGATTTTGAAATCAGCAATTTGCAGTTTTTTAGTTGGATTTAATCTCATAATATTTCCATTGAATTTTACATCAATTGGCATATCAAAATTTTCGACATCACAAATCCATTTGTATTCTAATTTCTTTTTAGTAATTTTCAATTCTAATATTGGAATGTTTTTAAATTTTAAATATTGATTAAAAATAGGAGTGAGGTTCAATCCAGATTCTTGATTAAAAAATTTTATAACTATTTCTGTATTAATTATTTGATGTCTAAATTTTTCTGAATACTTATATAATATTCTCCACCATTTCAAATCATCATTGATAATGTTTCGAATTGTGTTCATCATCAATGCACCTTTTGGATACATATCACCAGAACCTTCTTTATTTACGCCAAAAGGTGCAATAATTGGTTTGTCATTTCGTACATTTTGACGCATTCCATTCAAATATTTTTCTGCTTTTTCTTTACCAAATTGGCATTCCAAAAAAACACTTTCTGAATACATTGTGAAACCTTCATGAATCCACATATCTGCAATATCTTGACTGGTTATGCTATTTCCAAACCATTCGTGACCACTTTCGTGAATGATAATATAGTCAAAAAGCATTCCAACACCTGTTCCTGATAAATCGTTTCCTAAATACCCATTTTGATATTTATTGCCATAAGCGACAGCACTTTGATGTTCCATTCCTAAGTAAGAAGTTTCAACCAATTTGTAACCATCTTCTTTGAAAGGATAAGTTCCAAATTTGTCTTGAAAACAATCCATCATTGGTTTTACTTGTTCAAATTGAGCTTTAGCTTTAGATTCATTTTCTCGTAAAACATAATAATCAAGATCTAAACCTTTATAATTTTCTCCAAAATGTACATAATCGCCAATATTTAAAGTAATATTATATGAATTAATTGGGTTTTTTACTTGCCAATCCCAACGTGTATAACCATTTTCTTTGATAGTCGAACCCAACAAACGTCCATTACAAACTGCTATTAATCCAGATGGAACAGCTACGCTTATTGTTATTCCGTCGTTTGGTTCGTCGCTTTGAGAATCTTTGCACGGAAACCATAAACTTGCTCCTGTTCCTTGACATGCTACACCAACAAAATCTTTATTATAACTGTCTTTTTTGAATACAAAACCGCCATCCCAAGGTGCATTTTTAGCAATTATTGGATTTCCAGAATAATAAAACCTAATTGATTTTTCGTTTGTATTTAGTAAATAATAACCAAACTCTATAAAAACTGCATTATTATCACGTGTATAATTTAATTTTTTATTGTCTAAAACAATGCTGTCAACTTGCATATTCTCGAATAAATCGATTTGAATTTTATTGGCTTTTTTAGTTTGAACTCTAAATAAAATATCATTATAACCTGAAATAAATTTTTTATCAATGTCTATTTTAATGTTTAAATCATATCTTAATATATCAAAATTAGTTCTTTCTGAACGCAATCCGCCTTGAAGAGAATCTTTTCGAGTAAAAGTTTCTTGAGCGAAAATGGAAGAATAATTAACTAATAGTAGTAAGAAAATTAATTTTTTCATGTTTTTATTTATATTACAATTATTTATTGACTAGTAATAACTGAATCAATACCAAGTTTTTTTAAATCTTCTAAAACCCAATTCATTTCAGGGTCAATTCCATCTATTCTGTCTTGTAAAGTAGGCAAAATTTCTTTGTCAGGAAAAATGCCTCGACCTTCTTTTTCGGTTTTATGAAATGGAATACAACCAATAATTCCTAATTTAAGATTCATTTCAGAATTTGGTAATTTTTGGGTTGGCATTTGCCCAGCTACAGTTCCATTATATGCACCGCCAGTTTCTTCACCAACGAAAGTTGCTCTTTTTGAACCTTGCAGATTCGAGGAAATAATACTCGAAGCTGAGAAACTTCCACCATTTATTAAAACATAAATTTTTCCTTTAAAATTTGTGTCTTTTACTTTTTTAGTTTTTGTCATCATTGATGCATAATAATTTCCATCATCATTTTTATGTACTTTAAAATAAGCAAATCCATAAACTATTGGTGACGCTACAATTTTTAAAGGAATCCAATAAAATGGACCTTTAAAATATTCAATATTAAATAAACTTGTTTTGGAGGCAATTGGTGATTCTTGTAAAAAAATATATTCTTTTTCGGACAAATAACTGTAAAGGTCATTAATTTCTGCCAATCGTCCACCACCATTAAATCGCAAATCAATAATCAAGGTTTTAGATTTGTAATCTTGAATTTTCTTGAAACTTTCTTCGTAAAATGTTTCATAATCTCCTTCAGAAAAACCTCTTATTTTGATAACTGCTATCGAACTGTCTTTTTCGATAAATCTTAAATTTCTTCTATATTCTTTAGTTTCTTTATCATAACCTTCGACATCTTTTCTTATTTTCAAAGCTTTAGCTTTTAATTTTGCCTCAGCCGTTTCTAGATCATTTAAAACTTTAGTTTTTTGTTTTCCGATTCCAGTTGTGTCGACAACTTTTCTAAATATTGAAACTATTTTAGTTGAATCTTTAAATTTGAAAGTATAATTTATTGTATCTTTGATTCCATTTTCTTGAGTAAAAAAACGACCGAACCATCTAGGTAATCTATTTTTTTTAAAGGTTTTATTATAACCGTCTGATGTGAAAAGTTTGTCATATTCTTTAAGATATTCTTGAGTTTTTTTGCCATTAACTTCGACAACTTCAGTTCCAATTTTAATTGATTTATCGTAAGATTTGTTTTTAACGACATACATTTTATTATCAAAAAGTTCGAAATCGAATTGTGATAACGGACCAATACCTTTCTTTTTAATTGTTGCCATTTGACTTTTGTCATATTTTTTGACTTTTGGTAAAACAATCATATGTCCTTGACCAACTGTGCCAACAATTGGAGCCAATTTTTTATAAAACTCAAAACTGGTTATTGGTTTAGTTATTGATGTTTTTAAACTATCAAATTTATAACTTAAATCTTTTTCTGAAATATACCAATATAATTTTGGGTGCAAATCTTTCATTTTTTGATATGCTAAATCGACATCCAATTTTAAATCTTCAACTGGAATTAAATCATTCAAATGTGCATTGTGATTTTTTACCGACGAGCAACTTGCAAAAATTACAGCAATAATTAGGGAAAATGTTTTTTTCATTTTATTGTTAGTTTGTTTCGAATTCAAATATAAAGAAATAAAAATTATTGCAGTTATATTTTGTGCCGATTGGCTATTTAATAAGTATTAATTTATAATTCAGAACCTTTTTTTTTTAATTTTTATACGAATAATACCTAGCACCAACCAAAACTGGATTCACTTTTTCGATAGAATCTAATGAGAATTCACTTTTTGGAATAATTATTGAATTTTTTTGTTCTTTTTTGTGAAGTTTCACATAGGTTTCAAAATCTAATTCTTTGCTTTGGTCGATTGTTTCGAATAAGTTGATTTTTTCTAAAACAGTTTTCCATTCAGATTGTACTTCTGCTTCAAAAACTTTGGATTTGGAGCCACTTCCATAAGCTATAAAACCAAATTTTTTATTTTCAAGATTTGAATTTTCTTTAAAATGATGACATAAAGTAGATAATAATCCCAAGAAAATAGAACCTGAATAAATATTACCAATTTGTCCAGATGCAATTTCAGATGGCATAATTTTTTTGTTTACATAATCTAAATAGTCTGTCGATTTTGCGATAATTTTTATTTTGTCTTTGTAATCAGAATCGTTTTTATTCAATAAAAATTCTTGATTTTCTTGAGCATAAATTTCTACAAATGTTCTTCGCCCTTGAAAAGCATAAGGCAAATGCATTAAAATATTCTCCCAATTTTGATAAATTGCTCCAGATTGATTGCTTTCGGATTTGAAATGAAAATAAGCTTCTGTGATTCTTTCGATATAACAATTGTTAGAATATTGACCATCAAAAACAGGTTGTTCTTTGTAAATAGAAATTTCGTTTTCTAAAATACCAAGAAATTCGGGATTGTCATTTTGATTTGTAGCCTCAAATTTAGTAAAATTTCTTCTTGGTTTAAAAAAATCAAAAACACCTTGAGTCGAAACGCCAAATTCTTGATTGAAACTTAATACTCTAGGATTGGCAGCTATTAACATTGCAATTGCACCAGCACCTTGTGTGTATTCTCCAGTCGAATTCAAATCGTATTTTGCATTGTCGGTCGCCACAACAATTGCTTTTTTTGTTGGATTTAATCTAATGTAATCTAATGTTGTTTGCAATGCATCTACCGCGCCAATACAAGCAAATGTCAAATCAACTACATCGCAATTTCGAAAACATGCATCACCTAAATGTGTTTCTAACAACGAAATTATATAAGAACCAATTGGTTTAGAACTGTCTACACCCGATTCATTTCCAACATAAATTCGAGATATTTGTTTTGGATTTAGCTTCTCTTGATTAATAAGTTTTAAAACAGCATTACTTGCTAAAGTTATAACATCTTGATGAACGTCTAGAAAACTCATTTTTGTTAAACCTAAACCTTTTATCAATTTTTCGGGTTCTATATTACGATTTTCAGCAAGGATTTTTATTGGTAAATGTATTTTTGGTATGTCAAATGATATGCTGTCGATTCCTACTTTCATTTCTAATTTTTTTTTCTTTTACGAATTTAATAACTACAAATCAAAATGAGTGAAAACAATTCATAAAAATCGCTAATTTCTTGATTTTTGTGAATATGGTAATTTTTGGATTAAAATTTTAAGAATTTTATAATTTTAAAACCAAATACTTTAGAAATTTTCGACCTAGCCCAGAGTGAAATGAAAAGCAAAACGCTCTAAAAAAACTAATTTTTCTTGTCAAAAAACAACGACTCCCGAAACGTCGGGAGATGTTCGTTTTTTGGCTTAGAAAAATGTTTTTCAGAGCGTTTTCTTGAAATAGAATGCTGGACACAAGCCTGAAAGTGCGACTGGCGAAGCAAATAGCTTCAATTAATTAAAATATTACATTTCTGCAAATGTGTTTCCTTGATTGGTATCGCCAGTTTTAAAACCTTTTGTAAACCATTTCATACGTTGTTCTGACGAACCGTGTGTGAAAGAATCTGGCACAACTTGGCCTTGCATTTTTGACTGAATTGCATCATCGCCAACCGCATTTGCTGCACTTAATGCTTCTTCGATATCGCCTGGTTCTAGCATTTTGTGTTTTTGCTCGTTGTGATGTGTCCAAACTCCTGCATAAAAATCGGCTTGAAGTTCAAGAGCAACTGACAATTTATTGGCAACAGATTCTGACTTGCCTTGTTGTGCTTCACGCATTTTGGTCGATGTTCCTAAAATATTTTGAATATGGTGTCCATATTCGTGTGCAAAGACGTAAGCTACAGCAAAATCGCCACCTTTGGCTCCAAATTTAGTTCTTAAATCTTCGAAAAATGCCATATCCATATAGATTTTTTTATCTCCTGGACAATAAAAAGGTCCTGAAGCTGATGTTGCGCCACCGCAAGCTGTTTGTACTTGGTCACGAAATAAAACCATTTTTGCTGGTTCGAATTCTATTCCATTTTCCTGAAATATTTTTCCCCAAACATCTTCGTTATATTTAACTAGTTCGTTAATAAAATCGCCTTCTATTTTTTCTTGTTCGGAAAGAGGTGCTCCTTGAGTTTGTTCGGTTTGTTGTCCTTGAGTTTGCTGTAAAACATTGCCAATTGTTTGACCTGTTTCTCCACCAAAAACTTGTAATAAAAGAATTACAACTCCAATTAGACCGCCGCCAACAACTGCTTTTCCACCGCCTGACATTCCGCGACGATCTTCCATATTTTCACTTTGTGAGCTTCGAGTCCATTTCATATTGTTAGTTTTTTTTATTTGTTTTACAAATTTATTGATTTTAATTTACTTTGTAATCCATTTTCGAATTACTTTTTCTAGTTCTTCTTTGATAATTGGTTTTGATACATAATCGTTCATTCCAAAATCTAGACATTTTTGTTTTTCGCCGACTACAATTCCTGCTGTCAATGCAATAATTGGAGTGTGCCTAAATTGTTTTATTTTTCTGATTTCTTGAGTTGCTTCGTAGCCGTTCATTACTGGCATTTGAATGTCCATTAAAACCAAATCTGGATTAATAATTCCAATTTTTTCAACTGCTTGTTGACCATTTATAACTTCGAAAATAGATGAATTTGGTATAATTTGCTTGATCAAAGTTTTTGCTAATAGCATATTTATTTTATTGTCCTCAACAATTAGAATTTTGAAATTTTCGTGTCCTAAAATTACTAAATCGGTGGAATTAGAATTGTAAATAGCTTTTAATTTTATATCTTTAAGTTTAATATACTCTTTAGAAGTTTTTAATTCTATATCAAAATAAAAATCACTTCCTTCATTTAAAGCACTTTTAACTTGAAGTTCTGTACCCAAAAGGTATAAAAGTTGATTTGAAATTGACAATCCCAGACCTGTACCGCCAAATTTTCGTGTTGTTGAATTGTCTTCTTGTGAAAATGCTGTAAAAATTTTATCTTGATTGGATTTTTTGATACCAATTCCTGTGTCTTTCACAGAAAATCTTAAAATATTTTGTGTTCCAGAAATAGATTTAATTTTAAAAATTGAGAATATTACTGATCCATCATTTGTAAATTTTATTGCATTGCTTAGCAAATTAGTAATGATTTGTTTTATTCTAACTAAATCGGTCCAAATAAACTCTGGAATATCTTCTGCAACTTTAATAATTAAATCGATATCTTTTTGGCTTGCTGAGAATTTTAATAAATCGATAATTTGGTTTGTAACTTCTAAAACATTTATTTTTTGAATTTCAATTTCGAGTTTTCCTGCTTCGATTTTAGAAAAATCAAGAACATCGTTGACAACTTCCATTAACGAATTGGCCGATTGATTGATAGTCGATAAATATTGCGTTTGAAAATTCTCGAGTTCAGTATTCATCAACAAATTTGTAAAACCAATAATACCGTTAAGCGGTGTTCTAATTTCGTGGCTCATATTGGCTAGAAATTCAGATTTTGCTTGACTTGCAGCTTGTGCAAATTCTTTTTCAATAATTGCTTTTTCGTTTTGTTTTTTCTCAGTTATGTCTATATAAATTCCACCAATATATTCTATTTTATTATTTTTCCTTATTGCATCACCAAACTCCTCTATCCATTTTATATTTCCGTTTTTATGGATAATTCTATATGTTGATTGAAAATTTTGTTTATTTTGCAATGCACTTTTTTGTTTCTTTATTATTTGTTCTTTATCTTCAGGATGAATAATGTTTATAAAAGACATATTTTCATTAATAAATTCAGTTTTTGAATATCCAGTTAAGATTTCAATTTCGTCGTTCAAGAAAACTTTAGTTGCTGTTTCGTCAAACCTAGATAAATATACGGTGCCTGGAATATTGTTGGCAAGTAATCTAAATTTTTCTTCACTTTCTTGAAGAATGACGTCTTTAATATTTCTTTCAATTGCAGTTGCAATGTTATTTGCAAATGTACTAAGTATATTAATTTCGTCTTCGCTCCAAACTCTTTCGGTTTTATTATCATCAAAACCAATAAAACTATAAAAATTATTATTTATAAAAATAGGAATTATTAGTGACGATTTTATATTTTGAGTTTCAAGAGTTGCTTTGTATTCTGAATCTTCAAGTTGGCTTGTAATTTGATTTAAAATTTTGTTTCGAGTTAAAACATCAATTGCATTTGAAATGTTTTTGTAAGGAAAATCTTGAAGTGTTGGATTGTTTATTTCTGAAATTACATCTTTATTACACCATTCATATTTAATGCTTATTGTTCGATTTTGTTGATTGTTTTCAAAATAATATATTTTGTCTACGTTAGAAACGGTTCCAATTATTTTTAATGATTCATTTAAATAATCTTCTATTTTTTCATTTGACAAAAATTTCTCAGTAGTCATTGTAATAACTGACAATAATTCAGATTTATAAGATAATCTTTCTTCTGCTTCTTTTTTAGCAGTAATATCTATAAAAATTCCTTCAATATATTCTATTTTGTTGTTTTTATAAATTGCATCTCCAAACTCTTCGACCCAAACAATTTTATTATCACTTCTAATAAGTCGGTAAATTGAATGAATTTGAGTTTTATTTTTTATTGCTTTTGCTTCGTTTTCGAGTACTTTTGTTCTATCATTTTCATGAACTAAATCTATAAAAGAAATTCGGTTTTCTAAAAATTCAGATTTGTCATATCCTGTTAATTTTTTTATTTCATCATTTAAATATAATTTTGTTTTTTTGCCATCGTTTTTGGATAAATAAACTGTCCCTGGAATGTTGTCAGCCAAAAGCTTGAATTTTTCTTCGCTATCTTGAAGAATGGTTTGGTTTATGTTTTTAGAAATTGCAGCCGAAATATTATTTGCAAATGATTTTAAAATATTAATTTCGTCATTGCTCCAAATTCTTTCGTTTTTGTTGTCGTCAAAACCTATAAAACTATAAAGTTGGTTATTAATAAAAATAGGGATTATTAGTGATGAAACGATGTTGTTTTCAATTAAAAAATCTTTATATGACGAATCTTCAATATTTCTTGTTAATTGGGAGATTATTTTATTTTTATTTAATTTAACTAAAGAAATAGCTAAATTGTCATGACTAAAATTTTGATAAACTGGATTTTCAATATCTGATTTAGAATTTTCTGAAAACCATTCGAATTTTAAATTAACTGTTTTTAAATCTGGGTTGTTTTCGAAATAATAAATTTTATCAACACTAGTCGTTTCTCCTATGATTTTTAATGAATCATTAAAGAAATCATCAATGTTATTGCTTGTTAAAAATTTATTTGTAGTTTTTGTAATGGCCTCTAGTAAAAGACTTTTTTGTGCAAGTTTTTCTTCGGCTTCTTTTTTTTGAGTAATATCTAAAAAAATCCCTTCAATAAATTCTATTTTGCCATTTTTATATATTGCGTCTCCAAACTCTTCAACCCAAACAATTTTTTTATTTTTTGTAATTAATCTATATATTGAATGAATTTGTTTTTTGTTTCTAATGCTTTCATGTTGTTCGTTTACTACCCGTTTTCTATCATCAGGGTGCAGTAAATTAATGTATGAAATTTTATTTTCAAGAAATTCAATTTTGTTATAACCCGTAAGATTTTCAATTTCATCATTCAAATAAATTTTAGACGAAGAATTGTCGTAATTAGATAAATAAATAGTTCCTGGTATATTTTCTGCCAATAATCTAAATTTTTCTTCGCTTTCTTGAATAATTGTTTCATTATAATTTCTCTCTAACGAAGCAGAGATATTATTGGCTAGAGAACCAAGTATTGAAATTTCGTCATAAGACCAAATTCTATTTTGCAATCCGTCATTGAAAGCTAAAAGACCTGTTAATTTTTTATTCAAATAAACTGGAAGTAATAGTATTGATTTTACATTAAATTGAATTAAAAACTGTTTTACATTTTCTTCTAAATTTTGATTTAAATGCACCCATAAATACTTGTTTTTTTTAAGACTTTCTATAATGATATTTACAATTTTGTTTGGTAGCTTGAGTAATTCTGGGTTTGGTTTAGTGAAAGATGTTGTTTCTTGAATCCATCTGAATTTTTGATAAAAATTATTTTCTAATTCATCAAACTCAAAATATGACAAATGCATTACATTTGTTACACTACCGATCGAAGGAATTATTCCTTGCAAAATTTCATCTAAATTTTTATTTCCTAAAAATTGATCACTGACTTTGTTTATTTCTGTAAGAATTTCAGTTTTATATTTTAATCTTTTGTCGTTTTCTAAAATAATTTTTTCATTAATATTTCTTTCAATCGAAACTGCAATGTTGTTGGCAAGAGTTTTTAGAATATTAATTTCATCATCAGACCAAATTCTTTCGTTTGTGCAATCATCAAAACCAATAAAACTGTGAAATTGATTTTTAACAAATATTGGAAGAATTAAAATAGATAAAATATTTTGGTCAGTTAATGTTTTTTTGTAAACTGACTCTTGAAGATTTTTTACAACAAAATTATATTCTTTATTTTGCAGAAGTATATCTATAAAATCCTTAAAATCATTATGCGGCATATCTTGCATAATTTGATTGTCAATTTCAGCAGAAATGGTATTGTTTACCCATTCATATTTTTGTGTTACTGTTTTTTCTAAAGCATTATTTGTAAAATAGTACGATCTATCGGCCTTAGCGACGTTACCGATTATAGACAATGTTTCATTAAAAGTATTATCAACATTTGATCCTGATAAGAATACATTGGTTATTTGTGTAATTGCACTTAGCATTTCGCTTTTGTACAAAAGATTTTTCTCGGCAATTAATCTTTTTTGGGTTTCTAGAGTTAATGAAATAATGTCAGAAACAGATTTTGTAAAATTAGTTTCTAAATCATCCCATACTTTTGTAGTTATTATTGTTTCTAGACTTAGAATTCCAAATATTTTTCGATCATAAAAAACTGGTGTATCTAACCAAGATTTCACATTATGTTCGCTAGTATAATAACTTGTAATATCTTCATTCGCGATATCATTAGTTACAAACTGAACTTTGTTTTCTATACTTTTAAAATATTTTGGATAATCTTTCTCATTAAGAATATATCCGTTTTCGAACTCTTCGTTTTGATTATTATAAACACTTTTGCAAATTATTTTATCTTCATAATAATCCCAAAATCCTACACGATCAATATTTATTGTTTTTGCAGTTATAACCAAAATTGAATTCAATATTTCTTCGAAACTTTTATTATTTGAATAACTTTTTGATGTTATATTTTTTAAAGATTCATTAAAAAGATTGGTTTTATTTAAACGATTTGTTTTTTCTATTTCAATATTTTTTTGATAAGTAATATCTCTAGAAAATGCAAAATATCCTGAAATTTTTCCCATCTCATCATTTTTAACATTTACTTTTTGAGACAACCAAATTTCTTCTCCGTTTTTTTTCAGAGCAATAAATTCACTTGTATTTGATAATGAATCATTTTTATGAATTGCTGCATACAAATTGAATACATCATTTTTATACTCCTCTTTAATATGAGTTGTAAACTGTTTGCCAATTAATTCGTGTTCAGAATATCCAAGTGTTTTTATAGTAAAATTGTTTACAAAGGTAATATTGCCATGTTTGTCGGATTCGAAAATTAAATCATCTGCATTTTCAATAAGATTTTTGTATTGATTTTGAAGTTGTATTTGCTGGGTTACATCTTGACCAATTCCATAAATTACATATTCAGAATATTGAGAATCTTTCCATTGAATGTATTTGTAACTTCCATCTTTACATTTCAATTTTCTTATATATAAATCTTTTGAAATTTCGTAATCTTTGGTTGTAAACTCTTTATCTTGAGTAAATTCCCAAAACTTCATTCCTAAAACTTCTTTAGCTTCGTAACCTAAAATAGTTTTAATAGAATCGCTGCAATAAATAACTTCGCCTTCGAGATTCACAGCTAATGTTAGTGAAGAACCGTTATTGACAATGTTGTCTGTAAAAATCAATTTTTTATTGGTAATATTGATTACTGTATTTTTAACATAACTCAATGCAAATGTCAAAGAAAAATATACATTCATATAGAGTGCAATTTTAACTGGAATAAATGCTAAAAAACCCATTGTTGTAACGAAAATAAAACAAAAAATTACATATAAATAATACTGTTTTTTATTGATTAAAACACTAACAGATAAATAAAAAATAAATAATGTTTCTAAAATCGAAAATGGCTCAGTTGGAAATAAAATTAAATTTTTGAATGCTCTAATGTTACTTAATAAAAAGATTATTAAAATAATTTTTAATAAATTTTTGTAGAAAAAATTAAATTTATTGGCCAACAAGTAAATTGAAACTAATAAAACCGAAAAAGATAAATTTTCCAGATTTGAATTATATGGTGGATTTGCGTAAAAAAAAATGCACAAAAGCTGAATAATTGGAATAATTATTCCTGTGTATAACAAAAATAACAAATATTGATTTTGAACTTTTAGAAGGCTTATTTTATCTTTAGAAAAACCATCATCTATTCTATTTTTTTTGTTAATGATTATTTTAATTATCAATAAAACGTATAGAACTAAAACCACAATCAAAAGTGGATTGTAGCTTTGTGAAAAAATATCAACAAAATCATCAAAAAATGAAGACATTAATTATTTATTAAAAATTTACTTTCAAATATAATTTTTTTTATATTTTGTTACAAATTTAATAATATTTAAAACAGTTTTAGTGTTAAAATGCAATAAAAATCGATAAACAAAATGTTTTTGTATATAGAAAATATTTTATTATTCTTTAAAAGACCCAATTTCATCAATTTCCGAAATTTCATTAAAATCAAAAATGCTTTTATAAATTACATATTCCATCGAAAAAATAAATGGCATTGTAAAGAAAACTCCAATACACAAACCAATAAAACCCAAACAACAAACAATTAATGCAACGATTAGCAATCCTAATAACAATGGCGCTTGTTTGGAAACTAAAATAAGACTTGTGTTTATTGCTTCTATTGCTTTTAAATTTCCAAAAATAATTAACGGATTTACGAAAACCATTCCAAATGAAATAGAATATGTCATTACGCCACCAACAATTGGAACGCCCATTTTTTCAAGCAAAATCGTAATTCCAACCGAAAATAATGAAATTATTGCTGAAGAAGTAATTAGTTCTTTAAAATAAGAACCTTTATAATAGTCGAATGCAGTACCAATATTGAACTCATGATTTTGATCGGCTAAATAAGCCATTTTTAAAATTCCTGAATAAAATGGCGCCACAATGCAAGCAGTAAAAACAAGTGCAACAAAATAAATAAGCAAACTAACAACTGAAAAATTTTGAATATTGAAATTAGCTAAATTTTCTGCCATAGAATTGGCTCCAGCAAAAAGAACGAATCCACCACCGAAAATCAATCCCAAAATTATTGAAAAAATTAGAAAAGCCATTCCGCCAACAATTGCAATTTTTTTGAAGTTTTCGAGAGTTTCATTAAAAATGTTACCAAAGTCTAACTCGTAACCTTTTGTTTTTATTTCTAATATTCTATGTTGTATGTTGCTCATTTTTATTGTTTTAAATTAATTTCAATACTCTTTTTATCCATTTAAGTTTATTGCCATAAGGTGCATATCGCATTGGCAAATCTAACCAATTTCCTCGTTTTACTATCGATTTTTTATGCGAAAATAGGTCAAAACTCAATTTTCCATGATACGCTCCAATTCCTGAGTTGCCAACACCACCAAAGGGTAATCTACTGTTTGCTAAATGTACAACTACATCATTCACACAACCACCACCAAAACTATGTTTAGAAATAATTTCGTCAACGAATGATTTTTTTTCTGAAAAAATATATAACGATAAAGGTTTGTCATAACTCGATATTATTTTGTCAATTTCTGATTTTGAATTATATGAAATAATCGGCAAAATTGGTCCAAATATTTCTTCTTGCATAACCAAACTATTTAGTTTTGGCTCGTCAAGTAGGGTTGGGGCAAGATAAAATCCTTCACGATTTGATTGTCCTCCAGAAATTATATTTTGATTTTTTAGTAATAACAATTGTCTTTCCCAGTTTTTTAAATTGATAATTCTAGCATAATCTGGCGAAATCTCTGGGTTTTCGCCAAGTGCATTTGTAATTTCTTGTTTTAAATTTTTTACAAATTCGTTTTTGATTTTCGAATTAACCAATACATAATCGGGTGCCACACAAGTTTGTCCTGCGTTAAGAATTTTTCCCCAAATAATTCTTCTTGCAGCAATTTTTAGGTTAGCAGTTTCATCAACAATTACTGGACTTTTTCCGCCAAGCTCAAGCGTAACTGGTGTCAAATTCTCGGCTGCGATTTTGGCAATAATTTTCCCAACTTGAACACTTCCTGTAAAAAAAATATAATTCCATTTTTGTTTTAATAATTGTTGCGCCATTCCAACATCACCCAAAATGGCAATTACGTGTTTGTTGTCAAATGTTTCACGAATTATTTTAGCAATAATCAATGATGTATTTGGTGTTAATTCTGAAGGTTTTAAAGTAACGTGGTTTCCTGCTGCAACTGCAGCAACTAATGGACAAATTGCTAATTGAAAAGGATAATTCCAAGGCGAAATGATTAAAACATTTCCATAAGGCTCACTGTAAATAAAATCCGAGGATGGAAAATTTAGAATAGAAGAACGAACTTTTTTAGGCTTTGCCCAAGAACATAAGTTTTTGATGGTTTCTTTTAAATCCGAAATTACATAATTAGTTTCTGTTACAACTGCTTCGAATTCAGATTTTTTGAAATCTTTGTACAACGCCTCTGTTATATCATTTTCATAATTAATTATGTTCTCGAGTAAATCTTCTAGAGATTTTTTTCTGAATTGAATATCGTTTTTAAAATTCATATTTTGAATAAATTATAAAAAGCCATATCTAAATCCAAAATTGAAATCGATTTGTTTAGAATTGTTTGATAAAGCAGAAATTGCAGATGTTGATGCTAAATAAAAACCACCAACTCTAAGTCCTAAACCTATATTATTTCCTGCAAACTCAGTAATTGTATACGGTAAAAAAACTTCGAAATAATTGGTGCAAAATCTTGGTGTAAATGACAATAAATTTTGTGTAGTAACTTGGTCATTTTCGTTATTGTTTTTTAATTTTCGTTGCATAAAACCAGTTAAGTAAAATTTAGAAATAATTTTTAAATCTGCATAAGCAGAAAAAACTGTTGGTAATTTTACAACAAAATCAGAACTGTTTTTTACAGTTTTATCTAAAAACCCTTTGGTTATAAGTATTTTTTCGATTTCATCAATACTATTTATATTTTGAAATTCATTTAAATCTAGAGATTCTGCATTTTCAATACTAAATTTATAGTCAGTAGAGGCATTATTGTCATCTTTAAATGTCATTGATCCCATATTTTTTATGGCTAATCCAATATTTAATTTGTATTTTTTTTTATCAGAATCTGTTTCGTCTTTTAATTGATAATTTACTCCTAAATCAACAGCAAAACCATTTAAAGCGCCAAATAATGATTTTTGATAGTCATTAAAATTGGTAAAACTATTGGCCAAACCTCCAGAATAGGCAAAATTTAAATTGGCATTAGTATTAGTTAATTTTGTTGTAGTTAACGTTTCAGATATTAGTCCAAAATAATTAGAAGCACCAACATTGGCAAACGATCCAGGAAACAAAAGTTTTACAGTTGTGCCAACATTAAATTTATGTTCATCTGAGTCAATTATATTAAAGGCTCCGCTCAAATCAATTTCGCCCCAAGTTGTACCTACAATTCGTTGGTTTTTATTGTTGTTAATTTGTGTGGTTAATAAAACACCAAAATCGTTATTAGCAATTGCATTCCCTAGGTTTACATCAACATCGACTATGTCAAATTTGGCATTTAGTTTTGAACTTATTGCAAACCCAAATTTACTTAATTTTACGGCATAACTTGGTCCGTAAATTTCGGTATCTAGTTTAAAACTTACAGGATCGGTTCCACTAAAAATTTGTTTATACAAATCTTTATCTGATAAAACATCTTTAAAACTAATTTTAGAATTTGATATATTGGCACTTATTCCAAATCCATTGACTTCAAATTTGTTATTTAAATTCATCAATTCTGCGGGATTATTTCCTACATTCAAAATTCCGACTCTGCAAGAAGTTGATATTCCAGCGAAATGATCTTGGGCAGAAACTGCTAAACTAATAAACAATAGTGATAAAAAAAATACTTTTTTCATAAGTAGCTATTTAATATTTATGATTTAGTTTTTAAAATGCTAAAGTACAAATTTTTTGTTAAATAGCATTCCAAATTACATCATTTGGTACAGGCGCAATAATTTTAATATTCTCTTTAGAAACAGGGTGAATAAAAACCAATTTTCTTGCGTGAAGATGAATGCCCCCATCAGGATTACTTCTATCAAACCCATATTTTAAATCGCCTTTTATTGGGCAATTTATAGCCGAAAGTTGTGCCCGAATTTGATGATGTCTCCCAGTATGAAGATTAATTTCTAGTGCAAAATAGTTGTTTAATGAAGCTATAATTTTATAATCTAAGCTAGCCAATTTACTTTCTGGAACTTCTCCAGAATGCGCTTTCGAAGTATTGTTTTTTTCATTTCTTTTTAGATAATGAACCAATTTATCTTCAGAATTTTCTGGTTTGTTTTTAACCACCGCCCAATATGTTTTTTGTGTTTCGCGATTACTAAACAATTCATTCATTCGGGACAATGCTTTACTAGTTCTAGCAAAAACTACGATTCCAGTTGTTGGTCGGTCAA
Organism: Bacteroidota bacterium; assembly: GCA_043728355.1. GTDB lineage: Bacteria > Bacteroidota > Bacteroidia > Flavobacteriales > Flavobacteriaceae > Flavobacterium. Next base: position 18,849 of record JAYTMQ010000092.1, read on the forward strand.
GTCGGTGTACAACACCCAAAAAAACTTCGCCAGGTTTGTCGTATTTGTCTTTTATATAATCTTTGACAACATCAGAAAGTGGTTTATCTCCAGTTTTATCGCCTTGTACAATGTCTCCAACGCGCTTGTTGACAATAATCAAGTGGTTGTCTTCATGCAAAACTTGAAGGTTATTCTTGTTGGATAAAATTTTTTCTGCCATTAAATTTTAAATCAATAACTTGTTAATTAAGAATATAAAATTAATACTGCTCAGAAGCATTTGGAAAATCACTTGACTTAATATCAGCCACATATTTACCAATTGCAACAGTCATATCATCAAATAAATTCATGTATCTTCTGAGAAATCTTGGGCTGAATTCGTTATTCATTCCCAACATATCATGAATAACCAAAACTTGTCCATCTACGCCACCTCCAGCACCGATTCCGATAACAGGAATAGAAATACTTTTGGCTACTTTTTCGGCTAAATGCGCTGGAATTTTCTCTACAACAAGTGCGAAACAACCTAAACTTTCTAATAACTTGGCATCTTCCATAAGTTTTTCTGCCTCTTCTTCTTCTTTGGCACGAACGGTGTATGTACCAAATTTATAAATTGATTGTGGCGTTAAACCCAAATGTCCCATAACTGGAATTCCTGCTGCTAAAATGCGTTTTATAGATTGTTTTATTTCGCTTCCACCTTCCATTTTTACAGCGTGACCACCACTTTCTTTCATTATTCTAATAGAAGAACGCAATGCTTCTTTAGGATCAGATTGGTAGGTTCCAAATGGCAAATCGACAACAACTAGCGCACGATTACAAGCACGAACTACTCCCGATGCATGATAAATCATTTGATCCAATGTAATTGGCAAAGTTGTTTCATGACCAGCCATTACGTTACTGGCAGAATCGCCAACAAGAATTACATCAATACCAGCAGAATCTACAATTTTTGCCATTGTAAAATCATAAGCTGTTAGCATCGATATTTTTTCGCCATTGGCTTTCATATCAATCAATGATTTTGTAGTAATTTTTTTGTAATCTTTTTTGGCTACGGACATTTAATTTTAGATTTTAGAATTCTGAATTTAGATTTCAGATTTATTGGGATATAAATATTATTATCACAAAATTAATATTTTAGAATGATTTAATTGTTTTGATTTAGAATTATTTTTAGCTTGCAATCTGCTTTCTAAAATCTACAATTTGATATTACTACCTCAATCTTGGATCTGGCAAATTGTTTCTATCGTATTTAATGTCACTTAACGCAGATGATTTAATACCAATAAAAAATCCCCATGATGTATTAACTCCTATCGGTACCCAATTAAAACTCATGCGCCAACTTAATAAATCTCGCTCCATACTTAAACTAGTTATTGTAATTTTCTTTTGAACCAAATCAAAACCACTATTACCACCAATTTTCCATTTGGAAGTTAAATTAATATTTCCTGAAAACATTACAGAGTTAGTATTAAATGTATTTTCTCTTTTAGCGTTGGTGTAAGTTAATGAGTAGGCTAATGTTAAATCCCAAGGGACTTTTGAATTAAAAAAAGTTGAATTGTCTTCGACTTCTTCATCATTTGATGGTGCTGGACTTGCATTTAAATCTTGACTTTTACCAAATAAATCATCATTTCGACCACCATTTCGTGCATTAATATCATCTTTTTTCTTTTTTTCTTTTTCATTTCGACTGCTTAAAGAATAGTTTAATGTAAGATTTGCACTTGTTAAACGAAACAAACTGCCACCATTGTTAACATTAAATAATTTTTGCGTGTTACCAATGTTGTCAATCGCATAAGGATCTAAACTTGCTCCAAGATTTACGCCTAATTTCGAATCAAAAAATTGAGTATTTGCTGATAACGATATTGGTGTGATTAATTTGCTGACTAAATCATAACTAGTCGAAACATTTAAATTATTTAACAACATCACTTTTTTGGCTTCCGTTTTGGTACTGTCTTGGTCTCGAACTTTTGCTTCGAATGTGTTAGCAATACTTAAACCTATTGAACTTGAATATACGTTGCCTGGAACACCATTTATTCCGCCTTCAAATCTTGTATAAAATTCTTTTTTATTACCAAGTGCATCGACTGCATAAGAATCATAATATTTCTCAAAACTTGGTTGATAACTATATGAAATACTAGGTTTTAATAAATGTCTAATGGCTTGAATCCTTTTTTTATCACCAAACTTAAAAGTTCCATAAACAGTAGTATTCAAACTAGCATTAAAATTATAAGTTCTAAAAGCATCAAATCCATTAACTTCGGTTGTTATAACTTTGGCTTGGTTTTCATCAAAATTTTTTCTGATTGTTTTTAAAGCCCAAACTTCATTGTAAGTTGCTGATGTAGAAGCGCTAAAATATTTAAAAACCTTAAAGTTAGTGCTTAAAGGAATGCTATGTTGAAAACCAATTTTAGCATCTTTAAACATTTTTGGAGTAAAAAATAATGAATCTGTTGTTACAATTTCATTTCGACCGTTTAACGAATATTGTAAATTTATATTCTTAAAAAAACCTTTTTTAATGCCGTCTTTTGGAGCAAACGGAAAAATCTGATCTACATTTAATTGCAAAGTTGGCAAAGTCATATTTATCGACTGAGTTCCTGAAACTTGAGAATGTGTTGCAGTTAATGACAAATTGACTTGTGGTACAGAATTGAATCTTTGTGAAAACGAAACAGATGAGCTTAAATTTGTGTTAAGTCTACTTCCAATAACAGATTGACTTAAAGACTGTTGAAAAAACCTACTACTACCTAAATTGACAGAAGCTGAAAAATTAGAATTAGGGTTCGATTTGCTATCACGAGAATGACTCCATTGAATATTATAAATTTTGGTTTTAGAATAATTTGCAAAACCTCTTTCTCCATTAATTTGGTTTTCGTATCGCAGATTAAAATTTCCTCTGAATTTATATCTTATTGCATAATTTGTTTCTGCTCTCAAAGCATATCCGCCACTTGTGAAATAATCGCCAAGAATTGCCAAATCATAATTATCTGTCAAATTAAAGTAATAACCGCCATTTTGTAATGAAAATCCACGTTCATTATTATCTGCAAAAGTCGGAATAATTATTCCAGATGCGCGGGTTTCTTTATCCATTGGAAAAAATGCAAACGGTAAAATAATTGGTGTTGGTACACCAGCTATAACCATATTTGTTGGGCCAACTACAACTTTCTTTCCTGGAACAAACTTTAATTTGTTGGTTTGAAAATAATATTCTGGATCTTCAATATCTTTGGCAGTGGTAAATCTTGCGCCTTTCATAAAATAAACCGAATCGTTTTCGCGTTTCGAAATTCCAGCTTTTATTTTAAATTCTCCTTGTTCGGTTCTAGAATTCCAAACCAATGCTTTTTTGGTTTTAAAATTAAACCGGATAGAGTCGGGCTCCACAACATTATTACCTTGTTTAAAAACCGGTCTTTGGGTATAAGCGCCCGTAGAATCCTTTATTCTTCCGGCATAAACTTCACTTTTATTATAGTCAATGACAATAATTCCCGATTTAAGTTCAATATCCTGATAATAAACTTCGGCTTTATTGTAAAGTGTAATCAGCTTTTTCTTTTGGTCAAATTTTTCGTAGTCAACTGCCTTTCGCTTTATCTTACTCTCAAGCAACGGTTTTTTCTTGAGTGAGTCGGGTATTTTAACTTGTAGTTCCAGCTCGTGTACGGTGTCATTTTCAGGCTTAGTTTCTTGATTCTTAGGCGGAAAAGATTTGGTTTCCTTTGGTCCTTCTTGCGAATATGTTTTTAGGTTTCCCAGTGTTAGGAAGATTGTTAAAAAAACGATATAAAATAAGTTTCTTTGCAAAGGTTTAATACTATTTTTGTAGAAATATGGCTTGATTTTTGCCGAGGCAAACTTACATAATATTTTCGGTCAAAAATACGTAAATATTGGTATTATCCCCTTTCGGTTTTAATTAAAATTAACTTTTGAGTCGATGAGATTTATAAATAATATAAAAACCTGTTTTTCAGTAATTTTCCTTTTTAGCATTTTGAATGTTATGGGTCAATCAGCCTCTAATAAATTCATTATTGTTTTGGATGCAGGTCATGGTGGAAAAGACACGGGAAATTCCTATCATGGTTATGTCGAAAAAGACATTGCACTAAAAACAACTTTGAAAGTAGGTAAGTTTCTTGAAAACGAACCAGATTTTCAGGTGGTTTATACACGCAAAACAGATGAATTTATAGAATTGGTTAACCGTCCAA
>JAYTMQ010000093.1:0-4723 GCA_043728355.1 Bacteroidota bacterium
TTTATTATTGTTTTTTTTGTGTTCGTGAATCGCCTAAAACTTTTTTCTTTAATTAGCACTTTCTACTATGGCGATTTCTTCTTTGGTCAAACCATAAAGTTCATAAACCATTAAGTCAATTGATTGCTCTTGCAAACTGGTATCGGTTTTTGGGTCTTGCTTTTTTAAGGTTAAAATTTCGTTGACAATAGTTTCGATTTTGGATTCGATTTTAGATATAGGTTTAATAATCGGAATATTCAACAATGGTTCTTTGTCTAATTGAAAATTATTGCCTTGCATTTTTCCTTTATTTTTTAACCAAAATTCAATTAGTTTGGAATTTAATAATCCAACAAGATATTTTTGATTTATTTTATTGGTTTTAATAACATAAAAAGTTGCCGAAACATAAGTATCAAAATCGGTGTAAGTAAACGATGGCTTGCCAGCACATTTTCTTAAAACTATAATTTTCTCGCCTTTAAAGAAGTTTTCTTCTCTAGTTCTGTGCAATCCATAAGGTTTATTGTCAGAAGTTATAATTTCTTGAAACTTGTCTAAATGTTTTTTTAAGTTTGGATAAGGCAAAATTGCATCTGCGTTTTTAAATTTTGATGATGTGTAAATCAACCAAAGATTATTTTCAGGATTTGCATAATATCTCGAAAACTGTTCGCTTGTAAAATAGGGTTTGATTAACTCTAACTCATTTTTTTGCAAGTCTAAATTGGTTTTTTCTAGTTCTGATAATCCAAAAATTCCTTCGCCAACTTTGAATTTATTATTAACTTTTTCTTTCGATGCTTTATTTAAAAAGTCTTGAGGAAATACAATTCCTTGTGCAACTTCATATTTCTCATCTAAATAAAAATTTTGTTTTTCTTTTATTTTATTCAAAATCAAATCATTGCTATCGTTAGTAAAAGTTAACGATTTGTCTAAATAATTATTTTTATTTACTATTGGTTTTAATATTTCGTTAGTATCGGTTTCTACATTATTCAATAAATCATAAACATCATCCAAAATAGGTTTTTCAATCTTAATTCGTTTATAATCAAATGAATAATTTTCAGATTTTTCTTTTACAAATTCCATAATCATTGTTTGAATACTTGCAGAATCAAAAACCATATAACTCGAAAAATCTACAAGTTGCAATATTTTGGCATTTTCAAGAACAAAATTTCTAGTTTTGCTTGCGCCAGAATTGGTCGTCCAATTGTTTGGTGCAATAAAATTTAAAAATCCTTTTGGCTTTAACAATTTGATTCCATTGGCAAGAAACATGTACCAAATATCCATTTTTCCTTGATAAACTTCGTTTTCACGCAATCCATCAAAAATATGTTTCCCTTCATATTCTTTTATGTATGGCGGATTTCCAATTATAACATCAAAACCTTCAAAATTTCCATTATTATCTAGTACTTGCGGATATTCAAATCGCCATTCAAATGAATTTTGATAAATTTTATTGTTTTTAATATCATCAATTTTAGTACGTAAAACACTTATTTCTTTCTCTAAATTAGTTCGTGCATTTTTGACTTTTTTGTTCATTTGTTCTTCACTTTCGCCATAAGCGGTTGGTGGTTCAAATAAAAAAGCTCCAGTAAAACGATTGTAAAGTTCATTTGCAAGTTTGTCTAACCTATTTTTTAACGGGTCGTTTAATCTAATTTCGGTGCCAAAATCTTGTTTTATGGTCAAAATTAGGTTTTCCATTTCTCGCTTTTGTTCCTTACTTTCTGCGTTTTGATAGGTTGTAACTACCAATTTATAAGTATCGATATTCCATTTAGATTGTTTTAATGCTTTTTTTAAATCGGCATCGAGCGCATATCTGGAAATGAGCGAATTGCCACATTTTATATTGATGTCAATGTTGGGCAACGTTTCTAGTTCATTGGTATTTGGACGATAGTAAGCATTTTTCAATAACTCGATCCACAATCTTAACTGACATATTTTGACCGAATTTGGGTTAATGTCGACACCAAACAAACAATTTTCGATAATGGTTTGCTTTTCGTGAAACAAAGTTTCTTGAACGCGTTGGCTGTCTTTGTTTTTTGGGTCATATTGAAACGATTTTATTTCGTCGTCGGATATCAATAACTCATCATTGATAACTTCAAAATTATATTCTTTGATTCTTTTGCCGTTTTTGTCTTGCAAAATCCTTAAATCGTTTTTTATAGCAATAATTTCATTAAGTGCCGATACCAAAAAATGTCCTGAACCAACCGCCGGATCGCATATTTTTAGCTTGTTTACAATATCGTTAGCTTCTCGAATATCATCTATTTTATTGTATAATTCAGAGAATTCTGTACAGTTCCAACCTTTTATATCGTTGAATTTTTGAACAACTGCGCGCCGAATTGTTTCACGACACATATACATCGTGATGAAACTTGGTGTAAAAAACGAACCGTCTTTGTAACCATTTATTTTCTCGAAAATCAATCCAAGAACCGATGCATTGATTAACGTTTTATTGTCTTCTTGAATATTCAGGTTTTCGTCTGATGCAAAATTATAAGCATCTAAAAACGACAGAAAATAGTCTAATGAATTAAGATTTCCTGTTTTTTTCTTTCCATTATTATCAGTAATAACCGTGTTAGAAAGTAAATTTAAGTTTTTATTGTCTTCTAGCGAATTAATAAAAAAAGCTTCTCGTTCTAAACTTGTTCCTTCAAAAAGTGAACTATTCAAGTAAGGAACTTTGGCGTAAATTGCAGCAATATCAATGTTTCGAAGTTCTGGTTTTTGAGCCAAAACCTGAAAAAACAATCGATTGAGTTCGTCGTAATCTTTAATTAATTTAGAATTCAAAAACAAGTAACTTTCGTCGCCTTTATGGTATGTTTTTAGTTGTGCTTCGAGCAATTTTAAAAACAAAATTCTGTTAACCCAAGTAATCGATAATTCTAAAGCAACATTAAATAATTTTTCGTCTAGGTTTTCTCCATATTTTTTAGCATCTTTTAAATGCGTAATTACGTCAACGCTTTCGAGTTGCGTTATGGCATTTTCGAGCAACGAACCCGAATTTCGATTTTTGGGTTCGTGACGTGTGATTATTTTTTTGCCACCATCTTTGACTTCGGTCAAGCCGATAATATGTAGTAATTCGGCATAAAAATTCTTGTCGAGCGAGTTGCTGTCATTGGCAAACGACAATTTCAATAAATGTTCAGGCGATATTAATTTAAAAAGCGCAACCAGTGTTTTGTCATCTTCTTTGTCATTATTGCGCAAAGGTTTGTCGAATTTTCGAATGTCGAAATAAGCAAATTCAATATTTTGCTGTAACGATTCTATAAAAGATTTGGCAATTTCTTTATAAAAAAATTCTGTTTTTTTAGATGATGCACTTCCGTTTTCGAATTCGATAAAATCTTTTACAAATTTTTTATTTTCAGCAAATAATGAATTAAATAAATGTGCATCGAACACAAACCATTCATAAATATTGGTTACAACCAAATATTTCAATTCGGTATTTTTTTGTGTTATACGTTCTCGCATATAATACAAAACCAATTCTTGCAACGCTTTGCCATTAAGGTTTTGCGTTGTTATCATTTCGGTTTTGTTGCTGGGCGATTTGGCTTCTATAATTACACCAACATTCGATTTTGCATCTTTACCATTATGAATTACCAAATCGTTTCGACCTTTGGTATTCACAAAATAATTTGGATCGTAATACGTTTTTTTAAGAAAATCTCTTACTAGGTTTTTATGAAACTCTTCAGTTTCTTTTTCGTTTATCGCATCAAGAACCTGAATCAAATTGGTTTTGAAAATTTCTATATTAACACGATTGGGTTTTATTTTCAAAAAAGCCTTGTTGAGTGCTTTTTTGGGTTCAAGAATTGAGATGTTCATCCAAAATATTGTTTTTGTAAATATATAAAAATAGAAATATTTAACAAATAGGAGTGTCGAATTTTTTAATTAATGTTTTTTTTGAAGATACTACTTTGTCAATTTTTTTTTAGAATTGATTTGAAATCTTTTTTAAACCAAAAAGCTTTGTCAAAGTTAAATAACTTTGACAAAGCAATACTAAAAGTGACCTCGGCAGGGTTCGAACCTGCAACCATCAGAGCCGAAATCTGATATTCTATCCAGTTGAACTACGAAGCCTTTTAAATTTAGAAATTTGAAACTTGAAGTATGAAACTTGAAGTATGAAACTAGAAATTTGAATTTTATAAATTTAATTTCTAGTTTCAAATTTCTAAATTTATTTTATACTAAAAGTTTTTTTACAATTGTTGAGATAGTTTTTCCTTCTGCGCTTCCGCCTATTTGAGCTGATGCTAAACCCATAACTTTTCCCATAGATGCGATTCCTGACGCACCAGTTTCTGAGATAATTTTGGCTACAATTGCTTCAACTTCTGATTCTGAAAGTTGTGCTGGCAAGAATTTTTCGATAACTGCGATTTGAGCCATTTCTGGTTCGGCTAAATCAGGACGATTTTGTGTTGTGAAAATTTCGAAACTGTCTTTTCGCATTTTTACAAGTTTTTGTAAAATTTTAATTTCGTCTGCTTCTGTGATTTCTTCTTTGCTTCCTGTAGCTGTTTGAGCTAACAAGATTTCTGATTTTATGGCGCGTAATGCTTCAAGTGCAACGGTGTCTTTGGCACGCATTGCGGTTTTCATTTCGTCCATTATTTTTACTGATAAACTCATATTGATTTTAGATTTTTGAATT
>JAYTMQ010000094.1:0-7483 GCA_043728355.1 Bacteroidota bacterium
GTTCGAGATTTAGGCGGAACAGGTGTAAATATTTCTCTAAGAAATGCTATTAATAAAGGAGTAGTCAAAGGGCCAAGAATTTTCACAGCAGGTAAAGCAATTGCTTCAACAGGCGGTCATGCTGATCCAACAAATGGAAGTAGCCGAAAATTAGTTGGTGATCCTGGTCCAAAAGAAGGAGTTGTAAATTCTCCTGAAGATGCCGTGAAAGCAGTTAGAGATAGGTACAAAGAAGGCTCAGATGTGATTAAAATAACAGCCACTGGTGGTGTTTTGAGTGTTGCCAAAAACGGTAAAAATCCTCAACTTACTATTGAAGAAATAAAAGCAATTACTAAAACTGCAAAAGATTATGGCATGCTCACAGCTGCACATGCACATGGAGATGAAGGCATGCAAAGAGCCATTTTAGGAGGAATAAAAACCATAGAACATGGAACTTTTATGAGTGATGAAACCATGGAACTCATGAAAAAGTACGACTCTTATCTTGTTCCAACAATTTGCGCTGGTAAAGAAGTCGAAAAAAATGCAAAAATAAAAGATTTTTATCCAGAAATTATTGTTCCTAAAGCTTTAGAAGTTGGACCAAAGTTACAATCAACATTTGCGAAAGCTTATAAAAAAGGAGTTAAAATTGCCTTTGGAACCGACGCGGGTGTTTTTCCTCATGGACAAAATGCCAAAGAATTTGGATATATGGTCGAAGCTGGAATGCCAGAATTGGTAGCAATTCAATGCGCTACGACAACCAATTCAATGCTTTTGGGTATAGATAATGAAATCGGACAAATTAAACCTGAATTTTTCGCAGACATTATTGCGGTAAACGAAGACCCACTTTCTAACATAAAAATATTAGAAGAAATGTTTTTTGTTATGAAAAATGGTGTTATTTATAAAAAATAGATTTAAAATAAATGAAACAATACCACGATTTAGTAAAACACGTTCTAGAAAATGGCAACCAAAAAGGAGACAGAACAGGCACTGGAACAAAAAGTATTTTTGGTTATCAAATGCGTTTCGATTTATCCGAAGGATTTCCGATGGTTACGACCAAAAAATTACATTTAAAATCGATTGTTCACGAATTGCTTTGGTTTCTAAAAGGCGAAACAAATATTGCTTACTTAAAAGAAAATAACGTAAAAATTTGGGACGATTGGGCTGACGAAAACGGAGAATTGGGTCCAGTTTATGGTGCACAATGGCGCAATTGGAATTCAGAAGAAATTGATCAAATATCAGAATTAATTGAAACCTTAAAAACCAATCCAAACAGTCGTAGAATGCTTGTTTCTGCTTGGAATCCAAGTGTTCTGCCTGAAACTACAAAATCATTTTCAGAAAATGTAGCCAACGGAAAAGTTGCTTTGCCGCCTTGTCATGCGTTTTTTCAATTTTATGTTTCAGAAGGAAAACTATCCTGTCAATTGTACCAACGAAGTGCCGATATTTTTCTTGGCGTTCCTTTTAACATAGCTTCTTATGCACTTTTCACAATGATGATTGCGCAAGTTTGCAACCTTGAAGTCGGAGAATTTATTCACACTTTTGGCGATGCTCATATTTACAACAATCATTTTGAACAATTAGAATTGCAATTGTCTCGAGATTTGAAACCCTTACCAAAAATGATTTTAAATTCAGATGTTAAAAATATTTTTGATTTTAAATTCGAAGATTTTGAATTGGTTGGATATGAACCACATGCTCATATAAAAGGAGTTGTTGCTGTTTAACAAATAAAAAATCCACTTTTAATTTAAAAAAGTGGATTTTTTATATTTCAAGAAGTTTTATACCGCCAAAACACTATTTTCTGCACCAGCAAAATCATTCCAAACTTGAGAATCTGCTTCTGGTTCATTAACAAATTCGCCATCTACAACATATTTAAATTCGTATGAGGCATCTTTAGAAATCTCTAAGATAGCTTTAAAAGTTCCGTTTTTCAATTTTGCCATTGTTCCAGCTTCAACATCCCAATTGTTGAAATCGCCAACTACTGCAACATTTGTGGCTTCTTTAGCAAAAACAGAAAAAGTAACTTTACAAACTGGTTTAGTTTTTATGAATTGTTTTTTTATTGACATAACTATTTAATTTATAGATTAATAATGCAAAGAAACATTATTTTGCTGAAATATTATAAAATTCAATTCGATTTAAAGTAATCATAAAAAAATACATAATTTTTAACGATATCGGCATTTTATAAGAAATAAAATTACGAAATGTTAATACTATAATGTTTTCGTATTTAATATTCAATTTAATGTTTTTTTGTATTTTTATAAATAAAACCTATCTTTATAGCAAAATCAACCCAAAATGGAAAAAGACCAACACGAACTCTATGAATATGCACGAAGACGTATTAAACAAAAAAAACAATTGTATTATCATTTTGTACTTTTTGTTCTCTTGTCCATATTAATGTATATAACCAATAAATGGTTCGGATTAGGAGAGCCCAACAATTGGTTTTTGTGGGTTTCGACTTTTTGGCTGTTTTTATTAATCTTGAATTTTATAAAAGTTTTTATAACTGATAGATTTATGAATAAAAATTGGGAACGTGAACAAATTGATAAATTGGTTTCTAAACAAGAAATTAAAATCAAAGAACTAGAAATACAAGTTTCTAAATAATTTTTGGAAATAATAATAAATTAAAAGTACACTAAATTAAAAAATGATTACAATAATTGCTGCAGTTGCCAAAAATAATGCGCTTGGAAAAAACAATGATTTACTTTGGCATTTACCTAACGATTTCAAAAGATTTAAAGAATTAACTTCGGGACATTACATAATAATGGGACGAAAAACATTCGAAAGTTTTCCGAAACCTTTACCAAATAGAACTCATGTTGTTATTTCTCGTCAAAAAAATTATGCTCCAGAAGGTTGTTTAGTGGTTGGTAGTTTAGATGAAGCAATTAAAACTTGTCCTAAAAATGAAGATTTGTTTATAATCGGTGGCGGCGAGATTTATAAACAATCCATAAATATTGTCGATAAACTTGACATAACTCGAGTTTATGAAAACTTTGAAGCAGAAGTTTTTTTTCCAGAAATAGATATGAATATTTGGAAACTGGAATCAGAAGATTTTCACGAAAAAGATGAAAAACACAAGTATGATTATAGTTTTGAGAGTTATATCAAAAAATAAAATTCGAATTTCAAATTCAAAATTCTTTTAATGAATCGAAATTTGTATTTTTGCATACTCAAAATAAAAAAATGTCAAAACAAGTTACGCCTTACAAAGACTCTGAATTAGGAAAAAAAGAGCAAGTTGCTCAAATGTTCGATACTATTTCGGGGAATTACGATAAATTAAATCGTGTAATTTCGTTTGGAATTGATGTAAAATGGCGCAAAAAAGTTTTGAAAATGGTTGCAGATAAAATCCCAAATACAATTCTTGATATTGCAACTGGAACAGGTGATTTGGCAATTTTAATGACCGAAACTAAAGCCGAAAAAATTATTGGTTTAGATATTTCTGATGGAATGCTGGAAGTTGGAAGACAAAAAATTGCGTCACAAAATTTATCCAACAGAATAGAAATGGTTTTGGGCGATTCAGAAAAAATGCCTTATGATGACAATACTTTCGATGCAATAACTGTTGCATTTGGTGTTCGAAATTTCGAAAATCTTGAAATTGGTTTAGCCGAAATTCTAAGAGTTTTAAAACCAAATGGCATTTTTGTAATACTTGAAACTTCGGTTCCAGTAAAATTTCCATTCAAACAAGGTTATAATTTTTATTCGAAAAATATTTTGCCATTAATTGGAAAAATGTTCTCGAAAGACAATGTTGCTTATGGATATTTGTCAGAATCTGCATCTTTTTTTCCGTTTGGAGAAGCTTTGAACAATATTTTACGAAAAGTTGGGTTTATAGATGTAGTTGCTATGCCGCAAACATTTGGAGTTGCAACCATTTATTCAGCATCAAAAAAATAATAATGAAAAAAATACTCTTATTTATATTGTTTGTTTTTGTTCTAAAAAGTCATGCACAATTTAGGTCAAATATGTTCAAAAAAAACCCAATTGTAAATCTTGAAAACTTTGACAAAGACAGAGTTTATTATGGTTTTTTTCTAGGATTTAGCACTTATGATTTTAAAATAAACTACAAAAACGAAGGTCAAGAAATCGCAATAAACTCAACCACAGGATTTAATGTTGGTATTGTAGGAGACTTGCGAATATCTGAATATTTTAATCTACGATTTGAACCAGGACTCTACTTAACACAACGAGATTTGATTTATCCTGAATTTACAGAAAGTTTTGAGTCAGTTAGAGAAGTCAAAGCTACAAATATTCATTTTCCGTTTTTACTAAAATATTCAGCATTAAGAACTGGAAATGTTAGACCTTATTTGGTAGGTGGATTTTCTTCGACCCTGAATTTAGGCAGTAATGAATCGGTAACCGATGACAATAAGCAAAGGGTTTTTAGAGTAAAAAGAATAACCAGTAATTATGAGTTGGGTTTCGGAATCGATTTTTATACAGAATATTTCAAATTTTCTCCATCGATTCGTGGCGTTTTTGGCACTGGCGACGAATTAATTAGAGACAGAGATTTGAATTCGGTTTACACATCTAATATTGAAAGTTTGACAACTCGAGCAGTTTTTATTAATTTTACTTTTCATTAATATAAATTTACTTTCTCATAAATTCACTCAAAACAATTGCAGTAGCTGTTGCTACATTTAAGCTTTCGGTCTTTTGAATTAATCCAAATCTTGGAATTGAAAGTCGGTTTTTAATAAGTTTTTCTAATTTTTCTGAAATTCCATTGGCTTCATTACCCATTACAATAATTCCTTTTTCGGGTAAATTAGTTTTATAAATAGTATCACCATCCATAAAAGTTCCAAAAATTGGTAAGTCTGAATTCGACAAAAATTCATATAAATTACAATAATTAATATTTACTCTTGTTAACGAACCCATTGTTGCTTGAACAACTTTTGGATTATAAACATCGACAGTTTCTGGAGAACAAACTAATTCTGAAATTCCAAACCAATCGCATAACCTTATTATTGTCCCAAGATTTCCAGGATCACGAATGTCGTCTAAAACAACAATTAAGACGTCTCGATTTGTTAAATTATTAGATGGAATTCTGAACAAAGCCAAACAATTATTGGCAGATGAAAGTGAAGAAATTTTATTTAAATCGCCCTGATTGATTTTCGATATATTATTAAGTTTTAAATCATCAAAAACTGCTTCTGATTCATACAAATTTTCAAGTTCAAATTTTGAATTTAAAAGTTCACGGATAACTTTTTCGCCTTCTGCAACAAATAGTTGATGCTCGTTTCTGAACTTTTTTTGCTGTAAACTAATTATAAGTTTAATTTGATTTTTTGTAATCATAGAAAAAATGTACTTTTGGAATAAAATTTATTTATTTGAAAAACATTGCCACAAAAATATCATTAATATTTGTAATCCTGACTTTATTTTCAGGTTGTAATACATTAAAAAATATTCCTAAGGGCAAACATTTGTTATTAAAAAACGAAATTCTAATAGATGGTAAAGTTTCAAATGATGAAGATGTACAGAATTTGGCTTATCAAAAACCCAATACAAAACTCTTAGGATTTAGATTTAGATTGTTTTTGAATAATTTGGCTATTCAAAATCCAGATTCGGTTTATAAATCAAAGTTTATCAAAAATCCTGAAAAATATGTTCGAAAATCAAAATTTTTGTCAAAAAAACAAGTCAATCGTTTAGGAAAATCATTCTATTATTTTGGAAGACATAATTTCTTAAAAAAGGTTGGCGAACAACAAGTCCTATTTGATGAAAATAAATCTAAAAAAACGTTACTAAGAATTAAATCTTATTATTTCAATAAAGGATATTTTGATGTTGATGCAAATTACAAAATAGATACAATTTCTAGCAAAAAAATTAAAGCAAAATATGAGGTAACATTAAAAAAACCATTTATATTAGATACTATTAAAATAAAAATTCAAACGCCTCAACTTGATTCTATTTATGATTTAAATAAAGCCAATTCATTTTTGAGAAATGAACAATATAATGTTAACAATATTGATAGCGAGAGAAATAGGATAACAAATATCTATAGAAATAATGGCGTTTATTTTTTTCAACAAAATTTTATAACCTTTGATATAGATACCATCAATAATAAGAAAAAAACCAATATAAGTCTGATTATTAATGATCGAGCTTTAAAAAATCAAGATAGTTCTAAAGTAGAACATTTTAAGATTTATAAAATCAATAAAGTCAATATTTTTACTGACATTTCAGCCAATAAAAAAAGTCAAAAAAATATAGATAGTGTTTCTTATAAAGATTTTGATTTATTTAGTTCAGGAAAACTAAAATATAAACCAAAAGCAATTACTGATGCAGTTTTTATAACAAAAGGAAGTTTATTCTCTGACAACAAAACTAATTTAACTTCTCAATATTTAAGTAATTTAAGAGTTTTTAATTATCCATCAATTCAATATGTTGTAGACCAAAAAGACACAATCAACAATTCGCTAATTGCAAATATTTATTTATCTCAACGAAAAAAATACAATTTTAAATTTAGTTTTGACTTAACAAGATCAAATATTCAGCAATTTGGAATTTCAGGAAACGGAACCGTGGCAATACGAAATGTTTTTCGCGGCGCAGAAACATTCGAAATAGGATTGAGAACCAATTTGGGTTCGTCACAAGGACTGGGTTTTGAAAATCCAAACAACCGATTTTTTAATATTTTAGAGTATGGACTTGACGCAAAACTAATATTTCCAAGAATTTTATTTCCATTTAATACAGATAGAATAATTCCAAAAACAATGATTCCGTCAACCAATTTAAGTGTGGGTTTTGCCAAACAAACCAATATCGGATTGGACAAACAAAACTTTACTTTGTCATTAAATTATAATTGGACACCAAGAAAAACAACAACAATGCGATTTGACTTGTTCAATATTCAATTCGTAAAAAATGTAAATACAGGTAATTATTTCAATGTTTATAAATCTTCGTACAATGTTTTAAATAGTTTAGCGCAAAATTATAATGCCGATCAATCCTACTTTTCTTCAAATAGTCTCAAGATAGAAGATGGCACAACAGCATTTACAAATGATGTTCTTGGTTCGAGTCCGAAAATTTTTATGTCGGAAACAGATTTTAATACTGTTCGAAGTATCGAAGAACGTCGTAAACGTTTGACCCAAAACGATTTAATTTTCGCTTCAAGTATAAGTTATGCTCACTCAACAAAATCAAATATTCAAGACGAAGATTATTTTTCTTTAAAAACTAAAGTCGAATCAGCAGGAAATTTATTGTCATTAATATCTAAAAACCCGCTAGATGCAAATGGAAATCCGTTATTAAATGATTTTTTTGGAGTAAATTATTCTCAATATTTAAAAAC
>JAYTMQ010000095.1:0-18122 GCA_043728355.1 Bacteroidota bacterium
TCGAAAAATTTTGGCAGGTTCATAGCTTGTATTTAATAGGTTGACATCACAAATATATGCTTTTTTTAGCATTGGTACAAGTTACGGACAGTCATAAAACAAAATATAAATATTAAAATAAATTACTAACTTTGATAAAAATTATAATCATATTTTACACACTTTTTCGAACACTACCATAAAAACACGAATTAACGGTTCATGTCTTATCTAAAACCGACTGCATTATAGATACACACTGTTAAATATGGAGATTTAACTTTAGTTAAACACTTCATTTACAGCAATTTACTTTCTTACTCAAAACATAATATCGTTTTATAGGAATTTATGTCGTTTTTAGACTAATAGCTACTATGTTGTGGTAGTAATTTAGTAAAAAATTAACAAGCTAAACACAATAACCAAAAACCAACCAAAAAACCAAAAACCATGAGAAATCCACAAAAAATTCCCAAGACCACCCCAATTGTTGCTGTGTCTGTAATGAAGCAAATTATAAACTGACCAATAGACAATTAAAATAATAATTTAAAAATTAAATATTATGAAAAAATTAAAAATTATGAACATCAAATTTCTTCTTTTATTATTTTTTGTAGCCACAAATTGTTTGTATGCCCAAACAGTACCTGTAGTAGTTGTGCCTATTTACAATTATTTTGATCCCAGCGATGCTGTAGTAAATCCGGATGGATCGATAAGTTATATTAAATATTATGGTTCAAATGAAGCTAAAAAAAATTCAACCAATAATATGTTTACTCAAAAAAGAACACAAGTACCGACTAAAACAAAAAGTATGAGACAGGATGTGTTTATAGCTAGAATAAAAAGTGATGGAGATCTTGTTTTAAATAATGGTAATGAGAAATATTTTGAATTAGTTGTGTTTGCCAATGATTATGAAACTTCTCAAATTACACCCTATTCCACAGAAAATGAAAATACAACTAGATACCGCTACTTTACAAAATTTTATATTGGTAAATTAATGACCAATGCTAAATATTTTATGAAGGAATATATACCTGCTGGTAGATGGGGTATTAATCTTACACTAAATGATTACGGCTACGACCTTATAGCAAATTATTCTAAAAGAGGTGAATGGTTGAAGCTTGACCCTAATTTTAATGGGGTATTGAATTCACTGAAAATAAGCGGAAATTAATTAATATTTAAATTATGAAAAATAAACTAATTTATTTTTTGTTTATAGTGAGTGCACTTACTGTAAATAATGCAGCTTTTTCACAAGTTTATGAAAAAGATGCTGCTGGGGATTATGTAATAGCCACAAGTAGTGATGTTATGAAGTATAATCCTCCACAACCAGATGCGATAAGGGGTGGTCTTTTTAGAGATACAAGTCTAGCAGAACGATTGTCTAATGTAGCCTTATTTATAACAGATAATAAAACGGAAACTTCTGTATATACCAAAAGACTCAATCCAGGAGGAATGAAGCTTAACTTTTTCTATCCTAAAGTATTAGCTGGTAAAAATGCAGCTAATCAAGAGTTACCCGTAATAATTTTTGGTTATGGTGGTGGGTTTTTAAATGCATATTCTTTATTAAATCTTGGAGGTGGTCCTGCTGATGGTCATATCGAACGTTGGTTGGCAAAAAAAGGATACATAGTTATCGCACCAGAATATAGAATTGGAATCGATTTGTTTGACGAGGAATTGGCAAAAAGGGCAGTTTGGAGAGCGGTACAAGATATAAGAAAAGTTGTTCAAAAATGTAAATCATTTCGAACAACAACTTATTGTGTTGATGCAAGTAAACCTATAACATATGTAGGATATAGCTCTGGTGGTTTTATAGGTTTGCATAACCTATATTTTAATGATGGAGCAAATAGACCACAATCAACAAAAGCGGGTTTTCCTACTTTGGTCGGACCATTTAACAGTTATAAAACAACAGCCGTAACGCAAGATTTAGGTACGTTAAACGATCCTGTTGGCGGTTATGAATCTGGGATTCCAAATCAGGAATCAGGTATGAGTGAACAGTATGTGCCAGATATAACTGTTTCATTATCAGGAGCATTAGGAGATGTTAGTTGGATAACAACTAATTTAAATGTAAAGCCAAAAGCATTATATTTAATTCATCATCCTTTAGACGGTGTAGTTCCTTTCACAAATGGTTCCGCCTATGAAGGCTTTGGTCTATTTGCATCCGATAATTTTAATTATCCACAAGTTTCAGGTAGTCATTCAATAAATTATGTTTTCGATAATGAATTAGTACCATATATTATACAACCAGACTATTACAAATACAGTGTGATAGATGCAGATTGTAGCGCATATCCTGCCGGAACATGTATACAAGGCAATGCAGGGGGAGAAGTTGGTCCTTTAAGTAAAATAAAATGGTATCATAACCCAACTGACGATGCTACAAATGAAAATGTTATGAAATCTATTCTCAAATTCATACAAGATAGCACTTACAATTTATTAAATCCTAATTCACCAATAGTAATAAGTAAGCAAAGCGTAATTAATGAAAAAACAAACGTTAATAATATTGCTATCACATTATATCCTAACCCCTTAAAAGGCGATATACTAAACATTACAGCTGTGCCAGAGAATACAACATACAAAATAACAAATACTTTGGGACAAGTATTGAGTAAAGGTGCTATTGACAATGGCACCATAAAAATAAATACCTTAAGCACAGGCACCTATTTTATAGAACTAGTAACAAACGAACAACGCATTGTAAAACAAATTATTAAACAATAACTAAAAAATAGAAATTATGAAAAAATTATTTAAAACTAAAGTAAATTTCTTTCTTATGCTAATTGTATTTTGCTTAAATGTAAAAGCACAAGAAGGCGGAGGGGTAACTGGCACAAATTTAGATACCTATATAATAAATAATGATTCTTCAAACCATTTTGGAAGATTAAGATTGCAAGATGGCGCTAATTTTGGTTGGACGTTTGAAAATAGTCTAGGAAATTTGCTGCTAAAATATTCAACAAGTGCAGATCTTAATGTATTTGGAGATATTAAATGGATGTTTAGTAAAGATGGTAATATATCTGGAAATGGTAATATTGCTACTAATGGTAATATTGGTACTAATGGTAATATTGCTACTAGTAGACTATCAGTAGGTTTTACTTCTGTTACAAATCTTTATAATGGTCAAATACAAATTGATAATACACTTACAAATCGAAAAATTATATTGTTTGAAGGGGCCAATAACGATCATCAATTTTTTGGTTTTGGTATAAATAATAATATTTTAAGATACCAAGTAAACTCTTTAAATGATAATCATGTATTCTATGCTGGAAATAGTGCTACTGGCTCTAATGAATTAATGCGTATTCAAGGAAATGGAAATGTAGGCATAGGAACTACAAGTCCAACTGAAAAGCTACAAGTTAATGGTATTGGTCGATTTGCGGGGTTAAAGATGGAGGGAAGTGCAAGGTTTGCAAACAACTCTGGTGGCTTGGTATGGGGTTCATCAGATTACAATACTGGTTATTACAGTCGTATTATGGATGATGGTAATTTAAGAATTCTTACAGATGATGCTTTTTATATAGGCAAACTAAATGGTGACGGTACACGTGGTACTACCACAATACTTGCAGATGTAGTTTCTGGTAAAGTAGGGATAGGAACTGAAATTCCACAAGGGAAACTTCATATTTATGAAGCAACCGGGTCAACTTTAAGTCCAACTGCAGGGAGTTTAGTACTAGAACATGGTAATAGTGGTGGACAAAGTTCTATTTTATTTAAAAGTAACACTAACAATGGTAGCGATTCTGGCTGGATAAAGTATTCTGATGATGACAGTGGAAATGGTTCTAGTACTGAAAACTCGTTATTAGAAATTGGAGTTGGAAATGATGGCTCAACTGTTCATCAAGATGACATTGCGCTAATGTCATCTGGAAATGTGGGTATTGGTACAAGATCACCATCTCAAAAATTACATGTTGTAGGAAACAGTTTTATGAATGGTCAAATGGGAGTTGGTAGAGATGTAAAATCAGGTGTGGCACTAGCAGTAAAAGGGAGTTTAAACGTAACGGATAATTTTGATAAAACGGTATTTCATGTTTCCACAGGTTTAAACAAAGTTTTTGTGGGTACAGATGCTTATGACAGATTTATTGCAACAACAGCAACTGGAACAATTACAACAAGTGACTATTCTTTGTGGGTTAGCAAAGGAGTTAATGCTACCGATTTTATTATGTCGGATCTTAGTACCTGGAATGATTTTGTATTTGCTAAAGAATACAAATTACCAACACTTAAAGAAACGGAGTCTTATATTGCTACAAACAAACATTTGCCATACATCCCATCAGAAGCAGATGTTATAAAGAACGGATACAGCGTTCATAACATGAATCGTGGTTTCTTACAAACTATAGAGGAAATGACTTTGCACAGCATTGCACAAGAAAAAGAAATTAATCTCTTAAAAAACGAACTAGCAGAAATTAAAGCCTTATTGCTTGCTAAAAAGTAATAATTTTTGAATAATTGTTTATAATTTTTAAAACCGCTCCAATTTAATAGGAGCGGTTTTTATGTTTATCATATGTCATCTTTTCGCCACTTCGAGTGGTTTTAAAGTTTAATGTAATAGTTAAGTAATACAATGTTTCTTACTTTAATTGGTACACATAAAAAAATTAAGTGTAATTTGTAAATATGTCAAAAAGAGCAAATGGATTTTTCAACATCAACTTCCTTTTTTCCTGAAGGATTATTAACTAATTTGTTAGTGTTCGAAAAAGTGTGCAAAATTTGATTTTAATTTTATCAAAGTTAGTAATTTATTTTAATTTGAAAAGACTTCCGATTCGGCTCAAAAGGGAAACAACTTTTTTAACAAAATTTAACGACTTGCGTTCATTATTTCAAAAAATAAAATAGTTACTTTTAAATTATTTTAGCGTATTTTACTGTTTAAAATCAAAGAATTTTAAGAAAATTTGAATAAGAATAACAACATATTGTCAACACAAACTTTAATTGTTAATTTACAAGTCAACTAAAACTTATCTCAATACAGCTAGGTTCAACATAATTTATTATATTAGCCTATGAAAAAAATTTACTTTTTATTTTCTTTTTTATTTATTGTTAATTTTTGTTTATCTCAAACAGTACACGAACAAAGACTGGACAGCCTTTATATTGTTCTTTCCAATCAAAAAGAAGATACATTAAAAGTTAATATATATGGTGCTATTTGCAAGGAATTAATAAATGGAAATACTAGAAAAGTGAGTTTCTATAACAATAAGCTTTTGAAATTATCTCAGGAACTGAAATATCAAAAAGGTTTTGGTTTGTATTATATGAATTTATCGCGACTATTTTATCTCAATAGGGAACCTAAAAAATCAATAATTTTTGTTAAGAAAGCAAAAAAAATATTTTACAAAATTAAAGATTGGGATAATTATTTTTATTCTTGTTGTCATTTGGGAAAATATTTTACTGTACTAAAAAAATTGAGTGAAGCCAAGACTATATTTCTTGAATCTATTAAATTTGCAAATAAAAAAAGAAATTTAAGAGCTATTGGTCAATTATATTTTGAGCTAAGTTTAATGTGTGTCGAATGGAATATGCCAAAAGATGGTTTAATATACTCTAACCTTGCTTTAAAATATCCATGTGATAAAAATACAAAATCTCAAATTTATAGAAATATTGCTATCATAAACATTGCTTTTAACAATTTTGAGCAAGCTGCAAAGTATAATAATCTCTCACTAAGCAAAGTCGAGAGTCCTTTGTCTAAAAACTACATCTACATTCAGAAAATTGATATTCTTCTTGAACAAAAAAAATACAATGAAGCTTTAGCAACAATTATAGAATCAAAAAAAAATGAAAAAATATTAGACCAGCAAGAAAAAGATTTTAATACCTTTTATTTATCGATTTGTTATTATGAATTAAAGAAATATGATTTGGCATTGAGATATATCAATGAAGTTTTAAGCAAACCTTTCCCCATTGATGATAATTTTTTTCAAGTGGAATTATACACCCATTTGAGCGCTATTTATTTAGCAATGAATAATAAAATAAAAGCCAAACAAATTGTTGATATCGCAATTAGTCTTTTTAATATAGAGAATTTCTTTGAATTAGAGTTGAAACTATATACAACAAAATATCAAGTCGAACAGGCACTGGGTAATTATCAAGTAGCTTTAGTATATTATAAAAAAATGTCTGAATTCAAAGATAAAAATACTATTAGAATGAATAATGAAAAGTTGGGCTACCTACAAGCAAGTTTTGAAATTAACGACAAAAACAACGAAATTAAAAGTCTAGAAGTAGCACAATTAAAAAGAGAAATTGTGTTAAAAAAACAAAAAAATTATATTTTGTTGTTTGGTGGCTTACTAGTAATAGCATTATTATCGGTAACGTTTTTTATGAAAAATAACAAAACTATTAAAAAGAAAAATATAGAAATTGAAAACGAAAAAATACAAACGCTAAAATCACTTTTAGAAAAAGAAACACTGCTCAAAGAAATTCATCATCGCGTAAAAAACAACATGCAAATGGTTATAAGTTTACTCAAAATTCAATCGCTAGATGCTAAAGAACTTTCCGTTGAAGATTTTATTAGCGTAAGTGAAGCAAGAATCAATTCTATGGTAATGGTACACGAAAATTTATATCAAAATCACAACTTAAGTAAGGTTGATTTTAAGGAATACTTGAACAATTTGATAACTTCCATTAAGAACTCGTATCAAGGTTTAAAAAAAATAGAATTACAAATTGATGTAAACGAAATTTATTTTGATGTGCAAACCGCAATACCTATTGGTTTGATAATAAATGAGTTAGTGAATAATACCTACAAACATGCTTTTAAAAATGAAGAAAGTGGTTTGATTATCATAAAATTAATTCAAAAAAATGGAGTATGCCAACTAACCGTATCTGACAACGGTTTAGGAATAAGCGATAATCAAAAAAAAGAAAAAGGCTTAGGATTAGAACTCGTTAAGCTTTTAGTTTCCCAAATAAAAGGCGTTTCACAAACTGATAATTCCAATGGTACACGTTTTACAATACGATTTAATAATGTAATCATATAAGTTATGAAAACAAAAATAATAGTAGTTGAAGATGAGTTATTGATAGCATTGCACATAAAAAAAGTATTAGAAAAACACGATTATGATGTAGCTATAGATATAACTTCAGTTGAAGAGGCTATTGAATATATAGAGCAATCGCCACCTGATCTTGTTCTCATAGATATTAATTTAAATAAAGATAAAGAAGGCACCGAACTTGGAAATTATTTATTACAAAAAGACACCATTCCATACATATATATTACTTCTTATTCAGATAAAAGTACCTTAGAGAAAGTAAATATGACAAGGCCAAAAGGATTTATAGTAAAACCTTTTAAGGAAGAAGATTTATTAGCAACTGTTTCTATTGTTTTAAATAATTATTATCACAAAAAAATTGATACTAATATTTCAAATTCTATTGATAAAGATCCTATTCCGTTTAAAGTAAAAGAAATTGTAGGCTACATAAATACTAATTTAGAGAAAAAACTCGATATTGATGAGTTAACCAAACTGACCAAGTGGAAAAAAGATCATTTTACTAGACTATTTACTAAATATCTTGGAACAACACCCTATCAATATGTACTTACAAAAAAAATTGAAAGATCTAAAGTTTTATTGTCCGACACTTTAATTCCTATAAACGAAATTGCTTATGAATTGGGATTTGACAGTCACAGCAATTTCTATCATATTTTTAAAAAAATAGCCGATGACACACCCGATAATTTTAGAAAAAGAAATCAAATTCTTGCGCCAGAATTATAAATAGAAATCGTCTAACAATAAAATTAAAAAGTTTATGAAAAAATACCTACTTATATTTGCAACCACATTCTCATTCGCACAAAGCGTTACAAAAACTATGAAATTGCTTCCAGATACAGGACAAAACACAAGTTATACAACAACTATTGGCGAAGACAATGATTATACGATTAATGCTCCAGCTTATACAAATAATGGCAACGGAACCATAACCGATAACGTAACTGGTTTAATGTGGCAACAAGTCGATGGTGGCGAAATGTCGCACCCAAACGCAATAATTTATGTCAACGATTTGGTTCTTGGTGGATTTTCGGACTGGCGATTGCCAACACCAAGAGAAAGTTTTTCAATTTTGAATCTTCAAAATAATAATCCTGCTTTGAATACCACTTATTTTACAAATACAAATGCTGGATATTGGTGGTCAAGCACATTTGAACTCAATTCGACAACCAAAGTTTGGTGTACCAATGCTGGTGGTGGAATTGGCAATAAACCAATTTCGGAAACCATTAGCGCAGGTGGAACTTCTAAATTTCATCCTCGTGCGGTTCGAGATGTGGTATTACCAACTGTTATTACCAATCATTTTACCGATAACAATGACGGAACTATTACGGATAATTTGACACAATTAATTTGGCAAAAAGCACCAAATACAACAGCGGTAACTTGGGAAAACGCAATTGCTTACGCCGAAGGATTATCATTAGCAACCGCAACCGATTGGAGATTGCCAAACATTAAAGAATTACAATCGTTGAATGACGAAAGTTTAATAAATCCATCAGTGAATCAGAATTTTTTTGGTTCGATTGGTGTGAAAAATTATTGGAGCTCAACTACTGTTCAAAATCAAACTGCAAATTCTTGGTTTTGGAATACACAATTTGGAATAACGACTTTTGCAGCCAAAATCAATACCAATTATGTCATTTGCGTTAAAGGAAATCCAACAAGTTTGGCTGTTAATAATCCAACTTTTAAATTAAAAATTCAAGTTTTTCCAAATCCGTTTTCATCAAAAATTAATATCGAAAACGTAACCGGAAATGAAAATTACACATTAACCAACGAAATTGGACAAGAAATTTTTTCCGGAAAAAATATTGAAAAGCAAGATTTTTCGGGATTACAAAACGGAATTTATTTATTGCAAATTAGCGATAAAACATCAATTGTAATCAAATTAATTAAACAATAATTTTATTTTACTCAAAATAAACTTTAACAAAATATTCTTTTGGATTGACTACAACTTCGCTTTTTGGATAAGGCAAAACACCAATTTCTTTAATTTTTAATTTAGGATAATATTTAGAAAACCAAGCAATATTTTCTTGTTGCAATTTTGGAGAAATTAATACATTTTCCGTCGAAATTAGCTTTCGGTTTTTATAAATGGCAACTTCAATCTCGATTTCGCCAGCCCAAATGCAATTGACACCTTCGGGACATCGTGAATCGTTAACGACTTTTTTAAGAACCAATTGTGTTCCTCTTTTCTTGATTACTTTTTGCGTAAACTTTACAAAACTCAAAGGTTTTTCGGCTTTTTGAGAAAATATCGAAATACTAAACAGTAAAATTAAAAGTAGAATTGTGTTTTTCATTTTTTATGAAATGTAAAATTAAAATATAAATTTTGAACTATAAATAACAAATGTTGAATTTTAAAATATTTATTTTCAATGTTTAACGCTATCCCAAAGCCACATCAAGTGTCATCATTACGATAAATCCGCCAATAAAACCTAACGTTGCAATATCAGTATTATTGGCTTGTTGGGTTTCTGGAATAACTTCTTCGACAACAACAAAAATCATTGCGCCAGCAGCAAATGCTAAAGCGTAAGGCAAAATTGGTGTGAAAAATGTTACTGCTAATGCTCCTAAAACGCCAGCAATTGGCTCAACTAATGCCGATGATTGTCCATACATAAAACTTTTTCTGCGGCTCATTCCCATTCTTCGAAGTGGCATTGAAACAGCAATTCCTTCAGGAAAATTCTGAATTCCGATTCCAATTGCCAAGGTTACCGCACCAGCAATTGAAGCTTCTGGAATTCCAGCGGCAACACCGCCAAACAAAACACCAACCGCCAAACCTTCGGGAATATTGTGCATTGTGATAGCTAAAACTAACAAAGTTGTTCGTTGCCAAGGCGATTTTATTCCTTCAGATTCTTTGAAATTAATGTGAATATGTGGCAAAACTTTGTCCAATCCAAAAATGAAAAGTGCACCAAGAGCAAAGCCAACTGCGGCTGGAATTACTTTTATAAATCCTTCGCCATCAGACATTTCTATTGATGGTGCAAGCAAACTCCAAAAACTTGCTGCTACCATAACGCCGCCAGTAAAACCAAGCATTCCGTCAAAAAGTGTGCGGTTCATTCCTTTAAAAAAGAAAACGAATGACGCGCCCAAAGCGGTTACAAACCAAGTGAACATAGTTGCATAAAACGCAGCTAATATTGGATCAATACTTGAAAAATAATTTATAATTGATTGGTACATAATTATTTGATATATAAGTTAGTAGCTATTTTATTAGAAATTGTAAGTGTATTATTTTGCATTTCTAAAGTCAATGTTTCGTCAAAATTTTCTTTATCAATAACTTTGATTTTACAACCTAACGAAATTTTTTGTTTATCCAAATATTGCAAAAATGCTGCTGATGTATCTTTAACACCAACGCATTGGTAATCAACATTTAGTTTCGCTTCGGATAAAAGTAGTTTTTCCACTTTTTTTATGGCTCCGTTTTCATCAGGAATTGGGTCACCGTGTGGATCAAATGCTGGAAAATCTAAAAATTCATCTAATTTATTAACGAGTTTTTCTGACTTTATATGTTCTAATTCTTCTGCAATTTCGTGTACTTCATCCCAAGAAAAATTTAGTTTTTCGACTAGAAAAACTTCCCATAAACGGTGTTTTCTGACAATCATTTTAGCCGATAGCAATCCTTTTTCTGTGAGATTCACACCTTGGTATTTTTGATAAATTAATAATTCTTTATCCGAAAGTTTCTTAAACATTTCTGTTACCGATGATGCTTTTGTATTCAACATTCCAGCAATTGCATTAGTATTAACGCCAGTCGGCGATACTAATGATAAATGATAAATTACTTTGATGTAGTTTTCTTCGGAAATGGTCATTCAAACAAATTTTCGTCAAAAATACAAATAATTTTCAATTAACCAAATAAATTTTTTAGTTTTGCCTAAAAATTAATTTATGAAAACTAAAATAACGATTATTCTTGGTCTGTTTTCGATTTTTGGACATTCGCAAGACTTTCCATCAATTCAAACCGATAGACCAGACCAAACCGAATGTCCGTTTATTGTTCCAACAAATTATTTACAAATGGAAAACGGTTTTTCATTTCAAAAAACAGATAACGATTCCAATGAAATTGTTGCGCCAACAGTTTTATTAAAATATGGAATAAACAATCATTTTGAATTGCGAATGATTTCAGAATTTATACTAATCAAACAAAATTTTAATCAAATTTCTGGAATAAATCCAATACTTTTTGGTTTCAAATCTAGACTATTTGAGGAAAAAGGAATCTTGCCATTAACTTCGTTTATTGGGCATTTATCTGTTCCAAAATTGGCTTCGTTTTTAGATAAAACCACTTATATCGCTCCAGAATTTAGATTCACAATGCAACATACCATTAGCGAAAAACAATCTTTGAGTTACAATTTAGGTGCTGAATGGAACGGCGAAACTGCCGAACCTACATTTATTTACACCCTAACTACTGGTTATTCTTTTTCAGAAAAAGTAAGTGGATATATTGAATTGTATGGATTTATTCCACAATTAGAGAAACCCGATCACCGATTTGATTTGGGTTTGAATTACCTTCTAAACCCAAATAATCAATTGGATATTTCTGGCGGATTTGGTCTGACTGAAACATCGCCCAAATATTTTTTGAGTTTAGGATACTCGTTTCGAGTTAAAATATAAAATTTAATTAATTATTTTTATTTAGAATGAATAAAAATAATTATATTTGTGTAAAAAACTAATATGTGTAAAATCAATTTTTTAAAACGAACAACTGACGGAATTTTATTGTTTTGTCATCATTCAGAAACGTACCAATTATTGTTTAAAAACATCAATTTTAATTTGACTTTAAATGAATTAGAATGTTTTACAAAATACATTCAAAACATCGATGCCAATTATTGGGAAAAAGAATACGAACATTCTGTTTATTGCAAACACATTCCTATTCCTTCTATTCAACCTAATCTTATGATTTTATTAGATGTAAAAGATTTGTTTGAATTGCGAGAATTATTGAACTATCAATCCAAAAAAATAAAATTTGTGACTTTTCGAGAAATTGGTTATCAGTTTATGATGAATTAAAATAAAAAAAATTCAGTTTTTGCAATGGATTTTTTAGTTTTAAATATCACTTTTAAAAATTCGAGTTGGTTTTTTATTCTCATCTAATGCTACAAATGTAAAATTTCCTGAAATGGCTTTTATGCTACCTTCTTCATACATTTGTTCTATATAAATATCGACTTTCACATCAAGACTTGTATTGCCAATTTTAGAAACTTTACCCACTAATTCGATAATTGTTCCTGCAGGAATAGGCTTTTTGAAATCGATTCTATCTGAAGAAACCGTTACGCATCGTTTTCTTGTGAATCTTGTTGCAGTTATAAATGCCACTTCATCCATCAATAACATTGCAGTTCCTCCAAATAATGTGTCGTAATGGTTTGTTGTATTTGGGAAAACAGCTTTAAAAATTCGAGTTTCAGATGCTTTTATTTTTTCTTCTAAATTCATTTTTATGATGCTAGTTTTTCAAATGCTATATAATTTACGAAATTACCATTTTTATCAAATTTAGGATACGCATCGATTTCGCACCAATATGTTTCACCATTTTTTTTGTAATTTAAAATAACTTCTTTAAACGGTCTTAAGTCTTGAAGAGCAACTTTTATTACTTTTTTAGTTTTTTTTGAAGTTCCAATTCCCTGAAAATAACCTGGAGATTTACCTATTATTTCACTAGATGTATAACCATTCATATTTACAATTGTGTCTGTAGCAAAAATTATTTTGAAATTTTTATCGGTAACAATTATTTCTCGCTTTTGGTCATTTACAACACTCAAAAAATTGATTTTTTCATTCCAATTTTCTTGAATTTTATTCATCAAATAACCGTCAGAATAATAGGTTTTAATAAATTCCCAGCAAACGAGTGGTGTTTGCAAAGTTTTCATTCCAGATTGATATTTTGCCCAAGCATTTTCATATTCTAAAGTCATAATTTTAGTTTTAAATAATAAATTTCAAAACGAAAACATATTAAATAGAATTATAGCCATTTTAATAAAATAGCGATCGATTTAAGTAACGCATTTTCGTGATGCTTAAATTTAAATTAATTTTATGTATCTGACTTATTCCATAAATCGGAAAATACAGTTGCACGACAGTTCAAGAATTGCACTTGATTCCATAATTGAAAGTAAAAACTTTCTCAATTAATTTCTGTAAAAGTAAACAATTAATACTAATTAATATGCCTTGAATAAAATCATTATTTTAAAAGGTTAAAATTAAATCTTGCAACAAACATCTAATTTCTCATAACCAGCAACATCGGCTTTTATCTCATCAGCATCATAACCCATTTTAGAAATGGCAATTTTTATGGTTTGCAAATCGGTTTTTTTAGGATTAAAATAAACGGTAAATGTCATTTTTTTATTGTCTAGTTCATACATTTTTAGACCTTTTATTTTAAACATTTCAGTTTTGAATTTCAAACCACAAGTTTCGCATTTTTTGCAATGATCACAGTTTAAAGTGGTTTTGATTTCGGCTTTTCCTTTATTACTTTTTTCTTGTGCTAATGTTGTATTTGAAAATAAAAACAAAGCCAAAAGTAAAAATATTGATTTTAATAAATTTTTCATTTTTAATAAATTAATTATGGGTTTTCTTTTTATAATTTTCGATTAACAAATATAATATAGGCAAAACAATTAACGTCAATAATGTTGCCGAAAATAATCCACCAATAACAACGGTTGCCAACGGTTTTTGCACTTCTGCGCCGCCACTTGTTGATAATGCCATTGGCAAAAATCCTAATGATGCAACGGCTGCGGTCATTAAAACGGGTCGCAATCTGGTTTTTGTACCAATTAAAACCCGTTGTAAAGCATCGCTAAGGCCTTCGGATTTAAGTTGGTTAAAATAGGATATTAATACAATTCCGTTTAAAACAGCAATTCCGAACAAGGCTATAAACCCAATACCAGCCGAAATACTAAATGGCATTCCTCGCAAGGATAACGCAAAAACGCCACCAATTGCCGAAAGTGGAATTGCAGTAAAAATTAAAAGCGATTGTTTAATGTCATTAAATGTAAAATACAAAAGTACTAAAATTAATCCCAAAGCAATTGGTAATGCTACCGAAAGTCGCTTGTTGGCTTCAATCAAATTTTCGAATTGTCCACCATAAATAATGAAATATCCTGTCGGAAGTTTAAAGTTTTTATCTAATTTTCCCTGAATTTCTTCTACTACACTTTTGATATCACGACCACGAACATTAAGACCAACTGTGATTCTACGTTTTCCGTTTTCGCGAGAAACTTGCACTGGACCTTGCTCAAAAGTAATTGATGCAACTTGCGAAAGCGGCACTTGTTGCCCGTTTGGCAACGGAATAAAAAGATTGGAAACATCCGAAATGTCGGTTCGATTGGCTTGATTCATTCGAACCACAACATCAAACTGTTTGCTTTCTTCATAAATTGTTCCAGCACTTTCGCCTGCAAAAGATGATCGAATTATTTTGTTGATATCTGAAATATTTAAACCATACAAAGCGATTTTGTTGTAATCGTATTTGACGGTTATTTGTGGTAAACCTGTGACTTTATCGGCTTTTAAATCGCCAATTCCTTCAATTTTATTAATTTTTCCAATCAATTCATTGGCTTTGTTATCTAAAGTTTCCAAATCGTCACCAAAAATTTTGATCGCAATATCGCTTCGGCTTCCCGTCATTAATTCGTTAAAACGCATCTGAATGGGTTGCGAAATTTCGATTGCTGCACCAGGAATAGCTTCCATTTCTTCTTTCATTGCATTTGCAATATCTTCCCAATCTTCGTAATCGCCAGTCCATTCGGATTTGTCTTTTAGTACAATAATTAAATCGCCACTTTCTATTGGCATTGGATCGGTTGGAATTTCGCCAGATCCAATTTTGGTGACAATTGTCTTGATTTCGGGAAATTTGGATTTTAATATTTTCTCATATTCGGTCGTGGTTTTTACCATTTGCGACAGCGAACTTCCGGTCATAATTGTAGCATTTATTGCCAAATCGCCTTCTTCGATAGTTGGTATAAATTCGCCACCCATATTTTGAAAAACGATTATTGCAAATACAAGTATGGCTAACGAAATTGCCAAAACTGCTTTTTTGAAACGCAAGGCTTTATCTAAAAATGGCGCATAAAAAGATTCGAACCAAGCCATCATTTTATCACTAAAATTGGGTTTGCGTTCGGTATTTTTTGACAAAAATAGTGCGCTCATCATTGGTACATACGTTAACGATAAAATAAATGCTCCGATTACGG
The DNA here is from genome assembly GCA_043728355.1 of Bacteroidota bacterium. Lineage (GTDB taxonomy): Bacteria > Bacteroidota > Bacteroidia > Flavobacteriales > Flavobacteriaceae > Flavobacterium. The sequence goes on from JAYTMQ010000095.1 coordinate 15,590, forward strand.
CAAATCCAACCGTCATTGCCATTGGCTTAAACATTTTGCCTTCGGTGCCAACCAATGCTAGGATTGGCAGGTAAACAATCAAAATTATGATTTCGCCAAAAGCCGCACTAGTTCTAATTTTTGATGCCGATTTATAGACTTCACTGTCCATTTCGTCCTGCGACAACTCTTTTTCACGTTTTAGTTTTTGTAAATGATGCATTGTGGCTTCGACAATTATGACGGCTCCATCGACAATAATTCCAAAATCGATGGCACCCAAACTCATTAGGTTGCCACTTACCCCAAAATAATTCATTAAAATCACTGCAAACAGCATCGATAGCGGAATTACCGAAGCCACAATTAATCCTGCACGAAGATTTCCGAGGAATAAAATCAAAACAAAAATTACAATTAATGCGCCTTCTAATAAGTTTTTGGTTACGGTTCCGATGGCACTTTTTACTAATTTTCCACGGTCAATAAATGCTTCGGCAACAACGCCTTCGGGCAAAGTTTTATTAATCTGAATCATTTTTTCTTTGATTCTTTCCACAACTGCGCTTGAGTTTTCGCCTTTAAGCATTAATGCCAAACCACAAACAATTTCACCTTTTCCATCTTTGGTTGATGCGCCGTAACGCAAAGAAATTCCTTCGTTAACCGTTGCCACATCACGCACTAGAACCGGTGAACCATTTCTGTTTTTGACAACCACATTTTCCAAATCTTTTACGCCAGTTGCCATTCCGACACTTCGAATAAAATAAGAATATTGGTCTTTTTCGATATAAGCACCACCCGTATTTTGATTGTTTTTTTCTAAAGCCTCAAAAATTTCGGTTATCGTAACCCCTAAACTGTTAAGTGTATTTGGATTTACGGCAACTTCATATTGTTTTAATTTTCCGCCCCAAGAAGTTACATCTGCAACACCTTCAATACCCTGCAGTTGCGGAATAATCATCCAATCTTGAATGGTTCGTAATTTTACAGCATCGTATTTGTCTTCATAACCTTTTTTGGCATAGACATCATATTGATAAATTTCGCCCAATCCAGTAGTTATAGGTGCTAATTCTGGCGAACCAGCATATGCAGGAATTTTTTCTTTTGCAGCAGCAAGTCGTTGAAAAATTTGTTCTCGAGCCCAATAAATATCTACATCATCTTTGAAAACTACGGTTACAACCGATAATCCAAAGCGAGAAATACTTCGCAATTCGATAACATTTGGAATGGTTTTTACGGCTTGTTCTAACGGATAAGTAATGAGTTGCTCGACTTCTTGACTTGCCAATGTTGGTGCAGTTGTCAATATTTGAACCTGATTATTGGTTACGTCTGGCAACGCATCGAGTGGTAAATTCTTTATGGAATAACTTCCCCAAGCGATGAGAACTAGCGTAAATAATAGTATAATAAATTTATTTTTTATACTAAATTGAATGATTTTATCTAACATTTTGAAAATAAATTAATGTTCGTGAGCACCACCTTTTTTGGCTGATAATAAATAAAATGCGCCTTTGACAACAATTTTGGCATCGGCAGGAATTTCTTTAATGAATTTGACTTCGGTATAACCTAAATCGGTGGTGCCTGGAATAACTTCAACGGCTTCAAAATGAATTTCGTTATTCAATTTGCTTTCGATTTCAGAATGTTCTTCCGCATCTTTATGATTGTGATTTCCTTCTGGTTTAGGTTTTGCCTTTTCTAGGTGTTTTTCTTGAATAAAAGCAAAAAATTTCTCGCCATCTTTGACAACTGCCTCTTTTGGCAATGCTGGAACGGTCGAATTATTGATGTTAATATTAGCCGAAACATACATTCCAGAAATTAATCCTTTGGCATCGGCAGCATTGATTTTGGCGTGAACAGCAACGGTTTTACTTTCGTTAGAAAATGATTTGTTGATGCCAAAAATGGTTGCTTTGATAGATTTATTTCCTTGATTGGTCAAAATAAAATCAATAGTTTGCCCAATCGAAATGCTTCCTAAATCTTTCTCGAAAACATTCAAATCTAAATGCATTTGACTGTTATCAACAACCTCAAAAAGCGGAATTCCCGTTTCTGCAAATGCACCTTTTGAAATGCTGATTTTTCCAACATATCCAGAAATTGGCGATACAATTGGCAACAACGATGTACTAGAGTTCAAACCAACATTCAAAGCTTGCAACTTAGTTTTTGCGGCTTGTGCTCTGGCCTTTTCGACTGCCAATTTCGATTTTACTTCTTGAAAAACTTTTCTCGGATTTACATTTTCATCACTTAATGTTTTTTGACGATCATATTCTAATTGTAAATATTCGATGTTTGCCGATGCCGATTTATAATCTTCGAGCATTTCGACAACTTCGAGGTTTTGAATCGTTGCCAAGGTTTTTCCTTTTGCTACAAATGTTCCTTCCAATACATAAATATCTTTGACAACGCCCGAAATTAATACCAAACACTTTTATAATATAGTCCATATATCATCAAAAAAAATATAACCATAACCACAGATAGACATTACATCTTTTTTGGTAGTCGAATTAAC